>PJQG01000044.1:5672-16446 GCA_002861595.1 Actinomycetota bacterium
CGTGGGAGCCGGGGGCGCGTCCGGCTTGGGCCGCGGGGGCGGCGGCGGGAACCGTGGGGCGAAGGGTGGCGCCGCGCGGCTGTCGCCGATCTTGGGGCTGACGGTCGGCAGGGACGGCGCCGCGTCGGGAACGGCCGGCGTAACCGTGGACGTGGTGTCGGGTCGGGGCCGGTTGCGGGCGCCACCGCGGGAACCTCGGCGGCGGGAACGGTTCGGCCTGGGGGAGCTTCCCTCAGGCGAGGGGTCAGGGCCCGGCAGGTCTGGGCCGGAGCTCCCCGGGACGGGGTCGGACATGGGAGGAATCCCTTCTCGTTCTCATGAGGCACGCCCGTGGACGTGCGGCGCGCCCGTGGCCTCGAGCAGGAGGGCCAGCGGCTCCGCCCGCGCGCCGTCGCGCTCGATCCATTGGTGCGTCCTTCGAATCAGTGCAGGTTCGAGGTCGGGCCGCAAGGCCCGCAGCAGCTCCGAGGGCCGCAGGGCCCGGGGCTGGGTGGCCAACTCGCAGCGCAGCGAGTCACCCTCGACGGTGCAGGCCAGAAGGCCCGGGCGCACGTCCTCGGTGGTGGTGTGGCCCTTGCGCTCCCTCGCCAGGAACAGCTCCTCGGCGGCCACCGCGGCAGAGGCCAGGTCGCTCAGCTCCTCGTGCTCCACGTCGGCCACCCACACGGCCCACGCGCACGAGGTCACCTCGTGCTGGAGCGACGGGGCCCCGTCGTCGACCACGGCGGCGGCCGCCACCTCCACCCCCTCGGGAAGGGCGGTGCTCAGTCTCCCCGGAAGGGCGGCGAGATCGACCTCGCCGGCGGCCTCGGGGGCGACCTCGACGTCGAGGTACTCCCCGAGCGACTCCCCCCCGGTGGGTAGGGCCAGGCCGAAGCTGACCTTGGGCCGGGGCGAGAAGCCCTGGCTGTAGGCCAGCGGGAGGTGCGTACGGCGGAACGCCCGCTCCCACATGCGGGCCATGTCCCGGTGGCTGGTCCAGCGCACCTTGCCCAGCTTGGAGTACCGGAAGCGCACCCTCACGCCCCCACCCCCACCCCGTTCTGGGTGAGGAAAGCGGCGCCCTGGCGCCGCTTTCCGGTACCGGAACGGAACGCAACCGGCACCGAGGAGGCAGCGACACCGAGGTCCTGGCCCGTGCCCTGGCTGCCGCCGGCCGGGGGTGTGGTGGCCGCCACCACGTGCTCGATGCCGAAGCCGGTGCAGGCCCCGCAGTCGTAGCAGGGGGTCCACCGGCAGTCCTCGAGCCCGCCGGCCCGAAGCGCCTCCTGCCAGTCCTGCCACAGGAAGTCCTTGTGGAGCCCGGCCGACAGGTGGTCCCAGGGAAGCACCTCGTCCTCGGCGCGGTGGCGGTGGACGTACCAGTCGGTGGACAGGCCCTGGGCGGCCATGGCGTCCTCCCACAGGCGAACGTCGAAGTGCTCCGACCACTCCTGGAACGTGCCGCCGGCCCGCCACACGTGCTCGATCACCGGGCCGAGGCGGCGGTCGCCCCGGCTGGCGATGCCCTCGGCCAGGGTGGCCCGAGGGTCGTGCCACTTGAGGGCCACGCCCCGGTCCCGCCGCACCGCGTCGCGCAACAGGTTCACCTTGCGCGAAAGCTCGCCCACCGTGTCCTGGCCGAACCACTGGAACGGCGTCTGGGGCTTGGGCACGAAACCGCCCACGGATGTGCTCACGGTGACCCGGTTGGTGTGCTCGCGCCCGATGGAAACGCACCTGCGGGCCAGCTCGGCGATGCCGAGCACGTCCTCGTCGGTCTCGGTGGGCAGCCCGATGAGGAAGTACAGCTTCATGCGCTGCCACCCCTGGGAGAAGGCCGACTCGGCGGCGTCGTAGAGGTCCTCCTCCCTGATGAGCTTGTTGATGACCTGGCGCATGCGCCAGGTGCCCCCCTCGGGAGCGAAGGTGAGGCCGGTGCGGCGGACCTTGGCGATCTCGCTGGCGATGCCCACGGTGTAGGCGTCGACCCGGAGACTGGGGAGGCTGACACCCACCGAGCCCTGGCACACCGGGTCGTTGACGATGCCGCCCACCACGTCCTCGATGCCGGAGTAGTCGGCGCTGGAGAGCGACGTGAGACTGACCTCGTCGTAGCCGGTGCGCTCCAGGCCCCGGCTCACCATGGTGCGGACCTGGGCCGAGGAACGCTCGCGTACCGGCCGGGTGATCATGCCCGCCTGGCAGAAGCGGCACCCGCGGGTGCAGCCGCGGAAGATCTCCACGTTGAGCCGGTCGTGCACGACCTCGGTGAGGGGGACGAGCTGGTTCTTCGGGTAGGGCCAGTCGTTGAGGTCCGAGATCGTGCGCTTCTCGACCCGCTCGGGCACGTCGGCGTACCGGGGGGTGACGGCCACCAGCCGCTCACCCTCGTAGGAGACGTCGTACATGGACGGCACGTACACGCCTTGCACCAGGGCCAGCTCGTGCAGCACCCGCTCCCGCGACCCCAGGGTGCGCCCGGACGCCTTCCACTCCCTGACCACCTCGGTGATGTCGGCCACCACCTCCTCGCCGTCGCCGATGACGAACAGGTCGACGAAGTCGGCCAGCGGCTCCGGGTTGAACGCGCAGTGGCCACCGGCGGCCACCAACAGGTGCTCCGGGCCCCGGTCGGCAGCCCGCACGGGGACGCCGGCCAGGTCGATGCAGTTGACCAGGTTGGTGTACACCAGCTCGGCGGACAGGTTGAAGGCCAGCAGGTCGAACTCGGCGGCGGGACGGTGGGTGTCGACGCTGAAAAGCGGCACGCCGCGCTCGCGCATGAGCGCCTCCATGTCCACCCAGGGTGCGTAGCTGCGCTCGGCCACGGCGTCGGCCCGCTCGTTCAGGATCTCATAGAGGATCTGCAGCCCCTGGTTGGGCAGGCCGATCTCGTAGGCGTCGGGGTAGGCGAGGAGCCAGGCGACCTTGTGCGGGGCATGCACCGGAGCCTGGGCCCCGTCCTCGCAACCGATGTAGCGGGCCGGCTTCTGCACCTTGGCCAGCAGCGGCTCGATCCGTGGCCAGAGCGTGGTCATCTCCCGTTCAAGCCTAGCGGTGGGCCACCCCGCGACCGTCGCAAATCCATGAACTGGAGGACCCGCTGCCGTTGAGAAGCGCGACGCTCAGGAGAAGCGGCGCATGTGCACGTTGAGCACGAGGCCGACGGCGGCGAAGCAGGCGATGGTGGCCGAGCCTCCATAGCTCATGAAGGGCAGGGGGATGCCGGTGATGGGCATGATGCCCATGGTCATGCCCACGTTCTCGAAGATCTGGAACACGAACATGGCCAGCACGCCGACGCAGATGATGGTGCCGCACAGGTCCTTGGCCAGCGCCGCCGCTCGCCACATCCGCCACACGAGCACGGCGAAGGCGGCCATGAGCAGGCCGGCGCCCACCAGGCCCAGTTCCTCACCCACCACGGTGAAGATGAAGTCGGTGTGCTGCTCGGGGACGTAGGCCAGCTTCGTCTGGGTGCCCTCGAACAGTCCCTTGCCCGTCAGTCCGCCGTTGGCGATGGCGATCTTGGACTGGTTGAGGTTGTAGGTGGACTGGAGCGTCTTGTCGCTGGGCTCGAGGAAGGCGCCGAGGCGGTCCCGCTGGTAGTCCTTGAGCAGGCCGAGCTGGAACACGCCGGCCACGGCGACCACCCCGACCAGGCCCAGAGCGGCCATGTGGCGGGGGCGGGCGCCGCCCACGAGCAGCGTGCCGAGGAGGATGGCGAGGAAGACCAGCACCGTGCCCAGGTCGGGCTGGGCGTTGATGAGGACCATGGGCACGGCGGCCAGGGCCAGTACCGTGAGCATCCGTCGCGCGCCGAGATCCCCGCGGTGGGCGGCGGCGTAGGCGGCGATGCAGACGATGAGCGCGACCTTGGCCAGCTCCGACGGCTGGAACTGGAAGCCGCCGATCTGGAACCAGGCCTGGGCCCCCCGCCGGTTGGAGCCGAGGGGGGACAGCACGAGCAGCAGGAGCAGCACGATGCCCACGTACATCTGTGGGGCGAAGTCACGGAAGACCCGGTAGTCCACCGACGCAAACAGCACCATGACCCCGACGCCGAGGAGGGCGAACACGGCCTGGCGGCGGAGGAAGAAGGCGGGATCGCCGTCGATGCGGCGCTGCGTGGCGCTGTAGACCATGAGCACGCCGAGGCCGGCGATGGCCAGCACGGACACCATTAGGGCGATGTCGACGTGGCGCCACGGCGCCGACGCGTTGCGCTGCGACAACGCGGTGCGCCGCGGGGGCAGGGCGGTGGTCGTCTCCGCCGACATCAGTCGATGCCGCCGACCACTTGGACCGGGCCGGGAGGGGCACCGGCCAGGCCCTGCAGGATGCGCCGCGCCACCGGAGCGGCAGCCGAGCCGCCGAAGCCGGCCTCCTCCATGACCACGGCCACAACGTACTGGGGGTTCTCCACGGGCGCGAAGGCGGCGAACAGCGCCGTGTCCTGGCGCCCTGTCACCTGAGCCGTGCCCGTCTTGCCGGCCACGGACAACGCGTCGAGGGGGAAGCCGGCGAAGGCGCCGGCCGCCGTCCCCATGGGATCGAAGACCGCTCCCCGCAGCCCCTCCAGGATCGGCGTGCGCATGTTCGGGTCGAGGGGGACCTGGCGCAGGACCTTGGGCGCGACCTCGCGCACGGTCTTACCCGCGCCGTCCAGCACCCGGGCGGCCACCCTCGGCTCGAACAGCGTGCCGCCGTTGGCGAAGGCGGCGTAGGCGTTGGCCAGCTGCAGCGGCGTCACCACCGTCTCGCCCTGCCCGATGGACAGGTTCACGTTGTCGCCCGCCCGCCACTTGCCTTCGGGAAAGGCGTCGGGGCGAAGCTCGTGCAGGCGCCGCCGGCTCTCCGGGTCGGGGATGCGGCCGCGCTGCTCACTGGTCAGCGGGATTCCCGTGCGCTCGCCCAACCCCAGCTGGCGGGCCGTCTCCTGGATGGCGAGGGTGTTGGGCCCGCCGCCGAACCAGAAGCTGGCGCCCAGGTTGTAGAAGAACACGTCGCTGGACACCGTGAGGGCACGGGTCAAGTTCACCTTGCCGTAGGCGCGGCTCCCGGCGTTGCGGAACGTGCACCGCTCGCCACGACAGCTGCGCAGGCGGAAGAAGCCCTCGTCCACCAGGGTGGTGTCGGGCGTGATGGCGCCCCGCTGGAGGGCGGCCAGGGCCGTGATGAGCTTGAAGGTCGAGCCCGGCGCGTACTGGCCCTGGATGGCCCGGTTGGTGAGCGGGAAGTGGTTGGCCTTGTCCTGGAGGGTGCGGAACAGCTCGGGACTGATCCCCCGGACGAAGGCGGAGGGGTCGTAGGTCGGGAACGAGGCCATGGCCAGCACCGAGCCGTCCCGGGGGTCGAGCACCACGGCGGCGCCGGCAGGAGCGACGAAGCTCTTTCGGTCCTGTCGGTCCACCCGGCGGCGACTGGCCTCCAACCCCTGGGCCAGCGACTCTTCGGCCAGGCGCTGGACGTCGAGGTCCAGGGTGAGCTGGACGTCATGGCCGGGCTCCGGCGGGCGAGAGGAGAGCGTCCTCACCACCCTGCCGTTGGCATCGACCTCCAGGGCGAGGCGGGAGGGGCGGCCTCGGAGGTCAGCCTCGTAGGTCTGCTCGGTGCCCGACTTCCCGATCTCGTCGCCCAGGCGGTAGCCCTCCGTCTTCCGGGGGGCCAGCTCGGTGTCGTTGATCTCCCCGACATAGCCGAGGACGTGGGCGGCCAGGCCCGGGTTCGGGTACGCCCGCTCGGCCACGGCTTGCACCTGAACCCCCGGGAAGTCGGCGGCATGCTCGCGCAGGTACACGATCTTGTCCTCGGGAACGCCCTCGGCCACGGGCACGGGGCGGTAGGGGCTGAAACGGGGATCGGCGATACGGCGCTCCAGCTCCACGATCGAGATCCCGAGCAGGGCGGCCAGGCGGCTCAGCACGCGGTCGTTGCCCTTGACCTCGATGCCCGTCACCGTCACCGCCTCCGAGACGCGGTTCTCCACGAGGGGGCGGCCCTGGCGGTCGAGGATGCGCCCACGAGGCGCGGGTTCGAAGACCAGGCGTTCCTGGTTGCGGATGGCCTCGGCCTGGAGCGTCTCGGAGTCGAGGACCTGGAGGTACCAGAGTCGGGCGAACACGGCCGAGAACAGTGAGATCACGACGATGCCGACGATGCTCAGCCGCATCCGGGCGCTGTCAGTCGTCATGCGTAGGACCGGTCTGGGTCCCGGGGGAGGGCCCACGCCATGATGCGCACGAGCGGCGGGGCCAGCAGCGCGTTGGCCGTGGCCACGCCGGCGGCCACTCCCAGCACGCGTGGCTCGAGGAATTCGGGGCGCCCGATGAGGGCGCCGAGCAGGGCGTACAGCAGGATGCCGGCGGCACTGGCCACCCAGGCGGTGGCCGGCGGTATCCACCACGCCGCTCTGATGACGCTCGACTGCACCGTGCCCACGGCGAACGCGACGAGGCTGAAGGCCAGCGCCGACAGGCCCAGAGGCGTGTGGACGAACAGGTCGACGGCCATCCCGGAGACGAAGCCGATCACCGCCCCTCGCTCGGCGCCGCCGACGATCCCTCCGGCCACGGCGATGAGCAACAGCACGTCGGGGCGGACCTCGCCGATGCGTGCCGTCGCGAACAGCGACAGGTGCAGGGTGAGGCCGACGAAGATCACGAAGGCCAGGCGGGGGCCGAAGCGGGTCACGGCGCCGGGCTCCACTGCAGCACCTTGACGAAGGTGAGCCGCCGCAGGTCCACGGCAGGCTCGACGGTGACGTCCTGCTGGAGGGCGCCGGGTCCCGACCGGGCGGCTACGACCGTGCCGACGGGGACCCCGGGCGGGAAGGCGCTCTGCTGGAGCCCGCTGGTGACCGCGGCCTCGCCCCTGTCCACCTTGCTGGCCGGGTCGACGTAATCGAGGCGCAGCGTGGAACGCGATCCCCGGCCGGCGGCCACGCCCACGTCGCCGGAGCCGGCGAGGCGCACACCGACGCTGGACTTCGGGTCGGTGATGAGCAGGATCGTGGCCCGCGAACGCGACACGTCCACCACGCGACCCACCAGGCCGGCGCCGGCCACCACAGGCATGCCGGGCGCCACCCCGGCGTTGCGACCGCGATCGATCTGGACGGTGACGTCGAAGCTCGAGGCCGGCCCCACCACCACTCTCGCGGCCACGGCCGGGATGTCACCGGCGAACTCGAGGTCCTGCTGGTCGAGCAGGGCCTGGCGCTCGCGCGCGGCGTTCTCGGCCTCGAGGAGCACGGCGTCCCGCTCGGCCAGCTGCTGGCGCAGCCTGGCGTTCTCCTCCTCGACGTCGCCGTAGTGCACCGCGCCCTGGACGAAGTCGCCCACGGGGCGGAAGACCGCACCGGCGGCGTCCTGCACCGGGGCGAAGGCGTCGCGGGCGCCGTCTCGCATCGCTCCCACGACGCCGACCCCGCCGCTGCGCTCGTCGAGGGTGAGCAGGGTGACGGCGGTGAGCGCGAGCAGCAGCAGCGTGAAGCGGGGGCGGGCGGAGCGCCGGGACATCACCACGAAGGGCGGACCTTCAGTGCAGTTCTACGGGCTGCACTAGTGCCCGTTCGAGGAGATGAGCACCTGCTTCAGCGCCTCGAACTCCTCGAGGCACTGGCCGCTCCCGATGGCGACCGACTGGAGTGGGTTCTTGGCGATCACGATGGGCATCCCCGTCTCCGCCGAGAGGCGGGCGTCGAGGCCGGTGAGCAGGGCGCCTCCTCCGGTGAGGACGATGCCCTGCTCCATGATGTCGGCGGCCAGCTCGGGCGGCGTCTTGTCGAGGGTCACCTTGACGGCGTCGACGATGGCCGACACCGGCTCCTCGATGGCCTCCCGGACCTCCTCGGTGGTGGTGACGATCGTCTTGGGCAGCCCGGTGATGAGGTCACGGCCGCGGATCTCGGCGTGCAGCTCCTCCTCGAGCCGGCAGGCGGAGCCGAGGTGGATCTTGATCTCCTCGGCGGTGCGCTCGCCCAGGGCGAGGCTGTACTCCTTCTTGATGTGCTGGATGATCGACCAGTCGAGCTCGTCGCCGCCGATGCGGATGGACTGGCTGGTCACGATGCCGCCGAGCGAGATGACGGCCACCTCGGTCGTGCCGCCTCCGATGTCGACCACCATGTTCCCGGTGGGCTCGTGCACGGGCAGACCCGCCCCGATGGCCGCGGCCATGGGCTCTTCGATGATGAAGGCGGGCTTGCGGGCGCCGGCGTACTCGGCCGCCTCCTGCACGGCCCGCTGCTCGACGCCGGTGATCCCCGAGGGCACGCAGATCACGGTGCGGGGCTTGGCGAAGCGTCGGTGGTGCACCTTCTGGATGAAGTAGCGCAGCATCTTCTCGCAGATCTCGAAATCGGCGATGACGCCGTCCTTCAGGGGACGGATGGCCTGGATGTGGCTGGGTGTGCGGCCGATCATGCGCTTGGCCTCGATGCCGACGGCGAGGGGGCGGCCGTCCTTGACGTTGATCGCCACCACCGAGGGCTCGTTGAGCACGATGCCCCGACCCCGGACGCACACCAGGGTGTTGGCCGTGCCCAGATCGACAGCCATGTCCCTGCCGAGGAACGCGGAGAAGAAGTTTTCAGCCACGGGGAATCCCTCCCAGAACCCTGGGTGAGCTCGTCAGGCTAGGCCGCCGGCCGGGAAAGCGCCAGCGGGCCCATATCAGAGGCCGGGGAAGAAGAGGCGGATCTCCCGCTCGGCGGAGGAGGCGGAGTCCGAGGCGTGCACCAGGTTGGCGGGGACGTCGAGGGCGAGGTCGCCCCGGATGGTGCCGGGCGCGGCCGCCTTGGGGTCCGTGGCGCCGACCAGGGCCCGCACCACGCTCCAGGTGTCAGCGGGGCCTTCGACCACGAGCAGCAGGGCGGGCGAGCGGGTGATGAACTCCACCAGCTCGGTGAAGAAGGGCCGCTCCCGGTGCTCCTCGTAGTGGGTCGCCGCGGTCTCGGCGTCGATGGCCCGCAGCTCGGCCGCCACCAGGCGCAGCCCCTTGCGCTCGAGGCGGGCCACGATCTCGCCGGCCAGGCCCCGCTCCACGGCGTCGGGCTTGCAGATGACGAAGGTGCGGTCCATCGCCGCAACCTACCGCTCTGGACCCGGGCGCCCACGCGGCCCGCTTCGAGCTGTTCGTGTGCAGAACACCGCGGTATGTGCGGTCTTCTGCACACGAAGCGCCGCTACTGGTTGGTCTCCACCGCCCTGAGGGCGGCTCCGGCCGCGCCGACCAGGTAGAGCGATCCGGTGACGAGGACCATCTCGGTGTCGGCCGCCTCGGCGTGGGCGAGGGCTACGGCTTCGGCCACCGATGCCGACATCTCGGCCCGCACGCCGAGGGCGGTGGCGGCGGCGGCCACGTCGGCAGCGGGCACGGCACGGGGCGACGGTGGGGCCACGGCGACCACCAGGCGGGTGCCGGCCACGCCGAGGGCCTCCAGCATCTCCGCCGGGTCGCGTGGGCGCAGCATGCCGAGGACGAGGATGCGCGGCGAGGCGGCCTCGAACTCCTCGGCGAGGGTGGCGGCCGCGGCCCGGGCGCCGGCGGGGTTGTGGGCGCCGTCGAGCAGGACCAGGGGCTGGCGGGAGACCACCTCCATGCGGCCGGGAAGGCGCAGGCGGGCGAAGGCCGCTTCCACCAGGTCAAGCGGTAGGGGCCGGCCGAAGAACGCCTCCGCGGCGGCCAGGGCCACGGCCGCATTGTCGGCCTGGTGGGCGCCGTGGACGGGCAGGTACAGCTCCTTGTAGGACGCTCCCGGGGTACGGACGTCGACGAGGCGCCCGCCGTGGGCGAGCCGGTTGGCCTCCACCGCGAACTCGACATCGCGCTCCCAAACCTGGGCCGGGCCTGCGTCTCGAAAAACGCCGGCCAGCCCAGGATCGGTCTCGCCGAGGACGAGGAGGGCACCGGGCTTCACGATCCCGGCCTTCTCGGCCGCGATGTCGACCAGCGTTGGCCCGAGGATCTCGGCGTGGTCGGCACTGACGTTGGTGACCACCGACACCGTGGCGTCGGCGACGTTGGTGGCATCCCACCGGCCGCCGAGGCCGACCTCGACCACGGCGACGTCGACGGCCACGTCGGCGAACCACCGGTAGGCGGCGGCGGTGAGGACCTCGAAGCGGGACGGCGCCTCGTCGAGCAGGGGCTCGAGGGCGGCGACCGCTTCGATCAGGCCGGCGAGGTCATCGTCGTCGATGGGCTCCTCGTTCCACGCCAGCCGCTCGTTCACCCGCTCGAGGTCCGGGCTGGTGTAGGTGCCGACCGACAGGCCCATGGCGGCGAGGAGGACCGTGATCATCCTGGCCGTCGACCCCTTGCCGTTGGTCCCTGTGAGGTGCACCACCGGATAGGCGCGCTGGGCGTCGCCCATCAGCGCCATGAGCCGGTGGATCCGTCGCAGGGTGGGCTGGGCGACGACGCCGGCGACCACGGCCTCGAGGTTGACGAGGCCGTCGAGGTACGCCAGCGCGTCGGAGTAGGCCCAGCCCGCCGGGGTCGTCCCCGCCAACGGGACGCGAGGAGTGCTCAGGCCACTTCGATGAAGATCGGCGGCGGCGCCTCGGGAGCGCTGGTGGTGGCGGGGCCCGACCCGTCGCCGTGGGCGGCGCCGTTGGCGGCGGCCCGTGCCGCTCGCTCCAGAGCCAGGCCGGCTACGCCCGACGCCTTGTCCCGCGTGACCGCTGCGGCCTCCCTGGCCCGCCGGCGGGCCAGCTCGGCCGCCTCCCGGGCTTTGTCCTGGCTCACCGCGGCCGCCGCACGTGCCCGCTCCTCGCCGGCCTTCCTG
>PJQG01000044.1:16460-22050 GCA_002861595.1 Actinomycetota bacterium
CTTGCGGGCCTGGCGGGCCTTGCGCCGCGTGAGGTTCCTGGCGTCCTCGAGGCTGTGCCTCGGAACCTCCAGCGGTCCCCGGCTCCTTTTGGCCGCCGGCTCCCTCGCCTTCTTGGTGGGCCTCTTGCCCGCCTTCTCGGCGGCCTTGGCCGCCTTGCGGTCCTTTCTCCTACTGGTCGTGACCGCGTCCTTGACCGGCGTCGTCACCGCAGCCACCGACGCAGCCTTGAACGCCTGGGCGGCGGCGTGGCGCGCCGCCTTCCTCCGACGCCGGCGCCGGCTCCGAGCGCTGAGGAGCAGGCCGACGGCGGCGCCGGCGGCGGCCGCCTCCGCCCCGACCTTGGCTGCCTCGTTCATCATGTGGTCGATCGTCTCGTCCCGCTTGAAGGCCTTGTAGGCGGTGTAGCCGGCCCCGACCGCCCCCCCGAGCAGCGCGCACCTGACGATTTTTCCCATTCGGCAACCGTAGCGCCCTGCAGGACGGGCCCGTACCGGAGTGGTCGACCGCCGCCGGCGCCGCCTTCTGCGGACTACGACGCTGCCCGCCTCGGGCGGGTCTCCTTCTCCACGGGGCGGGGGACCAGGGTCGGGTTGACCCGGTCGAGCACGACGGCACGGTCGATGACGCACTTGCCGATGTCGGAGCGGCTCGGCAGGTCGTACATGACCTCGAGGAGGACCTCCTCCAGGATGGCCCGCAGGCCCCGGGCGCCCGTCCCCCGCAGGAGGGCCTGCTCGGCCACCGCCTCCAGGGCGTCCTCGGTCAACTCGAGCTCGACGTTGTCGAGCTCGAAGACCTTGCGGTACTGCTTCACCAGGGCGTTCTTGGGCTCGACCAGGATGCGCATCAAGGCCGGCTTGTCGAGGCCGGACACGGCACCGATGACGGGAAGGCGGCCCACGAACTCGGGGATGAGGCCGAACTTGAGCAGGTCCTCGGGCAGCACCTGGGCCAGGGCCTCGCCCTCCTCCTGCTCCCCGCTCCGGCGGATCTCGGCGCGAAAGCCGATGCCCTTGCGCCCGACGCGGCTGTCGATGATCTTGTCGAGCCCGGCGAAGGCGCCGCCGCAGATGAACAGGATGTTGGTGGTGTCGATCTGGATGAAGTCCTGATGCGGGTGCTTGCGCCCGCCCTGGGGGGGGACCGAGGCGGTGGTGCCCTCCAGGATCTTGAGCAGGGCCTGCTGCACGCCCTCGCCGGAGACGTCTCGGGTGATGGAGGGGTTCTCCGACTTGCGGGCGATCTTGTCGATCTCGTCGATGTAGATGATGCCCGTCTCGGCCTTCTTCACGTCGTAGTCAGCGGCCTGGATGAGCTTGAGCAGGATGTTCTCCACGTCCTCGCCCACGTAGCCGGCCTCGGTGAGGGCGGTGGCATCGGCGATGGCGAAGGGTACGTTCAGCATGCGGGCCAGCGTCTGAGCCAGCAGCGTCTTGCCGCACCCGGTGGGACCGAGGAGCAGGATGTTGGACTTGGCCAGCTCCACGTCGGGGTCGGTGCCGGCGCCGGCCTCGACCCGCTTGTAGTGGTTGTACACGGCCACCGACAGGATCTTCTTGGCCCGGTCCTGGCCGATCACGTAGTCGTTGAGGAAGGTGAAGATCTCCTGGGGCTTGGGGAGGTCGTCGAAGCGCAGCTCCGAGGTCTCGGCCAGCTCCTCCTCGATGATGTCGTTGCACAGGTCGATGCACTCGTCGCAGATGTAGACCCCGGGCCCCGCGATCAGCTTCTTCACCTGTTTCTGCGACTTGCCGCAGAAGCTGCACTTGACGAGCTCGCCGCCGTCTCCGAACTTGGCCACCGTTCCCCCTCGTCCTAGGCCACGCCCGCCGCTCGCGGGACGTCCGCCAGCTCACGGGTCGTGATCACCTCGTCAATGATGCCGTATGCCTGTGCTTCCTCCGCGCTCATGATGAAGTCGCGGTCGGTGTCCTGCTTGACCTTGTCCACGGCTTGCCCGGTGTCGAAGGCCAGCATCTCGTTCAGCAGATCACGCATGCGCAGGATCTCCTTGGCCTGGAGCTCGATGTCGGTGGCCTGGCCGGCGGCTCCGCCGTAGGGCTGGTGGATGAGGATGCGCGCATGGGGCAGGGCGTAGCGCTTGCCCTTGGTGCCGGCGGCCAGCAGCACCGCAGCGGCCGAGGCGGCCTGGCCGAAGCAGAACGTGGACACCTCGGGCTTGATGAACTTCATGGTGTCGTAGATCGCGAACAACGCGGTGATGTCCCCACCCGGCGAGTTGACGTAGAGGCTGATCTCCTTGTCGGGGTTCTCCGACTCCAGGAACAGCATCTGGGCGCAGACGAGGTTGGCGATGGTGTCGTCGATGGGCGTGCCCAGGAAGACGATGTTCTCCTTGAGCAGGCGCGAGTACAGGTCGTAGGCCCGCTCGCCGCGGTTGCTGGACTCGACGACGGTGGGAACCAGGTAGTTGTAGACGGGCTCGATCACGCTCGGTTCTCCGCTCCCTCTAGGTCTGCTCGGTCGACGGTGTGGCCTTCCTCGTCGACGATCTCGATGTGCTCGACGAGCCACTCCAGGGCCTTGGCCTTCTGCAGGTCCGAGCGTACCGTAGGCAGCATCTCCTTCCGTTCAAGCTCCCGGCGCAGCAGGGCCGGCTTCTGACCGAGGCGCTTGGCCAGGCGCTCGATCTCGGCTTCGACCTCGGCCTCGCTCGCCTCCAGGCCCTCGGCCTCGGCCAGCGCCCGGAGGCCGAGATCGGCTTTCACGGCGCGTACCGCCTCAGCCCGCAGCTCCTCGACGAGCTGCTCCTCGGTGCTCCCGGAGGCCGCCAGGTACTCGGGCAGGCCTGCCCCCTGTGCCTCCAGCCGGCGGGCCAGGTCCTGGAGGCGCCGCTCCATCTCCGGGCGCACCAGCGGCTCGGGGGCCTCCTCGTCGACCAGCTCGACCAGAGCGACGATGGCCTCGTCCCGCAGGGCGAGGGTGGCCTGCATGCGCTTGGCCGTGCTCAGCCGCCGGCGGATGTCGGCCCGCAGCTCCTCCACCGTCTCGAACTCGCTCACCTCACCGGCCCACTCGTCGGTGACCTCCGGGAGGATGCGCTCCTTGACCTCCTTCACGAGGATGCGGAACGTGACCGGCCCCTCGTCGTCGACCTTGGCGCTGAAGGAGAGGATGTCTCCCACGCTGGCGCCCCGGAGGTTCTCGTCGAGCTCGGGGACCAGCAGGGCGCTGCCCACCTCGTAGAGGTAGTCGTCGGCGGACATGCCCGGTACCGGCTCTCCCCCCCGCTCGCCCTTGACGTCGATGGAGAGGTGGTCACCGGTCTGCGCCGGCCGCCGCACCGGGGCCAGCTCGCTCGACTGCTCGCGGAGCTTGTCGATCTGGCGGTCGACGTCCTCCTCGGCGGCCAGCGGCGAGGGGATCGTGGCCCGCAGGCCCCCGTAGCCGGCTATGGAGACCTGGGGCCGGACCTCGACCACGGCGTCGAAGGCCACCGGCCCTCGCTCCTTGCCGGCGGTGATGTCGATCTCCGGGGGGGCGATGGGGTCGACGTCGGTCTCCTGAAGAGCACGGGCGTAGAAGTCGGGCAGCGAGCCCCGCAGCGCCTCGGTACGGGCCTCCTCCGCCCCGATGCGGGCCTCCAGGAGGCGCCGGGGCGCCTTGCCGGGCCGGAAGCCGGGGATGCGGACCTCGTGGGCGATGCGGCGGAAGGCGTCGTCGAGGGCCCTTTCGAACTCCTGCTCGTCGACTTCGACGGAGAGCTTCACCTTGTTGCCCTCGAGGGGCTCGACGACCGCTTTCATCAGCGGACCAGTCTAACGACACCCTCTGCCTACTCCGCCGGACGCCCCGGCCCGCCCTCGCCGCCGCCCCTCTCGCAGCAGGAGCAACACCTCGAGCTGCGAGACCGAGCTGACGAAGGTGTCGACGAACTTCACGACCTCCGGCGCGATGGCCTCGTCCACCATGTCGCGCTCGGTTCTCCCCTCCGGTCGGTGCCGGTCGAAGCAAGCGGCGGCCGGGGCGGGGCCGAGGGCTCGAAGGGCGGGTCGTCTCAGGTGCGGGCCTCGGCCCTGGCGGCGCGGGGCGGGCCGAAGCGGGCGTCGACCCCGTCGGAGTAGTGGACGACGGGCTCATGGTCGGGCGCCGGGAGCCCGGCCGCTCGCGTGACCGACTCGTCGAGCTCCACGACGGTCGCGGTGCGCACCGGCCAGGGCTGGTGCTCGACTGGCACCTGCACGAGACGCCCGGCCGGCCGGGCGAAGGCACGCCAGCGACCGATGAGGGCAGCGTCGCGCGCCGACAGATCGCTCACCTCGGCGCCCGGCCGGATCTCGATGCGATGGGTCGCCGGTGGATCGGCGAGGCGCCGGCTCTCATAGCGCACTGTCTCGGCGGGCTCCACCCGCATGTCCGCGGGCACGTAGGGGATGCCAAGGCCGAGGCGGGCGGCGGCGACCATCACCGCGCTGTCGACGTCGAGGGAGAAGAACCACAGGCCGTCGTTCCCGTCGCCATCCACGACGTAGGTGCGCAGGTTCGTCTCGGGGAACCGTGACACCACCGGCAGGGAGGGGGTCACGGCAAGGCGGAAGCCCTCTACGAGGAAGGGGGTCAGGCCGACCCAGGCGGAGCCGTCGACTAGGTCGCAGGCGAGGCCGGCCGGCAGCAGGCGCTGGACCGTCTCGGGGTCGTAGCGCCAGTGCAGGAAGGCCACATGGCGCCAACTCTGGTACAGGATCGGGAGGCGAACCCTCTCCTCGGGTCGGTTCCCGGCCACCGGAGTGCCGTTCTCGACGCGCGCAACGATCCGTGGACGAGCAGCAGCTACCGCTTGGTGACACCCCGCAAGGCATCGCGTACCTTGTCGGCGATGGCGACGAAGGGACCGGCCAGAAGGTTGCCCACCGCGCTCTCCGGGGCATGGGGGTGCGGATGGGTGGGCGCCATCCGTTCCGCGGCCTCCACGGCGGTGCGCATCGACCGGAGCTTGTCGGGGTCGAGAGACTGGCGGAGCCGGGGGAAGACCTCGCGCTCCTCGTTGCCCGCATGCTCGAGCACCATGCGCCGGAAGGCCTCCAACCTCTCGTTGAAGTCGTCGCCGGTCACGTCGGTCTTCTCCAGCTCGGACAAGGCCTTCTTCGCCTGGTCCTCCTCGGCCGTGCGCTCTTCGGCGATGCGCTCGCCGTCGGCACCGGTGGAGCGGAGGGCGGGGTACACGACCTCCTCCTCGGCCGTCTCGTGCGCGGCCAGGAGCTGCACCAGGCACTGGAACGGCTCTCTTCTGGCCTCGCCGCCGCCGGACAGCTGCGAGAACAGCTGCTCCACCTCCCGGTGCTGGGCCTGGAGGAACGCGACGACGTCGTCGCCCTGTGTCATGGACTGCTCGGTGCCGGGAACGGACATCTTGAGCCCCCTTTCGGTGTTGGGACGGCAACGCAGGTGGGGTTTCCCTACCCCGTCACCGGTCACGCCATGCTCGTTCCGCCCGATCGACTCATGCTGCGACCTGGTCGTCGGCGCCCGTCGCCAGCGCGCCGAAACCGGTACGCTCGAGGTCTTCGGCTTCAGAACGGGGAGTGGCGCAGCGGTAGCGCACCTGCTTTGGGAGCAGGAGGTCGGGGG
>PJQG01000001.1 GCA_002861595.1 Actinomycetota bacterium
AGGGAGCTGGCTCCTACCTCACCGGCTCATAGGCCCGTCAGCGGGACGCCGGGGACGTCACTCCAGGGGAGCCGCACCCATTTCTTTGCGAGGCGCCCGGACAGAGCCCCTCGCGCAACTAGGCCGCGTTCCGGGCCGATGTGAGACCGATTTCTCGCCGAAGCTCGCGGCCACACCCCTGCAAGCCCCGCGACGTCCGATTCGGCGACATCGCCAGCGAAGGACGTGAGCGCGAAATCGACCGCTCCGCCCGGCCGCGACCGCCGCCGACCCGCCGTATCACCTTCCTCAACCCTCTATGACCGCCATCTACCGCGCACCGAACAAGTCCTTCCGCGCCCGCGAGCGCTCGACGTACAACGCCGAGAAGCCCATGAACACGCTCAAGTTCGACCGCTCCCGAACCCAACAGCACGACAGACAAGTGCCCACCGGCGGCAGGGGGCGCGCGTGCTGCGAGTGACGACGCTCTACGCCAGCTCGGCGAGGGACTCGGCGCGCTACTACACGCGCTACCTAGCGCAGGACGGCCCCGACAGCGAGGGTGTGTGGCGGCGGAGACGTACCCTGCAGGTCTGACGAGTGCCACGCCCGCTGAACTCACGATCACCGATGCGCTCCCGTTCGAGCAGTTCAAGGGCGACTGGCTCGCTGATCCCGAGCTGGCGGCCCAGGCGAACGCCAGCACGCTCGACAACTTCCTCATCCCCTTCGCCAATAAGTTCCTCAGCACCGTGCAGTCGCGCATGGACGCCAACGCAGACATCTTCAAGGCGATCAACGACGACAAGGGCTTCGCTGACGGCCTCAGAGCCAGCTACGCGCGCGAGGTGTTCGGGCACTCTGCGAAAGCGAACTAACGATAACCGTGTACTTCTCTACGGTTTATGAAAGCTCCGGCGCCCACTGACGCCGTGCGCGGATCATCCTCGCCACGCGCGACGTGGCCAGCGGATCGTTCGTGGTCAGCCGCCGGAGGCGTCTTCCGCGATCTCGCGCACGTAGTCGACGAGGTGCTCGTCTTCCGGGGGGTGGGGATACGCCGCCTCGAACGCCTCCACGGCGTCTTCGGGGCTTGAGAAGCCGCACATGGGCCACAACAGGACCATGTCCTCCCGATCCTGGGGGTCGGCACGGTAGAGCTTCATCACGAAGATGACGTCGGGTGGCGGCGTGCGGACAACGAGCGAATCCTGCTCGTAGACGACCCTGCAGTCATCGAACGAGGAGCCGGTGGGCCAGAAGGCAGCAGCCGCATCGTTGAGCCAGCCCCGGGGCAGGTCGTGACGCTTCCCGACGACTTCGACGGCCTCGGTCAGCTCCGCGGCCAGTCGACGGGCGCTGTCGACTTCGCGGGTTGCGACACGCTGCGCGTGCCAGAGCAGCCATGCACCACCGACCATGACCACCTCGGCTGCGACGTCGAGGCGCGGGAGCTCGGCGGCGAGCTTGTCGAACAGCGCCTCGAGCTCACTCCGGTCGCTCAGCAGTCCGGGACCGGCCACCTACGCCGCCTGCCGAAACAGCGCCGAGCGAGCCAAGACCAGGTTGCGGCGCCGGAACGGCTCCGGTGTCTTCGCCGCCGCCTCGGCTCTCATCCGTGGTGTCCCCGCTGGCGACCACTCCTGCTCCAGGCGACCGACGGCTCGTGTCCAACGGGGGCGCGGGAGGTTGTGCTGTGCGGCCAGCTCCTCGGCAAAGGCGGCGAGGATTGCGTCGAGGGGCGTCCCGGTCCGTGCCGGCGGGTGAGCCAGGGCGCGCGTGAGCCGATCGGGATGCTCCGCCGCCCAGTCGGCGAAACCGCGCAGGCGGGTCCAGTCGATCTTGAGCCGCGCCCCCACCTGGTCAACGGCGTTGGCCAGCGAGGCCAGCGTCGGTTCTGCGTCGGCGCTCTCCAGGTCCAGGGCCAGGCGCGACCCGGCCGCCTCGATGACGCGCTGGAGCATCCCGACCGTGGGATCGATCTCCGCCGCCTCGATCCGGGAGACGGTCGACGTCGGCACGCCCGCTCTCGCGGCGAGGGCGCGCCGGGACAGGCCGGACCGGGTCCGCGCCTCTCGGCTGAGCATCGCTGCGAGGCGCTTGTTCACAAGGAGTAGCGTATACGCAACCCCTTCTAGTTCACAAGGCCGCAGCCGATCAGCCCGCGCTCCGGAGGCGACGCACAGCGGCGAGCCGCTCGGTGAACCCGGCGGCGATCGCCTCGTCGAGCTCCGGAAAGAGGTGGCCGCACCGGTCGAGGGTGACGTTGATCGACGAATGGCCCATGCGCGTCTGGATCGCCTTCGGGTGCGCGCCCTCGGCGATCGCCAGCGCCACGCTCGTGTCGCGCAGGTCGTGGAACCGGCAGGCGAGCCCGACTGCATCGAGTGCCGGCTTGAAGTAGTGCTGCCAGAAGCTCGACGAGATCATCGGGGTTGCCGGCCTTGTTCGGGAACACCAGCGAGTCGAGGCCCGCCACGGTGGGCCGCTCGACGTGCTGGGCGAGGATGGCCGCCGTCTCCCGGGAGATTGTGATCGACCGCAGGCCGGCCGCGGTCTTCGGCTCCTTCCGGAGCCACTCGCCGGATTCGAGCCGGATGAGCTGCTCGGTGACGCGAACCTTGCCGCGGTTGAGGTCGACCTTGGCCCGGCGCAGGCCGACCAACTCCGACCACGGCATGCCGCTGTCGACCGCCAGGTAGATCAGCACCCGGTAGCGCTCGTTGATCGCCTCGGCGAGATCGACGGCGTCTTCCCAGGTGAGGAACAGCATCTCCCGTGCTGGCACGCGTGGCGGCTCGACGCGGTCGCAAGGGTTGGCGAGGATCTTCTCCTTCTCGACGGCGACCTGGAGCACGCGCCGCAGGGTGCGGTAGTGCCGGTGCACCGACGACGGCGCGATGCCAACCGCGATCTCGTCGTTGAGCCAGTTCTCGATCTCGTCCGCCGGGAGCCGGCCGATGCGGTACGAGCCGAACCTCGGCAGCACGTACCCGTTGAGGTCGCGGGCGTGGGTCTCCTGCGTCGACGGCGACAGCCGCCGCGCGAGCGACAGGAACTCCTTGGCCCACGACGCGAGCGCGAGGTCGGCGCCGGCCGGGTCGATCCAGCGCCCCCGCTCGATGTCGACCTGCATCTCGCGCAGGAATCGCTCGGCGTCCGCCTTGCGGGTGAACGTCTCGGACCCCTGGCGTCCCAGCGGGTCCCGGTAGCGCGCGCGATAGCGGCCGCTGCGCTTCTCGATGAACCCCATCTCCATCCTCCTGTCGATCCCGTGGGAGCGCCTTGGGAGCGCTGTGGGAGCGAAACCAGGGGTTGTGGGGGTATCCAGCCGTCACTGACCGGCCCTGCCGGACACACCGAAAAAGTGGGTCTGACCTGCGGTTATAGCAGGCCAGCAACTTGGAGGCGGCGACCGGAATCGAACCGGTGTACAGGGCTTTGCAGGCCCTTGCCTAAACCACTCGGCCACGCCGCCAGGCGTCGTCGCATCGTACCGGCGGACGACCGGCGGGAAGCGAAGGGCTACAGCCTGCGGTAGGCGTCGGCCCAGAAGCGGGTGCGGTCGAGGTAGGCGTTGGCCGCAGCGGGGCCACTCGTGCCGTAGGCCCCCTCATAGCCCGGGGAGCAGAGCGCGTCGGAGAAGCAGTAGGGGCGGGCCGGCTCGATCTGGCTGCCCTCGTGCCACTCGTTGTAGCTGGTGATGCTGACAACATCGGCACCCGACTCGATCGCCCCAGCCCATTGGGCGTCGTAGCGAGCTCCCCCATCACGGGCCACCACCCGCAGGTCGGAAGGCGTCGTGCGGGAAGCGACGTAGCCGGGAGCCACCGACGGCGAGCACGCCAACCGGGCCTGGCGAGCGGTGGCGCACACGCCGGCGAAGTCGGCCGGCGCGTAGCGCACCGGGTCATACGTGAAGATCCCGTCGAAGCGAGAGGCCGCGGCATAGTCGGCGAAGGCACCGGACCGGACCGCGGCGAGGTTGTTGGACTGGCCCAGGAGGCGGACATCGCCGATGCGATCGCGTGCGCCGGCCCACGACGTCGCCGGGAAACGGTGGATGTCGAACAGATAGAAGTCCCGCACGTCGAACCTGGAGCGCAGGTAGGCCACGTCCTGCTCCACCGATGCGACGGACCGGCCCACGTAGGGCTCGTGGAGGATGGCCAGGCGAAGACCGCGGGCCGAAGCCGCGGCCGCCACCTGTGGCAGGACGGTGTCCTCGTACGACCCGCGGCCCCACCAGGAGCTCGCCACCACGTCGATGCCTGCCGCCTTGATGTCGGCCATCTGGGCGTCGAGAAGGGCGGGGTCGCTGCTGCTGTAGGCGCCGCGGACCGGGTAGAAGTTGGAGGCGACGTCGTCCGGGGGGGAATGCGAGTTCGCCTCCCAGTGACGCCAGTCCCCGTCGCGGTCCTGCCGGGCGTACCAGGGGTAGAAGAACACCGCCACCTCGGGCGCCAGGCGCGGCGGTGGCGCGGCCAGGGCCACGATCGGGGCGGCCAGTCGCAGGTTGCCCGTGCTCCCCGAGAAGGGCGCGTCGCCGAAGCTGAAGATGCCACCGTCGGAGGCCACGAGCCAGTACCCGAGCCCTCGAGGCGAGGCGGCCACGCCGACGATGGGGCGGTTGAGCGGGACGGCGGCAGTGGAGCCGCGGAACAGGGCGTCACCGAAGCTGAAGATCCCGCCGTCGGAGGCGGCCAGCCAGTAGCCCCGGCCGGAGGGATCGGCGGCCATGCCGACGAT
This sequence comes from Actinomycetota bacterium, assembly GCA_002861595.1. Taxonomy (GTDB): domain Bacteria; phylum Actinomycetota; class Acidimicrobiia; order Acidimicrobiales. Next base: position 4,732 of record PJQG01000001.1, read on the forward strand.
GGGGCGGTTGAGCGTGATGGCGCCGGTGGAGCCGCGGAACACCGCGTCGCCGAAAGCGAAGATGCCACCGTCCGAGGCCACCAGCCAGTAGCCCCTCCCGGTGGCGGTGGCCGCCATCCCGACGATCGGACGGTTGAGGGTCATCGCCCCCGTGGAGCCATAGAAGACGGCGTCGCCGTAGGCGAAGATCCCACCGTCGGAGGCGACCAGCCAGTAGCCCCGGCCAGAGGGGGCGGCAGCCATGCCGACCACGGGCCGGTTCAGCTTGAGGGCGCCGGCCGAGCCGAGGAAGGGAGCGTCGCCGAAGGCGAACACGCCGCCGTCAGAAGCGGCCAGCCAATAGCCGCGGCCACTGCGGCTGCCGGCCATGGCGACGATGGGCCGGTTGAGCCGGGTCGCACCCGCTGACCCGACGAAGGGCGCACCACCCAGAGCGAAGACGCCACCGTCGGAACCTGCGAACCAGTAGCCGTTCGACGCGGGCAGGGGCGCCCTCGGGGCGGCCTGGGCTGGAGAGGGCGTTTGCGCTGTCGCCGCCATGTCGGCCGTGGACAACGCCACCAGGACCGACAGTGCGGCCAGAACCGCCCGCCACAACCGCCGATCTCTCAGCACCGGCCCCATTCTGGCCGGACCGCTGCTCCTCCACCAAGAGCGCCCCGACGCCACCTCCTCCTGGTGCGCCCCGTTGCCAGGGCCCGTCAGTGATGCTCAGAGGTCCCGCACCGGCGCGATACCCATGCGTTGGCTCGTGGTCACCCAGGCCGGCGTGGTCAGGAGCACGACGAGGTCCTGGCCGTCGGCCACGGCGGGGTCGAGGGAGAACACGATGACCTCACCCTCGTGGCCCACGCGCCACAGATCGGGGGGGAAGGGCATCACGCCGGTCCAGTACCCCTTCACCATCGTCCACGGCACCGCGAAGCACACGCTCTTGGTGCGCAGCTTGCCCCGCCTGCCCCTGATGGGCTCCTCGAGCATGACCAGGCGCCGATCGGTGGCCGTGGTGTAGCGAGGCTGGGACACCTCGCTCAACAAGATTCCCTGCAGGTACCCGTCGCCGCCGAGCCCCTCCAGCTCGTGTTCGCCCGCCTCCAGCCAGCGTGAAAACACCCCGGTCGCTCCCTGCGGCCCTGCGCCGCTCCCGCCCGACCGCCACGGCGGGTGGCGGACGGTGGGAGGCGTCGTCAGCGGCGGCCGCTCCCCTTCTTCGGCTTCGGTGACGATGTAGCCGAGCCCGCCGTCTTCTTGGTTCGCGTCGGCGCCGGAGCCGGGGCCGCAGTTGGGGCCGCAGCCTTCCGGGCCTTGGTGACCGTCGCCTTGGCGGGGACCTTGCCGGTTGCCGTCGCCGCGCGCTTGCCGCTTGCCTTCGGCGTGGCCTTTTCGGTCGCCTCCACCGCGGACTTGGGAGCCGCCTTCGGCGTGGCCAGGGAGGCGCTCCTCGCGGTGGGCCTGGTCGCCGCCTTCGCAGCCGACTTCTTCGTGGCGGCCCGTGACTTCGCCGGCGAGGCGCTCTTGGCCGCCGACGCCTTGCGGGCGGCCGGCCTTCGTGGCGTCTCCGGACTCGGCTCCTCAGGAACGGCCGGAGCGGCCGGAACGCCAGCACCGGCGGACTGGCCCCGCATGCCGGCAGCCCGAGCCGAGACGTTGAGCATGCCCATGGGTCGAGCCGCCGTGAGGTTGACGGTGGCGGCCCGGCTCGGCGGCGTCAGCCCCATCGCCTGGCGTTGGATCCGGTGGGCTTCAGACTCCCGCTCCATCCTGGCCTGACGCTCGGTGAACTCTCGCAGCGCCCGGTCCCGCTGGGCCTCGATCGACGAGGCGTCGACGCGAGGGAGGGCCAGGTCCTCCATCGAACGCCCCCGGCTGCTCCGCTCCGACCAGTCACGCAAAGCCAGCTCAGTGATCGCTTCCTCTTCGCTGTAGTCGTCCCCCTCGTCCTCGAGGTCGTCATCAGCCTCTTCTCTCGCGCGCGCCGCGAAGCGCTCCCGAACGCTTGGTTGTGCAGGGGCGGCGGGAGCCCCACCACCGAAGCGGGGCTGGAAGGGCGGGGGCGACGAGGCCGGCGGTGGTGGCGGCGACGACCAACCACTCCTGGGGGGGGCGGAGGGCGCCGGACCCGGCGGCGGTGGCGGCGACGACCAACCACTCCTGGAGGGCACGGAGGGCGCCGGACCGGGGGCCGGCGCTGAAGACCACCCCGAGCCCGGGCCCGAGGGCGGTGCGCCGCCGGCCTGACGCGTCATCCGCTCGAGCTCCCTGGCCGCTTCCCTCTCGACCTCTTCTTTCGACGGGGCCGGCTGGTCCCTGCCGAAGCGCCGCTTCTTCACGCCGTAATCCTACCGGGCCGCCGACACCGCGCGCGCCCCCGACCGATACTTCTTCTCGTGACCGCATCCGCGCGATGGCGCCGCCTGGTTCGCGCCCGGCTGGCCGAGATCGAACGCCTGGAACCGGGACGGGGCACCGTCGGCGCCCAGTACTGGAACGCCGCTCGGGCTCGGCGTTACGCCGCTCAGGTCGGCACGACGGTCAAGGACGATCCGCTCTTCCGACGTGTGCGGGCCGAGGTCGGGCGGGACTCCTCGGTGCTCGACGTGGGAGCCGGCACCGGCCGGTTCTCGCTGGCGCTCGCCCCGCGTGTCCGACACGTCACCGCCGTCGACCCCAGCCCGGCGATGCTGAGGGTGCTGGACAGGGAGGCCCGCCGGCTCGGGGCCCACAACGTCCACCCCGTCGTCGGCACCTGGGAGGAGGTCGAGGTGGCACCCGCCGACGTGAGCGTCTGCTCCTACGTCCTGCCCCTCATCGAGGACGCCCGCGGCTTCCTGGCCAAGCTCGACGCAGCCACCGGGCAGCGAGCCTTCGTGTACATGAACGCGGCCAGCGCCGACCTGCTCGTCGATGCGCTGTGGCGCCACTTCCACGGCCGGCCCCGCCGGCCCTCTCCCACCTATCTCGACGCCGTCGCCGTGCTGGCCGAGGTCGGCGTCACTGCCGAGGTCGAGGCGGTCGAGGTTCCGACCCGGTCGCATTTCCCCACGCTCGCCGCCGCAGTGAAGGCCTACCGCGACCTGTTGGTCCTTCCCGACGCTCCCGCCGTGCGCCGAGAGCTGCACGCGCTGCTGGCGTCGTGGCTGGTCGAGGACCACGGCGCGCTTCGCCCGCCACTTCGGAGCTGGCCGGCGGCCATCGTGTCGTGGCGCCCGCGGGCCACCCGCGCTGGAGGTCCGCACTAGTCCCCTCGGTTCATTTCTCTGAATGGCCTTCTGGTACCCCGCCCGG
>PJQG01000058.1 GCA_002861595.1 Actinomycetota bacterium
GCGGGGCGTTCGGAACGGCCGACACGGGCGAGGAGGCCGCCGACTCGTTGCCGGCGCGGTCGAACGAAGAGATGGTGTAGGTGTAGGTCACCCCGTTGACGAGCCCGGTGTCGACGAACGAGGCCGACGGGACAGCCACGGAGGCCACGACGGCGTTGCCCCGGCGGACGCGGTAGCCGGCCAGGTCGCTCTCGCTGCCCCGGTTCCACGAGAGGTGCACCTCGCGGTTGCCCGCTGTGGCCCGCAGCCCGGTCGGCGTCCCCGGAGGCGTGGTGTCGGGGGGCACCGCCGTGCTCTGCGAGGCCGTCGTCAGGAACGAGCTCGATGCAGTGTTCCAGTGAGAGGCGAGGTAGCTGCCTGCCGGAGGGTTGGTGTGGAAGTAGTCGTCGTGGCCACAATCGAAGTTCGCCTCGTGCTCCGAGGGGCAGACGTAGGTGAGCTGGACGGTGAGGTCGTCGGCGTAACACATGAGGTCGTACTCGTCGGTGCAGTGCCCGCCGGCCGGGGTGGCATGGGGCGCCGAGGACTGCACCCCGCCGAGCGTGTGCATGAGCTCGTGGGCCTCGACCGACCTGCTGCGCCCCCAGCAGCCCGTGTCGATCCGCCCGAACAACGCCGGCGCCGTCCCGTTGTTGGCGTTCGTCGGTCCGGCTCGGTCGTCGTCGTAGAGACCGGCGATGCCGCAGTAGACGTTGGCGTCCGTCCAGACGAGGTACTTGCGGTCGCGCCGGTCAAGGCCCTGGGCGGCGAGCTCGGCGTCGGTGTTGTCGACCGAGTCGTCACCGGTCGGCGAAAGGCGAACGTGCAGCAACGACAGCGTGCAGTCGGGGTTCGTGACCCAGCGGACGTGCCGCTCGCCGCCCGTCTCGGCCGCGCTGCGGGCGAACGCGCCGTCGGTGGCGGCTGCCCACGTCCGAATCAGGGGGGCGACGCTCTCGAAGCGGTCGGTGCGGTCGGACGCGACGGCGTAGACGGCCTGCACGCGATTGCCGCTCACCCCGTCGCCGACACAGAGAACCGAACCCGCCCCGGAGGACGACGCCGGTGTGGCGTCGGCGAGCGCCTGGAGCGAGCGGTGCTGGGTGACGTTGACTCCAGGAGGAGCGGGGTCGGGCCCGTGCGTGCACCGAGGACGAGCGCCCCTGGCGGGCAGCTCGAAGCGGCCCCCGCACGTCGCGTTCGGCGCCGCTCGACGCAGCCCGCGAAAGACGAGGCCCCGGTCATCGCCGCCGTCGCCTCCCTGGGGGGACAGACGTCCGGGATCCGACGCGGCAGTGCTCGGCAGCAGCGCAACGGCGAGCGCCGTCGCTGCCGCCAACCTTGTGGCGATCCGCCCTGGTCTGTGCATTTCTCCCTCTCTCCGTGAGAACCGCTTGCATCCCACGGAAGGGGAGTGCGTCCCCCCGTTCGGTAGCTGGGCCGGCTACGTGAGCCCCCTGGCTTTGCGTCCCCGGATCGCTCCGGGTTTGCCTTTTTCGTGGGTCTTCCGAACACATCTTTCGGCAGCGCGACCATGAACCTGAGGAGTTCGGAGAAGTTTCTCCACCGCCACCGCCACCGCCACCGCCACCGCCACCGCCACCGCCACCGCCAGCGGCGGAGACGGTTCCTTACGCCGAGCGCCTGGCAGTCTCGATCTTGGCGTGCATCTCGTCGAGGACCGCCGTCACCTCCTGCTGCTGGAGGAGAATCCGGTCCACCGCTTCGTTCATGCTCGCCGTCACCTGCGGCCAATAGGGCACGCTGGGCCGGAACCAGCCGTCTTCCAACGCCTCCTGGATGGCATCGAAGGTCTCCTGCTGTTCCACCGGGACGGTGTCGTAGGCGTCGGTGCGGATGGACGCCCACGCGTTCTCCTGGACGAGGAACTGCTGGGCCTCCCTCGACATGAGGTACTCGGCGAGGGCGAGAGCTGCGGCTCTCTGCTTGCCGCGCACCCCCTTGGGAATGCCCAGCACTTCCCCGCCGATCACGTGGGCGGCGCCCGCCGGGCCTTTCCACCCGGGGTAGACCCGGAAGCTCCCGAGGACGCGGTGCTTGGCCAACACCGCGGAGGTGAACGACCAGTTCTGCGCCAAGGTGGACGTCCCCGTCCGGAGGTATTCCACCTCGGTGTCGTACCTCGCGAAGAGACTCTCGCGAGCGATGAGCCCCTCGCTCCAGAGCTGTTGGAGAAAGCTGAAGGCCTGCACCGACCCGGGGTCGTTGAGCTGGAGCGGGTCTCCTCCGTAGGAGACGATCAACTCCGAGATGGTGACGGCCGCGGGGTCACCTTCGGCCAGCGACAAGGTGACGGCCGGCTCGCCGGCGAGCTCCTTGAGCCGGCGGGCCGCCGCCATCAAGTCGTGAGTGGTGGTCGGCGGGCGCAGGCCGGCGATCCGGAAGCGCTCCTCGTCGAGGTAGGTGAGCCTCACGTTGGGGCGGAACGGGAGGAAGAGCCGGCGACCACCGAAGGTCGGTGGGACCATGGAGTCGATGACGGTGGCGGGGATCTCCACCTCGGAGACGTCCTGCACGAGCCCGGCGTCGACCAGGGGGGTGAGAGCCAGGTTGTCCTGGGCGAACAGGTGCACGCTCGGGTTGTCGGGGACCTCCTTCTCCAGCTTGGCGATGAGCTCCCTCGAGTCGATGGAGGTCTCGAGGTTCACCCGCGACGCCGGCTGGTCGCGGAACCGGCTGAGGAAGGCGACATTGACCCGGGAGCGGGTCCGCTGCTGGAACCGGCTGAGCAGCTCCTGGATCGCCGGCCTCTCCTCGTCGGGGATGCCGATGCTGAAGGTGATCTCGGTGCCGGCGAGACGCTCTCCTCCGCGGAGGGGGGCGGCGCCCGTCCCGCAGGCCGCCATGACGAGAGCCATGACGATGGCGAGGACGGCGGGGATCATCGTCAGGCGTTGGCCGTTGAGGTGCGACCGAGGCCCGCCTCGCGAGCCACGATGATGGCCTGCGGTCTTCCGGCCACGCCCAGCTTGGAGTAGATCTCGGTGATGACGTTGCGCACCCTCTTGTCGCCGACGTGCAGCCGGAGGGCGATGGCGGCATTGTTGAGTCCCTGGGCCATCAACTCGAAGACCTCGAGCTCGCGGTCGGTCAGCTCCGGGAACAGCCGGACCGGTTCCGGCGGCCCGGCGGCGAGGCGCTCCCGCAGCGTTCTGGCCACCGAGGGCCCGAGGATCATCTCCCCGGCGGCCACGTCGGCGATGGCCCGCACGATGGCGTCGATGCCGGCGTCCTTCAGCACGTAGCCCCGGGCGCCGGCGAGCACGGCATCGAGCACCGAGCGGTCCTCATCGGAGTAGGTGAGCACCAGGACGGCCACGTCGGGTTGGGCCTTGACGATGCGCCGGGTGGCCTCGATGCCGTTCATCTCCGGCATCTGCAGGTCCATGACCACCACATCCGGGCGCAGGGCCGCAGCTTCGGCCACGGCCTCGGCGCCGTTGGAGGCCTGACCGGCCACCTCGAAGCCGTCGAGCGAGCTCAGCAGGGCGCTGAGGCCGAGGCGGTAGACAGGGTGGTCGTCGGCCAGCAGGACGCGTACCGGGGCCGTGGTCATCGCTCCGCCAACGGCAGCCTCGCCCGCAGGCACGTGCCTCTTCCCGCCGAGGTCTCGACGCTGAGGGTTCCTCCGAGCTCGGCCGCTCGTTCCCGCATGGCGACCAGGCCCACGCCCGTACAGTTGCCGGCCGGGAGCCCGACCCCGTCGTCGCTGACCTCGAGCTGCAGCTGACCGTTCTCGACGGCCAGCGAGACGGCGCAGTTCTGAGCGCTCGCGTGCTTCCTCACGTTCTCCAGCGCCTCCTGGCAGATCCGGTAGGCGGCGACCTCGACAGCGGCCGGCAGACCGTGGAGGTCGTCGGGCGCCTCAACGGCCACGTCGACGCCGTTCGGCGACAGCGCGAAACGCGCCGCCTGTTGGCGCAGCGCACCGACCAGGCCCAGCACGTCCAGGGCCGGTGGCCGCAGGTCGTACACCAGACGGCGGACGTCGCCGCCTGCTGCCTCCAGCTCGGTCTTGAGACGGTCCAGGAGCTGGTCGGCCGAGCTCTGGGGCCCGACGATGTTGCGAACGGCCTCGAGGCCGAGCGTGACGCCGGCCAGCGCGGGCTGGAGGCCGTCGTGGAGATCCCGGCGCAGGCGCCGGCGCTCCTCTTCCCTCGCCGTGACCAGGCGCTCGCGGGAGCGCTGGAGGTCGGCGGCGAGGCACAGGGCGTAGGCGGCGACACCCACCTGGTCGGCCAGGTAATCGAGGAGCCGGCGGTCGACGGAGTCGAACGACTCGTTCCTCCGGCGGGGCGCCACCATGAGCCGACCGACGTTCTCGCCCTGGTGGGCCAGGGGCAGCACGACCACGTCGTCCCGGGGCTGCCCGTAGGCCGCTGACGCCGTCACCTCCTCACCGTGCCCGACAGTAATGGCGACGTAGGGGAGTTTCAGCCCGGTCGCCAAGGTCTCGACGATGGCCGGCAGGACGGCGTCGGGGCCGAGGCTCGAGCGCAGCGAGCGGCTCAGCGCCGCGAAGACCCGGTAGTCGTAGTCCCGCTTCTTGTACAGCAGGCGGTCGACGCTGCGCTGCAGCTGGGCCCGCAGCCGCGTGGCGACCGGCGCAACGACCACCAGGGCGACGAGCGACAGGCCGAAGCCGTGCTTTCCGGAGATGAGGGCTTCGAGCAGGATCAGCACGACCAGGAACACACCGATCGCCACCACCGTCAGGCTGCCGTAGACGAGCACGCGGTTGACGAGGGTGTCGAACTGCACGTTGACGTCGTAGAGGCCGTGCCTGATGATGGCGGTGGCCACCGCCACCGGGATCCCGAGCAACGCGACCAGGCCCGCGGCCTGGTAGACCGGGATCGGGACGGGAGCGCCGTCGATCCAGCTCACGGCGGTGGCTGCCGGCGGTACGGCCACGGCGACGACGGCGGCCCGGACCGGCCACCTGAGCCGCGCTCTCTCCTCGCCCCCGGCGCGGCGGTACCGCAAGATCAGGCCGAGCAGGCAGACGGGCGCGAGCAGCAGGACGACGGCGGCCCGGCCGTTGCCCGCCAGCCGGGCCAGAGCCTCGCTCCCGATCAACGGCTCCGTCGAAGCGGTGCCGAGGCTCTCCGCGGCCAGAGCGGCCAGAACCGTGCTCATGACGATGAGGGTGGCCGCCGACCAGGCCACCGGCCGCCAGCGGGGCGACGGAGGACGGCCGTCGGGAAACAACAGCAGCAGCAAGGTCCACACGGCGAGGTATCCCGGGATGGAGACCCACGTGGCCAACCACGCCATGGCCGCGCCGCCGGGGAGGCTCCCGGGCTCCACGAGCAGGGAGTACACCGCGTACTGCTCGGCGAAGAACCCGACGGCCAAGAGCAGGGCGGAGCAGAAGAGCCAGCCGACGGCGTTGCGGGGCCGGCGCGAGACGACGAAGGCGCCCAGGGCCGGGAAGGCCAAGGCCGCGCCGGGCATGACGGGGTCGAAGAACTGGTGGGTGTTCGGCGCCGTCCGGTTGAGCAGGTGCAGCAGGGCCCCGAAGGCGGTGAGCACCACCGCTGCCGCACAGAAGAGCCACGGTGACACGTGGAGGGACCGCCGGCGTTCCCACGGGGCCCAGGCCACGGTGGCCGTCTGGTTGCTCGATGTCAACACCATTCGGAAGCACTCCCAGGATAGGAGGGTTGTCGATCGCTGTCCGGCCGCTCGGCCCATAGTTCCCGGCGGAAAAGGGACAGCAGTCCCTGGTCAACGGGACGCGGCCCGGTTCATCGTGGGGGGATGGCGACCAGCCACACCACGTTCAGCAACTGGGGGACACCATGACCGTGAAGATCCTCGCTCAGCAAGCGGCCGCTTCGTTGTCGTCTTCGGCGCTCGCCCAGGCGGTCGTCGACCTGCACGACCGCCGGGCCCTCGACCCGGCGCTGGTCGGCGCCAAGGCCGCTGCCTTGGCCCGAGCCGCTGTCCACGGCCTGCCCGTGCTCCCCGGTTTCGTCCTCACCACGAGCGCCACGGGTGCCATGGGCGCCACTGACGCCGCCGGCGACGAGCCCAGGCCGTGCCGGGCCGTGGTCGACCAGGAGCTGGAGGTGGCGTGGCGACGGCTCTCCCAGGCCGGGCAGCGCCGGCTCGTCGTGCGGTCCTCGTCCACCCTCGAGGACGGCCACTCCACCTCCATGGCCGGCATGTTCACCTCGGTGCTCGATGTCGAAGGCTGGGACGGCTTCCTCGCCGCCGTCGAGCAGGTCCTGGGTTCGAGGAAGGTGGTGCCCGGGCTGGAGAGCGCACCGATGGCCGTGCTCGTCCAGCCCCAGCTCGAACCCCGCTCCGGCGGCGTGCTGTTCGGGGCCGACCCCGTGACCGGGCGCACCGACCGGCTGGTCGTCGCCGCCGTCGAGGGAGGCCCCGACCGGCTGGTGAGCGGCGTCGTCGACGGCGCCCACTACCTGCTCTCCCACCGAGGACGGTGCCTCCGTGCTGAGCACCCGATCGGCGCGCTGACCGGCAGCCACCTCCGCTCCCTGAGCCGGCTGGCTGGACAGGTGGCCGAGGTGTTCGGCGGGCCCCAGGACGTCGAGTGGGCCTTCGGGCAGGACGGCACCCTCCACCTGCTGCAGAGCCGCCCCATCACCGCCGTGGGCCGCGAGACTCGCGCCGACGGTCCGGTCTTCGGGCCCGGCCCGGTGGCCGAGACGTTCCCCGATCCGCTGACGCCGCTCGAGGAGGACCTGTGGGTGCGCCCGCTTCGGGACGGCCTGACCGAGGCCCTCTCCCTCGTGGGGGCCGCATCGCCTCGCCAGCTGGCGGCGTCGCCGGTGGTGGTGAGCGTCGGCGGACGGGTGGCCGTCGACCTCGCCCTGCTCGGTCAGCAGCCCGCCCGGCGAAAGCTGCTGGCCCGGCTCGACCCGCGGCCGCCGGCTCGCCGGCTGCGCGCTTCGTGGAAGGTGGGCCGCCTCCGTGCCGCCCTGCCGGCGTTGGCCAGGGACCTGGTCGAAGAGGCCGACCGCCAGCTGCTGGCCGTGGCGCCCCTCGACGAGTGCAGCGACCGCCAGTTGATCGAGTTGCTGCACCGTTCGCACCAGGCGCTGGTCGCCCTCCACGGCCACGAGGTGATGGTCGGCCTGCTGGTGGCGCCTGGCGCGCCGGGTACCACGGGTGCGGCGCTGGCCCTGCGGGCGCTGGCCGAGGCCCGGGCCCAGGGAGTTGCCGACGAGGAGATCCCGGTCCGCCATCCGGTGGTGCTGGCGCTGGTGCCGCCCGTCGTCGGCGCCACGACGCCCCTCCCACCCACGACGCCCCTCGCCGCGCTGTCGCCCGACGAGGCCCAGCCGGCACCCGACGCCGCGACCGTGCTCCGTGAGGCGCTGCGTCTTCGCGTGCGCTGGGCCCAGGAGCTGACGGCCAGGGTCGCCTGGGAGCTGGGCGTCCGGCTCAGTTCCCGCCGCCTCCTGGCCCAGGCCGAATTGGTCCGGTACCTCACGCTGGACGAGCTGAGCGGGGCCGTGGCCGGTGTCGTGCCCGAACGGCTGGCCGAGCGAGGCAATGGGGCGCCGGTGGCCCCGCTTCCGGCCGCCTTCCGGTTGACGCCCGACGACGAGGTCGTCGAAGTTCGCGTCGTTGCCGACGACAAGATCGGGGGCAGGGCCGCCGGCGGGGGTCGAGGGAGCGGACACGTGCACGCCGGCGAGGGGATGCCCGATGCCGGCTCGGTGCTCGTGGTTCGCACCCTCGACCCCGCGCTGGCCACCGTGTTGCCCCACCTCGGCGGCTTGGTGGCCGAGACCGGCAGCGTCTTGTCCCACCTGGCCGTTTTGGCCCGCGAGTTCGGCGTCCCCGTCGTCGTCGGTTTCCCGGATGCCGTGCGCCGGTTCCCACCGGGGTCAGAGGTCCTGGTGGACGGGACCACCGGTGAGGTCACCGTGCTCTTCGATGCAGGAGCTGCTCACCAGGGAGGGATGGCATGAACGCACGCCGGATGGCCACCGTCCTCGCCGCCGCCACCCTCGCCGGCTCCGGGACCTACCTGTTCGTCTACCTCTACCGCTGGGAGTGGAACCGGGCCATCATCGCCGGCGTGTTCTTCCTCGCCGCCCAGATGGCGCTGTCGACCGCCGCCGTCCTCGGCCGCCTCCGCGCCGTCGAGACGGCGCAGCGGCAGAGGCCGGATGCGCCGTCGCCGCGGGTCCTGGGCCACATCCGGGAGGCCGCGGCACCGCCTCGTGACCACTTCGCCTGGCTGCGTCCCCAGTCCGAGCGCCTGGGCGTGTTCGTGCCCATCCTCATGGGCGCCGGCTTCGTCCTCTCCGGGCTGGCCTGGCTCGTCGAGCGGATCGCCCGCTCCACCGCCGCTCCCAGGCTGGAGCACGGGCTGGCGGTGGACCTCGGGGCTCTGGCCCTGCCGCCCGACCACCTGCTCGCCGGTGCCGCCGATGACGATGACCTGGCCCTGTTGCTGGGCCCCGATGCGAGGGCACGGCGGTGGCGGTGAGGTTCCTGCGGGTCGTTCTCGCCGCCGGCCTGCTCGGCGCCGGCCTCTACGGCTTGGCCGAGGTCACGCAGAACCGTCCGGACCCCTCCTACGCCGGCCAGGTCAGCGAGCTCACGCTGCGGGTCCGCACCAAAGAGGGCTACGCCCACGACGTGGCGGCTCAGGGCCTGTGGGCCCAGTGCCGGCACACGGTGCGATCGCGTACGCTGGCCTCCCCGATCACCCAGGTGGGCGCCGGCCGCTTCCAACTGGTGGTGCAGCCCGCCATCGGCACCCACGGCACCCGCCGGCTCTTGGGCTGCCTGGAGGATGCCACCACCCCGGGCGTGTCCGGCCAGGTCGTCGACGGCCCCCGCCGCCGTCCCGCCTGAGGGGCACCTGGGTGGCGGCACCAGCCACGGACGTCGCCGAGCGCCGAAGCCCCGGGGCCGAGCCCGGCGCTAGCGTCCTAGCGCGCCACCCGATGCTCTTCACCGAGGCCTTCATTGCCATCCGCCGCTGACGCCGGCCGGCGTGCTCTTTCGCTCCCGCGTCACCATCCCGCTGGTCGCCCTGGTCTTCGCCGTCCTGGCCATCGCCGCCGCCACGGACGACGGCTCGATCCTGCGCAGGTGGGACGAGCCCGTCACCCGGTTCCTGATGGATCTCCGTTCGCCCGGCCTGGACGGCATCGTCAAGGCGCTGAGCAGCCTGGGCGGCCTCACCATCGTCGCCCTCCTCCTGGTCCTGCTGCTGTTGTTGGTGTGGCACGAGTGTCGCTCGTTGGCCCTCGTCCTGCTGGCCGCCAGCGTGGCCCGGCCCCTCCTCGAGTGGAGCCTCAAGGAGCTGGTCGACCGGCCCCGGCCCGATCTCGGCCGCATCGTCGCCGGCAACGGCCCGTCCTTCCCCAGCGGCCACGTGATGGCGGCCATCGCCATCTGGGGCCTCTTCCCGCCGGTGGTGGCGCTGGTCAGCGGTCGGAGGGCGGCGTGGTGGTGGTCAGTGGCCATCTCGGCCACCGTGATCCTGGTGGTCGGCTTCAGCCGCGTCTACCTCGGCGTCCACTGGATGTCCGACGTCGTCGGCGCCCTGGTCCTCGGGGCGCTGTACCTGCTGGCCGTGGAATGGTTGCTCGACTGGCATCACCGCCGCCAGCCCTGCCTGGAGCTGGAGGCCGGCTACGAGGTCGTCGAGGCCGGGTCTCAGCGCCGGCCGTGAGGTGCACCATCGCCCCATCCACCGCGAGGCCGAGAGCCCGGTGGCCGAGACCGAGCGCGACGGCGCTCGCTTGAAGGCGTGAACGACGTGCAATGGGTGGCCCTGCTGGCCTCTGGGCATGCGAGCCGTGCCGAGATCGTCGTACCCCTGGTGTTGGCCGCCGTCCTCTCGGCTGTTGTGGCCCTGGTCTGGGCGTTCCATTTTCGCGGACGCGAACCGGGGCCGCCGGAGGCGCCGGCCGGGAACCGGTGGCGGAGTCGTCCCGTGCTTGCCGCCGTGCTGGTCGGCATCGCTCACGTCGTGCCCGTGGCTGCCGCCGTGGCGGCCTCCGCCCTCCTCAGCCGCCAGCTCCCCGCGCCAGAGGGAGCGTTGCGCACGGCGCTGAGCTGGGCGCTGTTGCTCCTGGTGTCGACGATCGTGGTGTTCGTGGTGGAGCGGCTCGCCCGACGCCTTCTCCCCCTGGCCACCCTGCTCAGGTTGTCGATGCTCTTTCCCGACCATGCCCCGCAACGTCTCGCCGTCGCTCGCAAGGCGGGAAGCGTCCACGACCTGGAACATCGCCTCGCCCTCGCCCGCTCGTCCGGGCTCGACGACGAACCGGCTCAGGCGGCGGAGACGATCTTGACGCTGGTCGGCGCCCTTCACGCCCACGACCGGCGCACCCGTGGCCATTCCGAGCGGGTCCGCGTGTTCGTCGATCTGCTGGCCGATGAGCTGAACCTGCCCATGGCCGACCGTGACCGGCTGCGGTGGGCGGCGCTGCTCCACGACATCGGCAAGCTGGAGATCTCGCCGAGGGTCCTCAACAAGCCCGACAAGCTCGACGTTCTGGAGTGGCGAGCCGTCCAGAACCATCCGGACGCCGGCGCCCGCCTCATCCGCCCGCTGCGGCCATGGCTGGGCCGGTGGGGAGCGACGATCGAGCAGCACCACGAGCAATGGGACGGCAGCGGGTACCCCCGGGGTCTGCGTGGTGAGCAGATCTCTCTGGGCGCCCGCATTGTCGCGGTCGCCGACGGCTACGAGGTCATGACCGCCGTGCGGGCCTACAAGCGGCCCATGAGCGTGGCCGCGGCCCGTCAGGAGCTGACCCGCTGCGCCGGCACCCAATTCGATCCGGCACTGGTGCGGGCCTTCCTGAACGTCTCCCTCGGCCGCGTGCGCTGGGGGGCCGGCCCGGTGGCATGGCTGGCCCAGATCCCGTTCGTGGGCTGGGTCCCCGGGCTGGCTCAGGGGGTGGTGGCCACGGGTGGCCAGGTGGCGGCGACCATCGGCACGGCGGCGGGGGTTGCCGCGGTGACCACGACCGGCGCCGCCATCGGGGTCCTGCCCGTCGCTTCGAACGAGGTTCCCGTCGCTGCGAACGGGCCCGAGGCGCCCGCCGGCAGCCCGCCGGCCGAGCCGGAGGCACCGGCTCAGGAGGAGCTTGGGCCCGGAGCGACCACGACGACGCTTCCCACCGAGTCCACCGTCCGAGCGGAGGCGCCAGGCGTCCGACCGACCCCGCCCACGTCGGCGCCCACGTCGGCGCGCACGTCGGCGTCCACGACGTCGGCACCGCCGCAGGGCTTCGCTCTGCGCAGCCTGGAGATGTCAGACACCGACGCCAACGGGCGGGTCGACCGCGTCGTCGCCACGTTCTCCGAACCGCTGGCTGCTTCCTCCTCCACGTCGCCGGGGCCCTGGACGCTGTCGAACGTGCCCTCGGGCGGTCGGCTGGGCTCCGTGACCGTCGCCGGCAGCCAGGCCGTCCTGGACCTGACCGAGGGGTCCGGTGCGCCCGACACCGCCGTTGGCACCTTCACCATCGCCCTCGCGTCGACCTCCGAAGGGATCCAGAACCAGGCGGGCCAGAGCGCGTCGTTTCCCCCGACGCCGCCGCTGGACCGCGCCGCTCCGGTGCCCCTCGTCGTGGCCTCGACGACCGGAGGGCCCACAGCCGGTCGAATCGAGGCTGGCGACGAGTTGAGCGTGAGCTTCAGCGAACCGCTCTCGGCCCTGTCCGTCCCGACGTCGACGGTCGTGTCGCAGATCAACGTCGAAGAAGGAAATGACCAGCTCGACATCGAGGGTGTCACCGCCGGACCTCTCGATACGGGCAGCGGCGGCTACGTCGTCGAGGAGGGGCCCAACCTCGGCTTCTCCGACTCGACGGTGGCGCTGAGCAACGGTGGGAGCACCCTGACCGTCGTCGTGGGAGCAACCTGCACCGACTGCTCCGGGGCCGAACCGAGCGCCGGTGCGCTGGTCTTCCTCCCCGCCCCCACGCTCACCGACGCCGCTGGCAACGGCGCTGCCGGATCGTTCACCACGCCCGAGGAGTTCCAGCTCTTCTAGTACGGCCCACCGGCATGTCGGCGCCGGCCGTGAGGGGGAGCGAGCACCGGCGCGGCGTGGTCGTCGAGGCCGGCGGTGCGCCGCAGGCCGCGGGTGCCGGTGACGGCGAAGACGACGGCGAAGAGGGCGGCGCCCACCAGCACGATGGTCGGGCCGGACTGCACGTCGAGGTGGTAGCTCAGGTTCATCCCCACGAAGCCGGTGAGGGCGCCGATCCCGGTGGAAAGCAACAGCATCCGGCTGAACGAGCTCGTGAGCATGCGGGCGATGGTGGGCGGGATCACCAGGACCGCGGCGACGAGGGTGACGCCGAGCACCTGCATGGTGGCGAGGATGGCGGCGGCCAGCACGAGCATCAGGAGGGCGTCGACGCGGGCGGTGTGCACGCCGGACGCCTCGGCCACCTCGGGATCGAAGGTGGTGAAGAGCAGCTGGCGATAGCCGAAGAAGACCACGAGGGCCACCGCCGCGGTGACGGCGATGACGGCCCACACGTCGGCACCGGAGACACCCAGGATGCTGCCGAACAGGGCGGCGTCGAAGCTGCGGCCCCGCCCGCCGAACACGGCGAAGAGGGCCAGGCCGAGGGCGAAGGAGGCGGTCGTGATGACGCCGATCGCCGCGTCGGAGCCGATGACCCGCCGGCGGGTGATGCCGCTGATCATGAGGGCGGAGGCCGCGCCCCACACCCCCGCTCCGAGCACGACGTTGACGCCGAGCAGGGCGCTGGCGGCGAAGCCGCCGAAGATGGCATGGGACAGCCCGTGGCCGATGTAGCTCATGCCCTTCAGCACGACGTACACCCCCACCATGCCGCACAGCGCGCCGGCGAAGGTGGCGACCACGAGGCCGTTGCGGAAGAACTCGAAGTCGAAGGGCCGGAGCAACTCCTGCATCTCAGGCCCCCTTCCTGCGATACCGCAGGACGTTGTCGGCGGGCACGTACTGGTCGAGCACGATCGGCATGCCGGCGTGTTCAAGGATCTCCATCCTGGCCCCGTAGGTGCGTTCGAGCACGTCGGCGGTCAGCACCTCCTGGGGGGTGCCCTGGCCGAGAACCTCGGTGTTGAGGCACACCAGGTGGGGGAGGTGGGCGGCCATGCCGTTGAGGTCGTGGGTGGTGAGCACGATGGCCAGCCCGTCCCGGTGCAGGTCGTCGAGGAGATGCAGGACCTCGTGGCGGGTGCGCACGTCGACGCCCGAGGTGGGCTCGTCCATGAGCAGGAGCTGTGGCCTGCCCAGCAGGGCCCGGGCGATGAAGACCCGCTGTTGCTGGCCGCCCGACAGGTCACGAATGTGGCGGCCGGCGAGGGACTCGATGCCCAGACGAGCCAGCACCTCGCCCACCTCGGCCTGCTCGACCCGGCTCCGCCACGGCAGCCGCCGGCCACGGGTGCGGGCCATGAGCACGCACTCCCCGACGGTGACAGGAAAGCTCCAGTCGACGGCCTCGACCTGGGGCACGTAGCCGACCCGCAGGCCGGGCCGGCGCTGTACCGACCCCGAGACCGGCCGCACCGTGCCGAGCAGCACCCGCAGCAGGGTGGTCTTCCCTGAGCCCGACGGGCCGACGATGCCGGTGAACTGCCGGGGGGTCACGGCCAGGTCGACACCTGTGAGCACGCGCGTGCCGCCATAGGCGCAGCTGACCCCGTCCAGGCGGATCAACGCGCTCGCCGTTGGGCTCAGCGCCGTCACTGCGGGTACTTCGCGTTGTCGGGCGCCACGTTGCGGGGCTCGATGGCCCTGAGCGCGGAGGCGTCGCCGCCCAGTGCTTCGGTCATCGTGATGTAGTCGAAGCGCATCAGCCCCAACCACGAGTGCTCCGCTGCGCCCGGTTCTCCGGGCAGGTCGTCGTCGCGCAGCTCGTCGACGTACTTCACCCCCGCCTCCTTGCCGATCTGCTCGAGGACCGGGCTCGGGAAGACCTCGGAGCCGAAGATGGCTGGTACACCTTCGGCCTTGACCTGGTCGATGAGGTCGGCCACCTCGGCGGGCGTGGGGTCTTCGAAGTCCGACACCTGGATGGCGCCGATCACCCTCCAGCCGTAGGTCCTGGCGAAGTAGGCGTAGGCGTCATGGTAGGTGAGCAGCTGGCGCTGGGGGATGGTCGCGAACGAGGTACGCATGGCTTGGTCGAGCTCGTCGATCACCGCCGAGAACCTCTCGTAGTTGGCCGCGAAGTAGCGGGCATTCCCAGGGTCGCGTTCGGCCAGCTCGTCCTTCACGATCTCCGCGTAACGGCGGGCGAGCGTCGGGTCGGTCCACAGGTGCGGATTGGGCTTCCCGTCCTTCTTCGGGAACGAGAAATCGTAGATGTAGCGGCTCTCGGGGATCGTCATGGTGCCGAGCTCGACGATGTCGGCCGCGCTCGCCAAGCTCGTCTCCGCCAGCTCTCTCGTCGGCTCCTCCAGGGACAACCCGTTGACGAAGACCACGTCGGCGTCCGCCAAGAGCTCCGCCACGCTCGGCTTGGGCTCGAAGGTGTGCGAGTTCGTCCCTTCCGGCACGATGCCTTCCACGTCGGCACGCTCGCCCGCGATGTTGGCGACGATGCTCGTGATGGGCGCCACGGTGGTCGCGATCTTCAACCGGCCGTCGCTGGTGGCCGATGCGTCACGCCCACCCCCGCAGGCGACGGCGGCCAGGCCGAGAGCCACAGCGATGGCGGTGAAGGTCCGGCTCGAGTGCATGAGAACCCTACGGATACTAGCAGCGATCTGGATGTTCCTGCGTCCAGCTCGCATCTGGCCGCTGTTACGCTGGAACCATGGCCCCCGTGGACCGCCTGGAGCAGGTGCTGGCCGTCCTGCGGGCCAGCGGTGGACGGGTCACGAGCCCGAGGCGGGCCATCCTGTGGGCGCTGATCGAGCACCAGGGCCACCCCACGGCCGAGCAGCTGACGGCGGACGTGCAGGCGCGACAGCCCGACGTCCACGAGTCGACGGTGTACCGGTTCCTCGACGAGCTCGAGCGCCTGGGCGTGGTCGACCACGTGCACCTCGGCCACGGGCCCGCCGTCTACCACTTCGCCGACGACCCCCACCACCACCTGGTGTGCGAGGGGTGCGGCCTCGTCGTGGAGGTGCCGGTCAGGACCCTCGAGGAGTTCCGGGGTCTGGTCCGTCGCGACCTGCAGTTCGAGATGGAGCTGCGCCACTTCGCCCTTCCGGGAAGGTGCAAGGCGTGCGCGGCCTCTCGTCGCGCCGCCAACGCCGGGGGGCTGCGGCCGTGACCTCGAGCAGGCCGCGGGCCGCCACGGAGGCCGGCGCGCCTGCCGCTCCGCCTGCTCGCAAGGAGAACGTGGGCGATCTCGGGCGCGACGGCCGGCCGAGCCTGCAGGCCCGCCTGGCCGTCGCCCCGCCTGCCGAGGCAAGAGGCCGCCCCGGGGGGACGGTGGACGACCCGGTCAACCTGCTTCGCAGCCTGGTCGCCAGCGGGCGGTTCCACCAGGACACCGGCCTTGGCCGTCTCTTTCACCCGGGCAAGGTCTCGTTCCGGGAGAACGTGCCCATCAACAGCCTCCACATCCTCGTGGACGACAACCGCGTCGCGGCGCACGTCGACCTGGTGTCCCCGCTCGGCCTGCGGCCCGGCGCCTCGTCACGGTATGCAGCGGGACGGGTGGCCGCCCACAACTTGTCGGGCATGGCCGCAGACGTCGTGCGCCTGCTCCGGGGTCGCAAGGGCGACCACCGGTGCGAGCTGGCCTGCGAGTGGTTCGTTCCCGGGGGGGAGGATCCGGACCTGGGCCCGGCGGATGACGGGCCGGCATGCGAAGGAGGCTCCTGGAGCGTCCAACTCGAAGCTCGGGTACCGGGCAGGCTGGACGAGCGGCGCCTGGCCCGCGCCCTCGCCGCCGCCCTCTGCACCCATCCCGGCGCCCTCCGGGTGGCCGACTGCCCGGACGACGCCGCCCTCGCCGCCGCCCGCTCCGAGCTCCAAGGCCTCGCCGTGCCCCTGGACGAGTGCCCGCCGCTGCGGGTGCTCCTGGCCCGGCATCCCGGCGGCGACGTCCTCATGATGAACGTCAACCACGCCGCCTCCGACGGCTTCGGCGCCCTGCGGATCCTCCAAGCCCTCGCTCGGGCCTACACCAGCGATGGTCTCGACCTCCCGCGGCTCGAGTTCCTGGCCCTCCGTGACCTGCCGGTGCGGCCGGCGTCGGGGCGGCTGTCGCCGTGGATGCGGTGGTACCTGGGGGTCCTCGAATGGCTCCGCAACGCCCTGGCGCCGCCGGCGCGCCTGGTGGCCGAAGACGCCGGCGACGATCCCGGGTACGGCTTCCACCTCGTGACCCTCCCCCTCACTGAGCACGGCGGCGAGCTCTCCCTGGCGCCACCCGCCATCGACAACGACGTGCTCATGGCCGCACTCCACCGCGCCGTCGGCGCCTGGAACGCAGCCCACGGGGCACCGGGCCGCCGGATCAGCGTGTTGGCTCCGGCCGACCTGCGGCCCTCGGGCTGGCCCGACGAGCTGGTCGGCAACTTCTCGGTGACGGCCCGGGTCTCCACCAGCCGCCGCCATCGAGGCAGTCTGGTCGCCGCCCTGAAGGCCGTCGGCTCCCAGACCAGGCGCAACAACCGCAGCCGCACGGGGATCGCGCTGATCTCCGCGCTCGACCGCACCGGCCTGCTCCCACTGTGGACCAAGCAATCCATGGTCGTCCTGCAGCCCCTGACCCGCAACCGCATGGTCGACACCGCCCTTCTCTGCGACCTCGGCCGGATCGCCGACCCACCTTCGTTCGGCCCTGACGCCGGCAGGACCACCGAGGTGTGGTTCTCGGCGCCGGCGCGGGTACCCGTGCCCCTTTCCATCGGCGCCGCCACCGTCGCCGGGCGGCTGCACCTGTCCCTTCGCTACTCGCGTCGTCTCTTCGGTCCTGACGCCGCCCGCCGCTTCGCCGAGTACTACCTGGCCGAGCTCGATCCGCCCACGCCGGCGCCGCCCGCCCCGCGTCGGTGAGCCGTCGGGCTAGTCCCTCCTGATCATCCGCGTCACGCGGCCTTCTGTCCGCCCGGTTTCTGCCGAAGGCAGGGGAAGAGCTCATCCCAGGAGGACAAGGTGGCTGGAAACGGGCAGGAGGGGTGGCTGGCGCGGTGGGGCGCGCTCGCCGCCGCCGTCGTGGTGATCGCCCCCATCCTGCTCGGCGCGGTGCGTCCCGCGAGCGCCGCGGACCTGCAGGAGCTCCCAACCGTCACCACGACGCTGCCCGTCGTCTCCGTTCCCACCGTCACCGTCCCCCCGGTCGCCGTGACCGTCCCCCCGGTCGCCGGGCCCGACGCACGGCCGGGGGTCAGCCTCGGTGGACCGGCCCCGTCGCCGACCCCGTCCACCGGCGCCGTCACTGCGCCCGCAGGCTCCGGCGGCGCCCAGCCGGCGGCGACCCAGGCCGTGCGCTCCTCGTCCTCGTCACCGCCTCCCTCGGCTGGCGCCGCGCCTGTCGCCCGGCCTGCCGCCGGCGCCGGGCCCGCTGCCACCACAACCGCCAGCCAGGCCGGACCTGCCGACATGACCCTGGCGGTGCGCCTGCGCCGGGCCGGCGTCGAAACCGCCCGGCAGTTGACGTTCCCGCTCGGCCTGGCGCTGGCCACGCTGGCGTTCCTGGTGTTGCAGCACCGCGTCGACAAGGGTGACCCCCGAGTCGCGACGTCTCTCGAATCGGGCGACGACGACCTCCTCGGCTTCTCGTGACCCCGATCGACCTCGTCGCACCCGCAGGCCTGGCTCCGCTGCACAGACGCCTCGAGCTGCTCCAGTTCCTGCGCGTGGGGCTGACCCTCGCAGTCTCCGTGGCTGCGTTCCTTGCGCCCGGCTCTCTCGGTGGGCACCCTGGCTCCTCCCTGCTGGTGGCGAGCCTCGCCTACGGAGGCGTGGTCGCGGCCCTCGAGGTGGTCCGGAGGCGTGCGAGTGCCCGCGGTGCCGCTCTGGCCAGCGGGCTGGTGCTGTTGGACGGGGTCTACCTCGCCGTCGTCATGTCGTTCACCGGCGGGCCCCAGAGCCGCATGTCGTTCCTGGTGCTCGTCCACGTCATCGCCGTGACGCTGCTGCTGTCGTTCCGGACCGGTTTGAAGACCGCCCTCTGGCACGCGCTGCTGCTGTTCGCCGTCTCCTGGCTGCAGAGCGCCGGTGTGGTGGCGAAGCTGCCGTCGGGCGGGCCCGACGAGGCGGCGGCGGTGCGGGCCCTGGCCCTGCTGGCCGTGGCCATCTCTGCGGCGTGGTTCTCCTCGGTCAACGAGCGCGAGCTGCAGCGGGGCAAGGCCGAGCTGCGGGCGCTGGCGGCCATGGCCGCACGACTGGCCGGTACCCGGGAGCGCTCCGAGATCGTGGACGCCCTGCTCGATGGGGTGTCGCAAGCCTTCGCTTTTCCCCGGGCCGCCCTCGTGGTGAGCGACAAGGGCACCTACCGGGCCTTCGTGCGCGCTCCGGGCGACGACGGCGGCGTGACGGAGGTCGCCGAGGCGCCTTCGTGCGACGGCGTGGTGGGAGCCCGACCTGAATCGCCGGTACCGATACTGATGCGGTCCTTGGACCCTCGCCGGGACCCGCTGCTCAGCCACGCCCTTCCCGGCGCCGTCAACGTGGTGGTGATTCCCCTGGTGGTGGACGGCGAGCTCCTGGGCGTGCTGGCCGCGGAGCGGGCGGGGCGGCCCGACGCCCACGTCACCCGGCGCACTGTCGACCTGCTGGCACAGTTCGCCACCCACGCCACCCTGGCCCTGCGGGCGGCCGCTCTCCGGGCCGAGGTGGAGCGATTGGCGGACACCGACGGGCTGACGGGGCTGGCCAACCGGCGGGTGTTCCAGCTGGCCCTGTCGCGGGAGCTGGCGCTCGCGCAGCGCCGTGGCGAGCCGTGCACCCTCGTCCTGCTCGACGTCGATCATTTCAAGGCCGTCAACGACACCTACGGCCACCAGGCGGGTGACGACGTTCTTCGCCGGGTGGGGCTCGCCCTGGCCCAGGCGGCGCGAGGCACCGACGTGCCTGCTCGCTACGGCGGCGAGGAGTTCGCCGTCATCCTGCCCGCCTGCTCCCCCGTCCGGGCCCGCGCCGTGGCGGAGCGTCTCCGGGCCGCCGTGGTTGCCGGTGCCGGGGACGTTCCCGTAACCCTCAGCGCCGGCGTGGCCACCTACCCGGACGATGCCGGCGACGAGGTGTCCCTCGTCGCCGCCGCTGACCGCGCCCTCTACCGGGCCAAGCGGACCGGCCGTGATCGCGTGGTCACGTTTCGTCGCTCCCGCCGCCTGGTCTCCTGACCGTCGCCGGTAGGGCGGCCCGCCGCCTCGCCGACGCTCGCCGCCGGCCTCTCAGCCCGGCGCCGCCAGCCACGGCTCAGTGAGGTCGTACCACCCGGTGCCCTCCAGGAGCGCCATCCACTCCTCGAAGCGGGCCGTGAGGTGGTCGGGCATCTCCCTGGCCTCGCCGGCCCGGGCTTCGGCCACCGAGTTGAAGTAGTCGACGGCGGCGAGGGAGCCGTCGGGGAGCCACGCCCGGTAGCCCTCGAGGAAGTCGGGCCGGAGCTCGAAGAACGCCGGCCCGACCTCGGCCTCGATGGCCTCCAGGCGGCCCCGGTCCCTGACCCGGGCCCGCATCAGCTGGACGAACCCGGACCTGCTGGCGTCCTTGACGGGCTGGACGTTCACGTCGCCTGTCTCCAGGAAGTCGGCGGAGCCTTCCAGGAGGTCTTCCGTCGCCGACCACCACGCCCCCTGCTCGGGGCGGGCGGCGTTCGCACGCGCCGCGTCCGGGGAGTCGAAGCGCGCCATGAGCACCACGTGGCCGTCCGTCGTGATCCCGCCGGTCGAGCCCAGCCATCCGCCGGCTCCGGGGGCAAGTTCCTGGTGCCAGCGCTCCCACTGGCGCCGGATCCCGTCAGCGTCGCCGTCACCGTGGCGGCCCAGGACGAGCTGGACGAACACCGTTCGCTCAGGCCGTCGCCGGAGGAACCGCCATGGCAGTCATGGCGGCGATGGCGGCCACCATCTGCTGGAAACCTTCGCTGTCGGGAGCCACGAACGGCTCCGCGTCCGGCAGCGAGGCGAGGACCTGGAGGAACCGCTCCATGTTGTCGCCGCCGGCGGCGGGCAGGTGTGACGAGAGGATCCGTGTCGGCTGCATCCGGCGCACGCCATCGAGGACCTGGGCGAACTTCTCCCGGTCGACGATGCTGGTCCAGGGCGAGTCGAACGTCGCCCACCCCACCATGCACGCGGTGGTCGACCACGTGGTTGGCGAGGTGCTCGATCACGCCATGGTCTCGAGGTCGGACCAATGGAGATCCTCGAGAAGGAGAAGACAGCCGGTGACCGGCCGAGGGCGGCCAGGGTCTGGGTCAGCACCTCGGCCACGGCGAGCTCGGCCGCCTCGCCGGCCTGGTGTCCTCTCTCGGGAAGCAAGCGGCGGAAGGAGCGAATGAACGGCTGGAGGTGGGGATCGGCGGTGGCGGTGGCGGTGGTGTTGGCGCTCAGGAGCATCGGCTGCAGCGCCTCGACCAGAGGCCGGTATGCCGGCGGAGCCGCCCGTTGTACGGCCGCGCCCGGTCAGCACGACAAGCCTCGGTCGTCAGCAAGCCTTCTCGCCTCGGCGACGAGCCGCGACTTGCCCATGCCCGCGTCCCCCACGACGAAAACGGTGCCGCCTGACCCCGACGCCGCCCGCCCGAGCGCCTCCCGCACGGCGTTCACCGCCTCAGCCCGGTCCACCAGCTCCCGGCAGAGCAGCGGTTGCTACACGGGTTGTACCAGGGGCTCGGGGCCGGCGGGGCGGCCGGCGCCTGGCGGCCGGCGCCTGGCGGCCGGCGCCTGGAAGGACCGATGCGGGCGGTTGTCCGACATGCCGAAAGGCGCAGTTCTCATGCCACGGAGCCGGCCGGCGCTGCGAGGGGTGCGCGTGGCGTAGATTGGCGCCTTCGGGAGAGGTGCGAGAGCGGCCGAATCGGACTCACTGCTAATGAGTTGACCGGGGAAACCTGGTCCGAGGGTTCAAATCCCTCCCTCTCCGCTCGGCCGGCGGGCGGAGCCCGTCATCTACAGTTGCAGTCCTGCGCTCGTAGCTCAACGGATTAGAGCATCTGACTACGGATCAGAAGGTTGGGGGTTCGAATCCCTCCGAGCGCGCTAGCAGGAAACGCAGTCTGAGCAGGTGGTTCGTGCTCACGGCAGCCTGCCGGCGGCGGGTGCATCAAGGCCGAACACGCGACCGCGGGCGCCATGCACCGCCTGATGCACCGCCCTGATGCACCGCGATGGGTATCCTGCTGCCAGCGGTCGATGGCTCCGCGGTGTCCAAGCCGTCCTTCAAAGCACTCCCCCCTGGGAGTCCGAGAAGGAGGACACACGTGGAAGACCCGGCCCGGCGCTTCGAGCGTCATGTTGACCGCACCGGAGAGCACCACCTCTGGACTGGCGCGCGGGACGCTGCGCGGGGAACCGGACGGCTGAAGGTCGAGGGCAGGCACGTCACCGCCCACCGCCACGCGTGGGAACTCGCCCACGGAGCCCTTCCCCCCTCGGCCAGGGTCCTCGCTTGTCCGGAGGAGCCGGCGTGTGTGCGGGTCGACCACCTAAGTACTTCCCGGCGTAAATACACGCACGTAACTACAGTCACGCAAGTCCGTCTGTCCGCTAACGTATGGTCTCCCCCGAAAGGGGGG
>PJQG01000090.1:0-37237 GCA_002861595.1 Actinomycetota bacterium
ACTGCCACTGGCTCTGGCGCGGGGCGGCACCGACCACCGACAGGCGGAGGTCGGCGCCCTCCCAGGCCCCCAGCACCACCAGCACCGCACCCCGCTCGCGGGCCCGGGCCACGAGACGGCGGGCATCGGCCGGCCGCACCCGCCGCCCCTCCCCCGTCCCGGTCCCCACCACGACCACGTCGAGGGCGTCGAGCATGGCCGCCACCACCGTGGGCCACTCCGAGCCGGGCGCCGGCACCAGGGCCAGGCGGTCCAATGCCATCCCCATCTCGGCTGCGGCCAGCAACCCCAGCGCCGGCAGACCGACGGCCGCACACCACGAACCCGCCGCCGACGGCCCGGCCAGCACGGCCAGGGCCAGCGAGGTCGACCCGGCCACGGCAACAGTGGAGCCCCGTCGCACACCACCCCCAGGGAACAGGCCCTCCAGCGCCGGCACCACCGGCAGCAGGCGTTCACCGGCCAGCGACCCGGCCGGCGAGACGGCGCCGGCGCGAGCTGCAAGGTCCGGAACGGCGAGAGCCATGGGACCATGCAGTATGCGAACGTTTGTTCTTCGTTGTCAACTGGGTAGGCACACCAGATGACCGACACCCAGAGGAACCCCCAGAAGGACCCCGACGAGTGGATCACCGGAGACGAGCCGGTCACCGGCCCCCAGGAGTCCTACCTCAACACCCTGGCCCAGCAGGCCGGTGAGGACGTCGATCCCGAGCGCCTCACCAAGGCCGAGGCGTCCAAGAAGATCGACGAGCTCCAGGAGCGCAGCGGCCGAGGCGCGCAGGGGAGTTAGAGCCCCCCCTTTTCGGGTACGCACGCCACATGACCGATCCTCGCCTCGAGGACCATCTGGTGGGCCTCGAGCTTCAGCTGGTGGAGCAGGTCGAGCAGCGGGAGCGGGCCGCCGTCCAGCACCGTCCGGACGACGCCGCCCGTATCGAAGCGGAGATCACCGAGCTGACCGAGGAGATGGCCCGCACCGCCGAGCAGGTGGCCAAGGCCAACGCCGAGATCCCCGCCATCCACGCTCCCGAAGCCGGCGCCGCCTGACCGAAGCCCCCAACCCCCGAACCTGTACCGGAAAGCGGCGCCCCAGCGCCGCTTTCCTCACCAAGTTCGGGGTGCGTCAGGGGAACAGGCCGCGGGCGGCGATGGCACCGGACAGGGCGGCGGGCACGACCACCCTCCAGGGCGTAGCGGCGGGTGAGGTGCTCCAGCTCCCGCAGTGAAAGCCGGCTGGGGTCACAGCGCACGCCGCCCTTGGCGCCGCCGAAGGGAAGGTTGGTCACCGCCGTCTTGAACGTCATGCTGGCCGCCAGCACCGTGACCCCGAGGACGTCGAGGTCCGGGTGGAAGCGCAGGCCACCCTTCGCCGGGCCCGCGTGGTGGCGTGGTGGACCCGCCAACCCTGGAAGACCTCCACGCTTCCGTCGTCCATCCTCACCGGCACCGCCACCTCGAGCACCCGCCGGGGCGTGCGCAGCAGGCGGTGGATGTCGGGGTCGATCCCCATCAGCCCGGCGGCCTCGTCGAGGCGCTCCAGCACCGCCGCCCATGCCTGCGCCCCCGAGCTCATGGGGGTCACCTCAACGACACGTCACTTCCTTCGGGCCCGCCGGCCCTCAGGGGATGCTGGGCTGCACGCCGTCGCGATAGTGCACGAAGAGCTGCTCGATCAGCTCCCGCAACCCATCCGAGCTCACCCCGTGGGCCAACTGCACCGTGATGGTGTTGGAGTACACGTGCACGGAGATGATGCCGCCCCGCTCCAACAGCCGGCGAGCAAGGACGTCAGGCGGGCGATCGCCGCTGGCGTCCTCCAGCGACCGGTACCGCTCGTGGCCCATCCCGGTGAGGCTGCGGTTGATCTCGAAGCGCACGATCCAGGCCTTGGTGGATGGCTTCTGGACGACTGTGACGGGCTGGCCCATGACCGGTTCGACCCTAGCTCGCCGGTACGCTGACGGCGATGCCGCCGGACCCCGCCGCCTCCCAACGGCCGGTCCCGTGGCGCACGATCTTTGCCGTCATCGGCTCGGTGGTGCTCACCGTTGCCGTCTACAAGGTCGTGCTCCAGGTGAGCCGCATCCTGGTGTGGATGATCATCGCCGGCTTCTTCGCCGTGGTGCTGAGCCCCCCTGTCGACTTCCTGGAACGCCGCTGCCGGATCCGGAGGGGGCTGGGCACGCTCGTCGTGTTCTTCGTGGGCTTCGGCGCGCTGTCGGCGGTGGTCTACGCCTTCGTCACCCCCATCGTCGACCAGTCCCAGGAGTTCGCCGACAACTTCCCCCGCTACGTGGAGGACGCCAAGGCGGGTCGCGGGCCGTTGGGTGGGCTGGTCAAGCGCTACGACCTCGACCGGCGCCTCGAGGACCGCCAGGACGACATCAAAGACGCCCTGGAAAACCTGGGGGAGAACAGCCTCTCCATCCTCCAGGGGGTGGGCAACGCCGTGGCCGCCACCCTCACGATCGTCGTGCTCACCATATTGATGCTGCTTTCCGGTCCCAAGATGCTGCAGGGGGGGCTGGGCGCCCTGTCGCCCCCGACCCGGGAGCGGGTGCGCCTCGTGGCGGCCGACGCCGCGAAAGCCGTCACCGGCTACGTGGCCGGCAACCTGCTCATCAGCGTGATCGCCGGCGCCACCGCCTTCGCGTTCCTCTTCTTCACCGGCGTCCCCTTCCGGGGCGTGCTGGCGCTGTGGGTGGCGTTTGCCGACCTGATCCCCCTCGTGGGCGCCACCCTCGGCGCCATCCCGGCGGTGGCCGTGGCCTTCCTCCACTCGACGGGTGTCGGCATCGCCACCGTCGTGTTCTTCATCATGTACCAGCAGTTCGAGAACCACGTGCTGCAGGTGACGATCATGTCCCGCACCGTCGACCTCAACCCCCTCGTCGTGCTGATCAGCGTGCTGATCGGCGTGGAGCTGTCAGGCATCCTCGGAGCCCTGCTGGCCATCCCGGCCGCCGGTGTGGTCAACGTGGTGGCCCGCGACCTGTACGACGAGCGGAGGGGCGCGCTCAAGCCGGAGCCCACCGTGGGCGTCGAGGAGGTTCCGGTCAGTCAGGTCCCGGCCGACGGCGCCGTCCCGGCCAAGGAAGCCGTCCTCTGAGTGGCCGTCACCGAGGTGGTGGAGATCGAGGGCCATATCGTCGACTCCCTCATCCTGGCCAAGGTGATGGACATCATCCTCGCCGCCGGCGCTGACTACGAGGTGGTCGACGTCCACATCGGCAAGACGAACACCGACGTCAGCCGGGCCCGCCTCGAGGTCAGCGCCGACGACGACGCCACGCTTGACGCGCTGCTGGTGGAGCTCCAGGCTCACGGCGCCAACCGGGTGGCACAACAACAACACGCCGAGGTCGTGGAGGCCGACAGCGCCGGCGTGCTTCCCGCCGGCTTCTACTCCACCACCAACCTCCCCACCGCCGTGCGCCTGGCCGGGCACTGGACGCCGGTGGAGAACCCCGAGATGGACTGCGGGCTCGTCGTGCTCGGCGACGGGCGCGTGCGCACCGTGCCCGTGCATCGGGTGCAGGCAGGTGACCGGGTGGTCATCGGCACCGGAGGGATCCGCGTCACTCCCCCGGCGCGGCCCCGCGGCGCCAGCCCCTTCGAGTTCATGAGCTCGGAGGTGTCGTCGGAGAAGCCCAAGTCCCACATCGTGGCCGAGGTGGCCGCCCGCATCCGCCTGGCTCGCGAGGCCGGCGCCAAGGTGCTGGTGGTCGCCGGCCCCGCCGTCGTCCACACCGGCGCCGGCCCGTGCCTCGCCCGCCTCGTGCGCGACGGGTGGGTCGACGTCCTCTTCGCCGGCAACGGGTTCGCCGCCCACGACATCGAGTCGAACGTGATGGGCACGTCTCTCGGCGTGCCGGTGGAGGGCGGCACGTCGGCCGAGGGCGGCCACGCCAACCACCTGCGCGTGATCAACGAGGTGCGCCGCCACGGCTCCATCGCCGCCGCCGTCGACGCCGGTTACGTGACCGGCGGCGTGATGTTCGAGTGTGTGCGCCGGCAGGTGCCGTTCGTGCTCGGCGGGTCGGTGCGCGACGACGGTCCCCTCCCCGACGTGTACGCCAACGTGGTGGAGGCGGCCGACGCCATGCGCGCCCTGCTGCCTGGCGTGGGCCTGGCGCTGATGCTGGCCTCCACGCTGCACGCCATCGCCACCGGCAACTGCCTGTCCTCGGGGGTCGAGACCTTCGTGGTCGACATCAACCAGGCCGTGGTCACCAAGCTGGCCGACCGGGGCAGCCACCAGGCACTCGGGGTGGTGACCGACGTGGGCCCGTTCGTCTCGGCCCTCTCCGAGCAGCTGTCTTCGGCTGCGCGTACATAGCGGGCGGATTCGGCCCCCTATGTACTCCCAATCACTTGCATGGGGGCGGCGGTACCTGATGTGCCCGCCGGAGCACTTCGGGGTTCTCTACGAGATCAACGCCTGGATGCGCGCCGAGGTGCGGGTGGACCTGGACCGGGCCCGGGCGCAGTGGCAGGCGCTGGTCGCCACGATGCGGGCGGCGGGGGCGGAGGTCGAGGTGCTCGAGCCGGTGGAGGGCCTCCCGGATCTGGTGTTCACTGCCAACGCCGGCATCGTCAACGGACACCAGTACGTGCCCTCCCGGTTCCGCCATCCCCAGCGCCAGGGAGAAGTGGCGCACGACGTGGCCTGGTTCGAGGCGGCCGGCTACACCGTCAGCTGGTTGCCTGAGGGGATGGTGCACGAGGGCGCCGGCGACGCCCTGCCCTTCGGTGGAGCACTGGTCTCGGGCTACCGCACGCGCTCCGACGCGGCGTCGCACGCTGCGTTGTCCCGACTCACCGGCGCGCCCGTGCGATCGGTGGAGCTGGTCGACGAGCGCCTCTACCACCTCGACCTCACGTTCTGCCCGCTCGGCGAGCGCCGGGCCATCGTCGCCCCTCATGCGTGGGACCGCTACGGCGCCAAGGTGATGGAGGCGCTCGTGCCCGAGCCGCTGGTGCTCGACGACGAGCAGGCGCTGTCGTTCTGCGCCAACTCCGTGGTGGTCGGCACCACAGTGGTCATGCCCGCCTGTCCCGTCACCGTCGGCCGCCGGCTGGAGGCGTGGGGCTTCGACCCCGTGGTGTGCGAGGTGAGCGAGTTCGCCAAGGCCGGCGGCGCCTGCCGCTGCCTCACCCTCGCCCTGGACGTCGACGTGCGGATGTGTGGGTCCGAGGTCGGCGACGGACCACGGTGGGACGGTTAGCGTGACCAGATGACGCCTTCCCGGAAGCCCGAAGTGACCGTCGCCGGCGGCGAACCGCCGGCGGGCCTGCAGGTCGAGGAGATCGAGGTCGGCAGCGGTGCAGAGGCGACCGCCGGTGCCAACGTGGAGGTCCATTACGTCGGCGTGTCCTGGTCGACCGGCCGCCAGTTCGACGCCTCCTGGGACCGGCGGTCCACCTTCACGTTCCGCCTCGGCGGTGGCCAGGTCATCGCCGGCTGGGACGAGGGAGTGGCGGGCATGAAGGTGGGCGGGCGACGGCGCCTCACGGTCCCGCCGGAGCTGGCCTACGGGAGCAGGGGCGCAGGCGGCGTGATCGGGCCCAACGAGACGCTGGTGTTCGTGGTCGACCTCGTCGGCGTGCGCTGAGCCCGCCGCCAGATCGCCCGGTGCACACTCGGACGCCAAGGGCCGCTTGGAAGTCGGCCCCAAGCCGTCGCTAGACGGCTTGGGGCTCAACCTCGAAGGCGCGCCAGAGGTGGGCGTAGTGGCCACCGGGTTGGGCGACCAGCTCGGTGTGGGTGCCCTCCTCCACCACTCTCCCGCCGTCGACCACCACGATGCGGTCGGCGCTGCGGGCGGTGGGCAGGCGGTGGGCGATGATGAGGGTGGTCCGGCCCTCAGCCACCACGCTCATGGCGTGGGTGACATGCGCCTCGGTGACCAGGTCGAGGTTGGAGGTGGCCTCGTCGAGCAACAGGATGGCGGGGTCGACCAGCCGGGCGCGGGCCAGGGCGATGAGCTGGCGCTGCCCGGCCGACAGCGACCGCCCCCGCTCGCTCACCACGTGCAGGTACCCGCCCGGCAACGACGCAACCAGCTCATGGGCACCCACGGCCGCCGCCGCCGCCTCGACCTCGGCATCGGTGGCTGCGGAGCGCCCGTAGGCGATGTTGTCGCGGATGGTCCCGGAGAACAGGAACGCCTCCTGGGGCACATAGCCGAGCTGGCGGCGGTACGCGTCCGTGTCCAACGCCGTCAGCGGCACACCGTCGATGAGCACCCGCCCCTCGGTTGGGTCGTAGAAGCGGGCGACGAGCTTGACGATGGTGGACTTTCCCGCCCCCGTCTCGCCCACCAGCGCCACGGTCTGGCCGGGTGACACCTCCAGGTCGACGCCGGCCAGGGCCTCGGCCGGCGTGCCCGGGTAGCGGAAGTGCACGCCCTCGAAGCGGATCGACCCCCGTACCACGCCGGGATCGATGGGCTGGTGGGCGACGGGCGTGGAGGTTGGGGTGGCGAGCAGCTCGCCGATCTTGGCCGTGGAGGCCCGGGCCTGCTGATAGGTGTCGAAGACGTGCGACAGCTGCTGGATGGGCGAGAACAACTGGTTGAGGTAGAGCAGGAAGGCGATCAGCTCACCGGGGCTGAGACTGCCCCTGGCCGCGAGGTGGGCCCCCACGCCGAGGACCACGGCGGCCGCCACCTCGGACAGGAGCTCGACGAACGGGAAGTAGGTGGCCACCAGGCGCTGGGCCGTCATGCGGGCGTCGAAGTAGCGCTGCGCCACGCCTCGGAAGTGGCCGATGTTGCGGTCCTCCCGGCCGTAGGCCTGCGCCACCCGCACTCCCGAGATGCTCTCCTGGAGGTTGGCGTTGACGGTGGCGATGCGCTCCCGCGCCGTGTCGTAGGCCTGGGCCGACCGTCGGCGGAACCAGATGGTGGCGAGGACGAGGGGGAACAGGACCACGAACGTGGCCAGCGACAAGGCCACGTTCATCACGAGCAGGACCACGGCCACCCCGCCGAAGCTGAGGATGCTCACCACCGCGGTGATGAGCCCGTTCTGGAGCAGGGTGGACAGCGCCTCCACGTCGGTGGTCATGCGGGTCATGATCCGACCCGCCGCCTCCCGGTCGTAGTAGTCGAGGCCGAGGGACTGGAGGTGGGCGAACATGCGCACTCTGAGGTCGAACAGGAGGCGCTCGGCGGTTCGCCGGGTCTGGCGCTGCTCTGCCCACACGTTGCAGCCGTTGGCCACCACCACCGCCAGGTAGGCCAGGCTGGCGAGGGCCAGCGTCCGCCCCGACGCCTCCACGACGCCCCGGTCGACGCCGAAGCCCACCAGGGCGGGCCCGGCGATGGTGGCGGACGTGTCGAGCACCACCAGGCCCAGGCCCAGCGCCAGCTGCCGGCGGTACGGGCGCACCATGCGCCGAAGGGTGAAGGGGGCACGCTCCCGACCGCCCGGGAGCGCCGCCGCCGCAACCGGGACCGACCGGGCCAGCTCCGCCTGCTCGGTCGTGGGGGGCAGCGCGGCCACGGCTTCGAGCAGGCCGGGAGTGGGGTCGAGCATCGCCGCCCGCTCGGCTACGCCGCCGTGCGCGCCGCCCTGCCCCGGGCCGCGTCCCATGCCGTGGCCCAGGAATAGCTCACCTCCATGCGTGGAGGTGGCGAGACGGGAAGGTGACCAGACGCCGGCGCCCTCACCGCCGGCCGGGCGCGCCCACGCCGACGCCGTCACCCCATCGAGAGGCGTTGTCCCGTCGAGCCTCTCGTCGCCCATCGCCGCCGGCTCCTCGCAACTCTCCCCCGGCCCGGCCAACAGCTGGCGGTACAGCGCGCAACGGGCCATCAGTTGGTCATGTGTTCCGATGTCGAGGACCCGCCCCGCGTCCATCACCGCGATGCGGTCGGCCAGGCGTAGGGTGGAGCGGCGATGGGCCACCAGCAGCGTGGTACGGCCCTCGGCCAGGCGCCGCAGGGTCGCGTGGATCTCCTCCTCGACCCGTGAGTCCACCGAGGAGGTGGCGTCGTCGAGCACGAGGATGGCGGGGTCGGTGAGCAGAGCCCGGGCCAGGGCGATGCGCTGGCGCTGGCCGCCCGAAAGCGTCAGCCCCCGCTCGCCCAACAACGTGTCGTAGCCGTCGGGCAGGGCGGCGATGAAGGCGTCGGCCTCTGCCGCCCGCGCCGCGGCCCGCACCTCGTCGTCCGTCGCGTCCGGGCGGCCGTAGGCGATGTTGGCTCGTACCGTGTCGGTGAACAGGAACGTCTCTTCGAACACCACGCCGATCTGACGGCGCAACGACTCGAACGTCGCGTCCCGCACGTCCACGCCGTCAACCCGCACGGCGCCGTCAGCCACGTCGTAGAAGCGGGGCAGGAGCATGGCCACGGTGGACTTGCCCGAGCCGGAAGCGCCCACCAGGGCCACCGTCTCGCCCGCCGCCACCGTGAGGCTGAAACCCTCGAGCACGCGCTCGGAGCGCAGGTAGCCGAAGGTCACGCCGTCGAAGACGACCTCGCCCCGGAGCGGCGGGAGGTCGACGGCATCGGGCCGCTCGCTGACCGCAGGGTTGGAGTCGAGGATGTCGAAGATGCGCTCGGCCCCGGCCCGGGCCTGTTGGGCCACCACGAGCAGCGACGACAGCATCCGAACCGGGGAGACCAGCTGACCCACGTAGGTCGAGAAGGCGAGGAAGGTTCCCAGGCTGATGCGGCCCCGCAGGGCCAGCCACCCGCCGAGGGCCAGGACCGCGACCTGCGACAGGGCCGGGACGACCTGGAACGAGGCGGCGAACCGGGCCTCGATGCGCGCGGCGCGGACGCGAGACCCGTAGAGGGAGGCGCTGGCCTGGCTCAGGCGCTCCAGCTCCTGGGCCTCCTGGCCGAACCCCTTGACAACCCGCACGCCGGTAACGGCTTCGTCGATCACCCCCACGACCCCGGCCGCCTTCTGCTGCGCGTCCCAGCTGGCGGGAAAGACGCTGGTGCGCAACCGCCGGGCCAGCAGCACCAGGGCGGGTACGGCGACCAGGGCGATCACGGTGAGCAGGGGCGAGAGGACCACCATGATCACCAGGGAGAGCACGAGGAGCAACACGTTGCCCGTCGTCAGCGGCAGGAAGGCCAGCAGGCCCTGTACCAGGGCCACGTCCGAGCTGGCCCTGGACACGAGCTGACCCGTCTGGGCCTCGTCGTGGCGGGCGAAGTCCAGGCGCTGAA
This sequence comes from Actinomycetota bacterium, assembly GCA_002861595.1. Taxonomy (GTDB): domain Bacteria; phylum Actinomycetota; class Acidimicrobiia; order Acidimicrobiales. The sequence continues at coordinate 9,195 of PJQG01000090.1, forward strand.
GGTGCTCGTACACGGCGTTGCGCAGGTCGTGCTGCACGGCGAGGGCGACGCGGCCGCCCACGTAGCGGCGCAGGTGGGCGGCACCGAAGCGGAACACGCCGGCGGCCACGAGCAGCGCCAGCCACGGTCCCAGCGAACGCCGCCCTGCGGTGACGACGTCGTCGAGGATGACCTTCTGCACGAGGGGCGTGAGGGCGGTGACCGTCAGCCCGGCCAACGACGCGCCGAAGGCCACGATGACGTCGCGCCGGTGCGCCCCGAGGTACGGCCGCAGCCGCCGAACCCAGCCAGTGGGCCGGCCCTGCTCCTGCACGGTGCTCGGGGTCAGGCGTCCGAGCCGACGGCGGCCCGGCGTCGGGACCGGCCCACCACGCCGATGGCGGCGACGGCGAACGCCACCGATACCGCGGCCAGCACGACGTGGACGGCCTTGAACCCGAAGCCGTGGTCGGGGTCGCCGTCGCGCAGGATGTTGAGGATCCGGGTCGCCCAGATGAAGATCGTCCACCCGGCGAAGGCCCGCAGCAGCAGTGCGTCACGTCTCGACATGGCGCTCAGGCTACGGCTCACCGCCCACCGACATCCTTCAGGGCCTGGCCCGCGAGGTCGCCGAGGAAGCGGCGGAGGACGGGGGGGTAGGTGTCGTCGGACTTCACCTGGGCGAGACCTTCGTCGTCGATGACCTTCTCCAGAGAGGTCGTGCACCACGGTCTCGATCTCGCCGCGAGGGCGGCGAAGAGCTCGCCTTGGTTTCCCGCGTCGCCGAACTCCTTGCGGGTTCGGGAGATCAGGGCCACGAGGTGCCGTCCAGGGGAACGGGCAGTGCCGGTTGGGTGGGCGGGGCGGCAGGGTGTAGGCCCCACGGCAGATGCTGCATGAACACCCAGGTGCGACGATGGATCGAGGACGGCCCCCACGCCTTGAGCGCCGCCTTGTGGCGGGGGCAGGGGTACCCCTTGTTGAGGTCGAAGTCGTAGCCGGGATAGTGCTCGGCCTCGGCCCGCATGATGCGGTCACGGGTGACCTTGGCGAGGATCGACGCGGCGGCGATCGACAAGCAGGTGGCGTCGCCCTTGACGATGCGGCGGGTGACGGTGGGCCCCCGGCCCACGAAATCCCACCGGCCGTCGATGAGCAGCCGGTCGGGCTCCAGGCCCAGTGCGTCGACCGCCCGGGCGGCCGCCAGCTTCTGGGCCGCCGACATCCCCAGGCGGTCGCACTCCTCCTGGGATGCATGGCCCACGGCCCAGGCGCGGCACCAGGCGGCCAGGCGGTCGAAGAGCCGCTCCCGCTCGTCCTCGCTGAGCATCTTGGAGTCCCGCACCCGGTACACCCGGCGGTCCCGTGGCAGCACGGCGGCGCCCACGCTGATGGGCCCGGCCCAGGCCCCCCGGCCCACCTCGTCCACGCCGACCACCACGTCGTGGCCCTCGTCCCACAACTCCCGCTCCAGGAGAAGCGAGGGCGCGGCGGTCCGCAGCGACGGGCGCAGGGTCTGGCGGGGCGGCGCCACGCCGGCCGACCTTACCGCCCGCCCGGGTTTCGAGGACATGACCCCGGAAACCGGGTGCCATGTCCTCGGGAACATCACGCTGCCAGGGCCAGCGCGTCGCAGATGGTGTCGCACACCAGCTGCGGGTCGCGGGTGATCTCCTCCCACACCAAGCGGTACGGCCGCCAGCCGGCGGGGTCAGCCGTGGAGCTCCACGGCAGCGGGACCGCCGGCCACCTCGCCGATGACGGTGAACAGGCCGTCGGTGTCGGCGACCAGGCGCTCGGCGTCGGCCGGGCTCACAGCGGCCAGGAGGCCGCCCGACGTCTGGGGGTCGTAGGCGAGGGCCTCCACCGCCGGCGGGGCGGTGGAGACGACCCGGCCCTCCAGGTGAGCCCGGTTGCGGGCGTCGCCGCCGGTACGCACGCCGGCCTCGGCCGCGGCCAGGGCGCCGTCGTAGAACGGGATGGCGGCCCCGTCGAGGCGGAGGCAGGAGCCCGAGCGCTCGGCCATCTCCCACCCGTGGCCGAGCAGCCCGAACCCGGTGACGTCGGTGACGGCGTGGGCGGCTCCCTCGCCGAGGGCGCTGAGCGCCTCGGCCGCGGCCCGGTTCAGCGTGCGCATGCGGGAGATGGCCGCGGTCTTGTGCTCGGGTGCGCCGCCGGCCAGGAGGATCCCCGTGCCCACGGGCTTGGACAGCACCAGGGCGTCGCCGGTGGCGGCCCCGGCCTTGGTCCACACCCGGCCGGGGTGCACGAGCCCCTGCACGGCGAGGCCGAAGATCGGCTCCTCGGAGCGGATGGTGTGGCCGCCGGCGACCACGCCTCCCGCCTCGGCCACCACGGCGCCGGCGGCGGCCAGGATCGCCGCCACCGTCTCCACCGGGAGGCGCTCGGGAAAGGCCGAGATGTTGAGGGCGAGCACGACACGGGCGCCCATGGCGAACACGTCGCTGCAGGCGTTGGCGGCGGCGATGGCGCCGAAGTCGGCGGCGTCGTCCACCAGCGGCGGGAAGAAGTCGGTGGTGGAGACCAGGGCGAGGTCGTCGCTCAGGCGGTAGACGGCGGCGTCGTCGAAGGGGGCCAGCCCCACCAGCAGGTCGGCCGACCCGGCGGCCAGCTCCCGGATGAGGGCGTTGAGGGGCGCCGCCCCCCACTTGGCCGCGCAGCCTCCGCACGCCGTCCATTCGGTGAGCCTGAGGTCGGCGGCATCGAAGGAGGTCACGGCGGCGGTGACGGGCGCGGTCATGGCATGAGCCTACGGTGTGCCGTGCGCGTACCTCAGTGCGTCCAGGTGCAGACCACGGCCGGGAGCAGGGAGGAAGCCGAGGCTCTGGCCGACGCCGTCCTCCGGCGGCGGCTGGCGGCCTGCGTGCAGGTGGTCGGCCCCGTGCAGAGCCGGTACTGGTGGCACGGCGAGCTCGAGTCGGCCGAGGAGTGGCTCTGCCTGGCCAAGACGACGCACGACCGGATGGAGGAGCTGATGGAGGCCATCGGCGGTGCCCACAGCTACGAGACGCCGGAGATCATCGCCACCTCGGTCGTCGGCGGCACCGGCCCCTACCTCCGGTGGATCTCCGAGGAGGTCCGGCCGGCAGACGCCGGGGCGTAGCCTCGCGCCCATGGCTCCCCGTACCGTCGCCATCGTCCCCCACACGCACTGGGACCGCGAGTGGTACTCGCCGTTCCAGACCTTCCGCCTCCGCCTGGTCGACCTGCTCGACGAGTTCCTGCCCCTCCTCGAGGCGGACCTGGGGTACGCCCGGTTCCTGCTGGACGGGCAGATGGCAGTGGTGGACGACTACCTCGAGGTGCGGCCCGAGGCCGAGGCCCGCCTGCGCCGGCTCGCCGCCGGCGGCCGGGTGGCCATCGGCCCGTGGTACATCCTGATGGACGAGTTCTGCGTCTCCGGCGAGACCATCGTGCGCAACCTGCAGATGGGGATGGCGCGTGCCGCCGCCTTCGGTGGTGCCTCCCCTGTCGGCTACCTCCCCGACATGTTCGGCCACATCGCCCAGATGCCCCAGATCCTGGCCCAGGCCGGACTCGAGCACACCGTGGTGTGGCGGGGCGTTCCCTCCGCCGTCGACCGGTCAGGCTTCTGGTGGTCCGCCCCCGACGGCTCCACCGTCAGGGCCGAGTACCTCCTCACCGGCTACGGCAACGGGGCGGCCATCCCCGATGACGCCAAGGCACTGGTGCGCCGCGTCGCCGCCCACGAGGCGGAGCTGGAGCCGTTCCTGTTCGAGCGCCCCGACGGCGGGATCCTCTTCATGAACGGCACCGACCACCAGGTGCCCCAGACGTGGCTGGGGCGGGTGGTCGCCGAGGCCAACGAGATCCAGGACGACTACCGCTTCGCCGTCACCTCCCTCGGCGAGTACCTCCCCGCCGCGCCCACCGAGGGGCTGGCTTCCTGGCAGGGAGAGCTGCGCTCCAGCGCCCGGGCCAACCTCCTCATGGGCGTCACCTCCAACCGTGTCGACGTCAAGCAGGCGGCAGCGCGTGCCGAGCGGGCCCTGGAACGAATGGCCGAGCCGTTGTGCGCCCTGTTCCTGGCGCCCGAGCGCTGGCCCGCCTCGTTGCTGGACCTGGCTTGGAAGGAGGTCGTGCGCAACTCGGCCCACGACTCCATCTGCGCCTGCTCTGCGGACGAGGTGGGGGCGGCCGTGCTCCACCGCTTCGCCGAGGCCGACCAGATCGCCGACGGCCTGTCCAGCCGAGCACTGGTCGCTCTGGCCTCCTCGATGGAACAGGCCGGTCCCGTGGTCGTGAATCCCTCGGCCCGCCCCCGAGGCGGGCTGGTCGAGCTGACCCTCGCCGGCGAGGGGCCGGTGGAAGGCGGCCAGGTCCAGGTCCTGGAGGAGCGCCCGGCAGTGCTCGCCGACCTGGCGCTGACGGGCCGGGAACTGGGGGCGTTCCTCAGCCAGATCCGTAGCCAACAGCTCGACGACGGCGCCTTCGTCAATCGGGTGGAGGTGGAGGAGGGTGACGACGGCATCGACATCGTGCTGCACGCCGAGCCCGAGCTGCGCACGGAGATGGTCGTCGAGGAGGTCAAGCGTGACCTCTATGCCCGGGTGGGAGGCCGCCCCGACGTCGCCTGCCGGGTGCGGATCCACCAGCCTCCGACTCGCCGGGCCCTGGCTCACGTCGAGCAGGTGCCAGGCTTCGGGTGGAGAGCGTGGCGACCGGCCCCGCTCTCCGTGGGCCCGGTGCGAGTGGAGGCCGACACCGTGATGGCCAACGGCCTGGTCACCGTGGAGGTGGACCGCAGCGCCGGCACCTTCGCCGTCGACGGCCTGACCGGGTTCGATCGCCTGGTGGACGGCGGCGACCACGGTGACACCTACAACTGGTCACCGCCCGACCACGACACCATCGTCGACTCCCCGGTGGCGGTGGCCGTGGACGTTGTGGAGCGGGGACCGCTGCGGGCCCGCCTGCGCGTGCGGCGCACCTTCGGCTGGCCCGAGGCCATCGACGACGAGCTCCGGTCCCGCACCGGCGAGCGCCGGGTGGTGGTCACCACCATGCTCGAGCTGCGCGCCGGCGAGCGCCTGGTGCGGGTGCACACCACCTTCGACAACCCCTGCCGCGACCACCGCCTTCGCGCCCATTTTCCCCTTCCTGAGCCCGCTGCCGGCAGCCGGGCGGAATGCGCCTTCGCCGTGGTGGAACGGGGCCTCACCGCCGAGGGCGGTCCCACCGAGCAGGGCCTGCCCACGTTCCCGTCCCGCCGCTTCGTCCAGGCCGGCGGCCTCACCGTCGTGCACGAGGGCCTGCTGGAGTACGAGCTGGTCGACATCGCGGCCGGCCGGGCCGACGCCCTCGCCCTCACCCTGCTTCGGGCCACGGGGATGCTGTCGCGGGTGGAGATGGCCACCCGGCCCTTGCCCGCGGGCCCCTCGCACCGCCTCCACGACCCGCAGATGCTCGGCCCCGTCGAGGCCCGCTACGCCCTGCAGGTCGGCGAGGCCGACCCGTACGCCCTGGTCGACGACGCCTTCCTGCCCCTCGAGGTCGTAACCGCGGAGGGAGGCGGGCACCGTCCCGACCACGGTTCGGCCCTGGAGGTGACCGGCGGCGAGGTCTCTGCCCTGCGCCGGGAGGCCGGCGGGTTGGAGCTGCGCGTGTTCAACCCGAGCGACCGAAGCGTCACCGTCGGCATCGCCGGCGCCCCCACCGGCTGGCTCGTCGACCTCCGGGGCCGCCCCCTCCGGCCCTTCGACGGCTCCTTCGAGCTCGGCCCCTGGGCCATCGCCACCGCCCGCCTCCCCGGCTGAGCCGACTCCCGGCCAGGCGCGAGTCGTTGACACCACCGGACGTCGCATCGACGACGGCGCAGGGACCGGTCTCGTTCCAGGACGCCGGGGGCGGCCGGTGACCGCCCGCATGTTGCGCGCACCCACCACGGCCGTCAGTCGGCAGCCAGACGGTCCCAGAAGTCCTCATCAACCTCAATGTCCATGAGATCGACGGTGGCGTCTGTGACAAGCATCCCGTAGACGACAAGCGGCGGGAAATGCGGAACTGCCTGCGTCGAAACGGCGCGGATCGCCCCAAGTCCTTCCTTCGCAAGTGGAAGATCATCGAACATTCGAGAGAACGCCAACTCGACGGCCTTCAGGACGGTCTTCTCGAACAGCTCAAAGGAAGGTTTGCCGTCCGGGGATCCTCCTGGAGGGAAGAACCCCCGGGCCTTTCTCTCGAACTCGCTGGACCGTGTGACCTTGAGCCGTCGGTCTGCCAACTACAGGCCGTGCTCCGCAGCCAGCGCGAGGATGCGATTCCGGATTCGCTCCGTCATGACCGGAGGACGTAGGAACGCTGTCTCGTACGGGATGGTCTCCCCCTCATCCACCATCTGCCAGCCCGGCTCCCGGTGTGACGCCTCACTGACGTCAGTTCCGGTGCGCCCCTGCATTTCAGCGAGCGCCTGGTCGAGCAGTTCCTTCTCACTGGGCTCCAGGCGGCTGAGGTCGGGGTCGCGGCGTGCTACAAGACGAACCAGGGTCTTGCCCAGGTACGAGTCCTCACAGACCATCGCGTCCCCCGACCTCACGAGCTGCTTGCGCACGGGCAGCAAGCGCCTGGGCGCAGGACCATGGGGCAGCTTTTGGTACTCGGCCCCGGTGATCGGTCGACCGTACGCCCGCATGTGCCCGAAGTCAGCGTTGAACATCGCCTTGTTGATCTTGAGCGAGCCGCCAGAGGGGTCGCCCTCGAGGCGCTTCGCGACGTACAGGAGAACCTCAACGAACTTCTCCTCGCTGTACTCCATGCGGAGCCCCTCCCGTGCTGGCCGCCGGCCGCTTCTCCATTGTCGCATAGACGTCACACCGCTCAGGTTACCGAACGGATGTTCGCCCGTCAAGGACACCCGCCAGCCTTCCATCCCCGCCAGACCGACTCGCCATGCGTGCGCGAGGCACCCGGTGCCCTCGTCTGGTAGCCGCCTTCCTTCATCGCCCAGGGAGGGCAACACCCAAGAGCCGAGTGGCTGGAGCAGCGAGTTTTCCCCCGGCACGCCACTCCCGCGACCGCATCCTCAGCGGCGACCGCGGCACGCTGATCCCCATCACCACCGCCGCCATCGCTTGGCCATCCGGTTCGAGGTCGACGACGACGCCGCGGTTCGGTGGCACAGTGACCCACGTCTGCCTCTACCAAGGAGAGGAACCGCCCCATGGCCGTGCACCTCAACCACACCATCGTGTCCGCCCGGGACAGCCACGCCTCCGCCGCGTTCCTGGCCGAGATGCTCGGCCGACCGGCGCCGACCCGCTTCGGTCCGTTCCTGTGCGTGGAGACGGACAACGGCGTGACCCTCGACTTCATCGACGCCGAGGGCGACATCACCCCGCAGCACTACGCCTTCTTGATCAGCGAGGCCGAGTTCGACGAGATCTTCGGCCGGATCCAGGCCCGGGGCCTGGTGCACTGGGCCGACCCCGGGCGCCGCCAGCCCAACGCGATCAACCATGGTGACGGTGGCCGGGGTGTCTACTTCGAGGACCCGAGCGGCCATCTCCTGGAGATCATCACCCGGCCCTACGGCAGCGGCTGAGACGGACGACTTCGGCTCAGAGCTCGGCCTTGACGCCTCGTTGCATGAGGGCGGGCAGGACGTCGGCCGGCTTCCTGCCGCCGTAGAGCACGGCCACCACCTGCTCGGAGATCGGCACCTCCACGCCGGCCGCAGCCGCCAGCTCGACCACCGCGGGCGAGGAGTTGACGCCCTCGGCCACCATCCGCATCCCGGAAAGGACCTCGTCGATGCTGCGGCCCCTGCCCAGCTCCTCGCCCACATGACGGTTCCGGCTGTGCCGGGAGATGCAGGTTGCCACCAGGTCGCCCATGCCGGCCAGGCCGGCGAAGGTCGATGCCTGCCCGCCCACGTGCGTGCCCACACGGGTCAGCTCGGCGAGCCCCCGGGTGATGAGCGCGGCCTTGGTGCTGTCCCCGAATCCCATCCCGTCGGCCATCCCCGAGGCGATGGCGATGACGTTCTTGAGGGCGCCGGCGACCTCGCAGCCAAGCACGTCGGTGTTCGTGTAGACACGAAAGGCGTGCGTGGAGAACCGCTGCTGGAGGACGGAGCTCAGGGCCGCGTCCGCCATGGCGAGCACACTCGCCATCGGATGGCCGGCCAGGATCTCGGGGGCGAAGTTGGGGCCGGTGAGCACGCCCGCCGGCCGCCCCGGCGCCACCTCTGCCACCACCTCGGTCATGCGCCGGCGCGACTTCTGCTCCACGCCCTTGGCCAGGCTGACCACGGGCGTGCCGACGGGGATGAACGGGGCCGCCTGGGTGAGGACGTCGCGAAAACCGTGGGAGGGTACGGCCATGACGACCGCTCCCGCACCGTGCAGCGCCTCCTCCAACGAGGCCGTGCAGGCCACGCCCTCGGGGAGCTCCTCGTGCGGCAGGTAGTCCACGTTGCGCCCGGTCCGCCGAATGGCGTCGGCCAGCTCCGGCCGGCGCGCCCACAACGTGGTGGCGGCCTTGGCCGAGGAGACAGCGGCGAAGGTGGTCCCCCAGGAGCCGGCCCCCAGCACGGCCACCCGCATCACGACGCCCACGCTAGGTGGCCGTACACTCGGCTGCCGTGGCCCGGGAGGCATTCGTCGTCGCGCAGCTCTCGGACCTGCACTGCGGGTCGCCGTACTTCGACGCCGCCCTGCTCGAGGCCGCCATCCGGGAGACCATCGCCGTGGCTCCCGACCTGGTGGTCATCGGCGGCGACCTCACGGCCGAGGGTTACTCCGGCGAGTTCCGCCAGGCCCAGGAGTTCCTCGAGCCGTTGTTCGAGGCGGGGCTGCGAACACTCGTCATCCCCGGCAACCACGACTCCAAGAACGTGGGCTACCTGCACTTCCGGGACACCTTCGGCACCGGCGAGGGCGCCGGCAAGGGCGACTCGATGCTGCACGTCGTCGGTGGGCGGGACCTGTCCATGCGGGTCGTGGCCATCGACTCGTCCAAGCCCGATCTGGCCGAGGGCGAGGTGGGCCGCGAACGCTACGACTGGATCCGCAGCCAGTTCGCGGGCGAGGCCGACGTGCGCACCTTCGTGCTCCATCACCACCTCGTGCCCGTCCCCGGCACCGGCCGCGAACGCAACACGGTCTGGGACTCGGGCGACGTGCTCGCCCTGCTGCACAGCCTCGACGTCCACGTGGTGCTCTCGGGCCACAAGCACGTCCCCCACGTGTGGCTGCTCAACGGCGTGCTGATCGTGAACTCGGGCACGGTGTCGTCCTACCGTCTCCGGGGTTACACGCGTCCGTCGTACAACGTGCTGGAAGTCACCGCCGACACGATCCGGGTCACGCTCAAGTACCCGGCGACCGGCGAGCGCCTGGCCGCCGAGCTCGACCGCACCGCCATGCAGCTCCACACCAGCCCCGAGCTGGCCGGCATGTTCTCGAAGACGACCTGGAGGCCGTGACCGACGATGACGCCAGTGCTGCGCATGTTCCAGACCGCAATCGACCCCGCCGACGTCGACACGCTGCGCCGGCTGTTCGCCGAGGACGTGCTGCCCGTCTACCGCGAGCTCCCGGGGTGCCTCGGGATCGAGTTGGCCATGTGCGTGGACTGCAGCGCCGGCGGTCTGGTGGAGGGCGCCGCCCTTTCGCGGTGGTCGGGTCTCGAGGAGATGGAGAAGGCCGTCGGTTCCCGCCCCGTGGCCGAGGCCCAGGTGCGCATCCTGCAGCTCCTGCGCCAGGAACCGGTGATCCGCGTCTTCGAAGTCCTGGCGTGAGCAGCCGGCCGCGGGCCGGAGTGGCGGTGCTGGTCCCGGTGAAGGGCTTCGCCGCCGCCAAGGCCCGCCTGGCGCCGGCCCTCGGCAGCCAGGAACGGGAGTCGTTGGTGCGGGAGATGGCCGAGGGCGTGCTCCGCGCCGCTCGACCGCTTCCCGTGTCGGTGGTGTGCGACGACGTCGAGGTCGCCCTGTGGGCAGTGGCCCAGGGGGCAGCCGTCGTGTGGGCGCCGGCCTGCGGTCTCAACCGAGCGGTGGACTGGGGCGTGGCCGCCCTGGCCGGGACCGGGGCCACCCGCGTCATCGTCGCCCACGCCGACCTGCCGCTCGCCACCGAGTTGTCGCCCGTGGCCGACTTCGAGGGCGTCACGCTGGTCCCGGACCGGTGCGAGGACGGCACCAACGTGGCGTGCGTGCCCACCGCAGGCGCCTTCCGCTTCTCCTACGGCGCCGGCTCCTTCACTCGGCACGTGGCCGAGACGCACCGCCTCGGCCTGCCGCTGCGGGTCATGCACGAACCCCTCCTCGCCTGGGACGTCGACCTCCCCGGCGATCTCGTCCCCCGATGAACGTGAACCTGCCCACCCCAGCCCGTGCCATGGCCGTCGGAGCCCACCCCGACGACGTGGAGTTCGGCTGCGGCGCCACCCTCGCCAAGTGGGCGGCCGCCGGATCCCTTGTCCAGCACGTCGTCTGCACCGACGGCTCCAAGGGATCGTGGGACCCCGCGCAGGACTCGACCGCCCTGGTCGCCGCTCGCCGGGAGGAGCAGCGCGCCGCGTCGCGCGCCCTCGGCGGCACCGGCGACGTGGTGTTCCTCGGCTGGCCCGACGGGGAGCTCGAGGCGGGGCAACGCCAGCGGTTCCAGGTGGCGTCGTGCATCCGTCGGTTCCGCCCCGACGTCGTCCTCGGCCACGACCCCTGGAAGCGCTACCGCCTCCATCCCGATCACCGCCACGCCGGGTTCCTGGTCACCGATGGCATCGTGGCGGCGCGGGACCCGCTCTTCTTCCCGGAGTTGGGCGACGCGCCCCACCGCCCCTCGGCGCTCCTGCTCTGGGAGGCCGACGAGCCCGACCACGTGGAGGACTGCTCCGGCTACGGCGACACCAAGCTGGTCGCACTGCTGGAGCACCGCAGCCAGCTGCGCTCGACCATGGGCATCGAGGACGGTGCCGCGGCCGCCGAGGTCGACGCCTTCCGCTCCCGGATGCTCCAACGGCTGAGCGAGCACGGGCAGCTCGCCGGCCTCGCCCAGGGGGAGGCCTTCAAGTTGATCACCAAGCTCTGAGGACGCCGCTCCCCAGCGCCGGCGCCCTGCCTACTTCTTCTTGGCCGCCTTCGAGGTCTTGGCGCCCGCGTTCTTCGTCGCCTTCATGGGCGGCTTGTCCGTCGGCGCGGTCTTGCCCGTGGCGCTCGCCTTCTTGGCCGTCTCCGAAACGCCCCGCCCGGAGGCTCCGGGCTTGTCGGGGATGGTCTTGCGGGCCAGCGCCTCGCTCTTGGCCACCTTTCTCGGCGTCGACTCCGCCTTCTTGACGGCCTGCTTCGTCGCCTTGTTCGCACCGGTGGTCTTGGTGGCGACCGGGGAAGGCTGCTTGGCCGGCGCCGCCTTCTTCGCCGACATCTTCCTCCCCGGCTCGGCCACCGTCGTCTTCTTCTTCGACGGGGCCACCTTGCTCACAATCTCCTTCACTGCTTTCTTGACGCCGCCCTTGCTCTCCGCAGGGCCATTCTTCTTCGTGGGGCTGGGGCTCATGGTTTCGTACCGGCCTTTCGGGTTAGCGCTTCTTGGTGGACGTGGAGGCCTTGGAGGCCTTGGTCGCTTTGGTGGCCTTGGCGGCCTTGGCCGGAGCTGCGGCCTTGGTCGCCTTGGCCCCCTTGGCGGTGTTGGCGGCCTTGGCCGCCGGCGCCGCCTTCTTTGCGCTCTTGGGGTTGAGCGCGAGCTTGAAGGCCGATGCGGGGGCGAACCGAACTCCCTTGGATGCAGCGATCTTCACGGGAGCGCCGGTCTGGGGATTGCGTCCGGTGCGAGCGGCCCTGGAGGACGGGTTGAACGTGCCGAAGCCGAAGATGCTCACGCGCTCGCCCGCCTTCACCGCGGCGATCACCGAGTTCAGCGTTGCGTCGACGGCCTCCTCGGCCTGGCCCCTGGCCAAGCCCGCTTCGCTTCTCACCTTCTCGACGAGATCAGCCTTGTTCAACAATCCTCCTGAGTCGTGTGGCGGAAGTTGTGCCCAATCAAAGAGGACGGAATCGGCCAGGTCAAGCATTTCGTCTGCTGATGCCCTTTTCCCATAAGGGTTTCTGAACCGCGGAGACGAGAATCCCTTTGCCAGCAAGCGTTTCTCACCTGGTTGGGCCTCGGCGCCGCCCGCAGGTTGCCCCGCCGGTCGGCGTGGCAAGCGAGGCTTGCGCAAAGGCGTGACCCCTCTGGAGCAGGCAGCCGCGTTCGCCACCTTCGCGGCGCGAGGTACGTACGCCAAGCGCTACGCCATCGCCTCCATCACCGACCGAACCGGGCGAGTGGTCCACCGCCATCGATCCGAGACACGGCGTCAGTTCGACTCCAGGGAGGTGGGCGGGTTGAACGCCGCGCAATCCGCCGGCTCCGCCACCAGCTCCTCCACCACGTCACCGACCACGTCGTCGTCGGCCGTGTTCCTCCCGCACCGTCACCCGGCCAGCCGCTCGCCCCTGCAGCCAGTACCACCACCACGACGACCGCCCGTGGCCCCCGCGCGACGAACCCCACGCCCAGCACCACGGTGGCGAGCTCCACCCGCACCACCACCACCTCCACGTCGACCACGACCACCACCACTACGCGGCCCTGAGCGGGCGGCGTCGGCCGGGCTCATCTCTTGGGGGCCGGGGGTCTTCTGATGAGGTCCTTGAGGTTGGTGACCTGGTCAGCCGGCGGATCGGCCACCGCGGCGTCGGTGCCGAACTCGAAGAGCTCGAAGGTGGCGGTGAGGGTGCCGGTGGGAGGGGCCTCGCCCTCCTTGGTCGGAACCTCCACCTTGGACAGGTCCACGCCGTACTGCAGCTTGCGCAGGCGACCCTCGGTGTCGATCCACACGTCGCTGTCGATGGTGGCGCTGCCCAACTGCCTGGCGATCTTGACGATGTCGTCCTTCAGCTGCGGCGGCACTTCCCGGGCGGCCTTGCGCAGGTCGATGACGGCCTTGTAGTGGGTGGTCATCGTCCCCCGGACGTCCTCCCGGCCCACCACCTTGACGGCGTCCGTGACGCCCCGGAGGTAGTTCAGGGCCGCGGTGGGGTCGTTGCTCTGGATCTGGCGCAACCGCGCGACGTCGATGCCCGACAGCTCGTCCAGCTCACTGAGGTCGATCTTCACCCACGGGCGGGCCTTGAGCTGCGGCACCTCGAAGGGCAGCTTCATGAACACCACGTCGGCGTTGAACACGATCTCGGTGTTTCGCGTCGCACCAGGCAGGCCCAGGCCGCTGAGGTCGAGCACGAGCCGGCCCCGCTGGGCCTTGAAGTCGAACACGCCGTCGCCCTTGAAGGCGACGGCCTCGGCACCGCCGGCCACGTTGACGTTCAAGGCCACCTTGGAGGTGCGCGACGCCACCGTCTCGGCCGGGGCGCCGGCCACGATCTGTTGCGGCGACTTTTTCTCGTCGGCGCAGGCACCTGCACCGACCAGGACGAGGAGGACGAGGATGACCGACAGTGGTCTGCGCATGCCCCTCAGCGTAGGCGGGGGGCGCGTCGCAGTACCGTCGCCGCCATGGACCGCCCGACGGTGCGGATCTACGAGGAGCGAGGGGGTGAGTGGGCTGCTCGGCGCCGGCCCGTGCGACGGGAGGACGCCCTTGCCTTCGGCTCCCGCGTCCCCACTGGCGCCGTCCGGGCCGACCTGGGGTGCGGCGCCGGCCGCTACAGCGGCGAGCTGGGGCTGCCCCTCGTCGGCATCGACGCCGCCCGCACCATGCTGGAGCTGGCCACCGCCGCCACCCCGGGGGCATGGTTCCTCCAGGCCGATCTCGAGGCCCTCCCCCTCCGCCGGGACAGCCTCGCCGCGGCATGGTCGAACATGGCCTACCTCCACGTCCCCCGGGCCCGCGTGCCGCTGGCCCTGGCGCAGCTGCACGCCGCCATGAGCGTGGGCGGGGCCCTCGACCTCCAGGTCATCGTCGGTGACTACGAAGGCAAGAACCTGCCCAGCGACGACGTGGGCGGGCGGTTCTTCGCCGCGTGGCAGCCGGATGCGCTGGCCGATGTCCTCGTCGGCGCCGGCTTCGAGGTGGAGGCGGTGGAGGTACCCGCCGACCAGACGGACGTCGTGCGGGCCCGGGCCGTCCGGGCCCGTACGCTCCCGGACACGGTGGGGCCGAACATGCGCCTGCTCGTGTGCGGGCTCAATCCCAGCCTCTTCGCGGCCGACCGCGGCGTGGGCTACGCCCGGCCCGGCAACCGCTTCTGGCCCGCCGCCCTGGCTGCCGGGCTGGTCTCGCGCAGCCACGACCCGGTCCACGCGCTGGGCGCGCACGGCATGGGCATGACCGACCTGGTCAAGCGGGCGACGGCGCGCGCCGACGAGCTGAGCGCCGAGGAGTACCGCGTCGGCGCGGCGCGGGTGGAGCGGCTGGTGCGGTGGCTGCAGCCCGAGGCGGTGTGCTTCGTTGGGCTCACCGGCTGGCGAGCGGCCGTCGACCGAGGCGCCGTTCCCGGGTGGCAGCCCTCGCCCTTCGCCGGCCGCCCCGCCTACGTGATGCCGTCAACCAGCGGCCTCAACGCCCACACCAGCGCCGGCGAGCTCGCTCGGCACCTCGCCATCGCCGGCGGCGGCAACGCTGAGTAGACGGGCCGGCTCTCGCCGGTCCGGGACAGTCGGCCCGGCTACTGCGGCCCGCTCCTGCGACAGGTAGTCCCCGCCGCTTTGGCGGCAAGGCGGAGCCTGGGCCACCTGACCCCGTTGTGCCCGGGCGGCTGGGGCGGGGCTCAGGCGGCGGGGCCCTCGGCGCGCACGCGCTCCACCTCGACGAGGGCGTCGTCGAGCCTGTCGATCCACTCCCCCTGATGCCGGCGCACCTGGCCCACGCACCACGCCAGCGCCTCGCTGCGGCTCTGCTGAGCCCTGCTGCGCTCGGGTTCAGCCGCCGCGAAGCTGGGAGAGCTGGCGCACGAGCTCGCTTCGGGAGACGCTCTGGCCGTCCGCCGGCTTCGCCCCGACTGCAGGCACCGGCTCTCCAGGAGCCGGCGCGCCGATCCCGGGCCGGGCTTCGGAGGCGGCGGGGGGAGCGGTGGCAGGCGTCTCGAGAGGCCGAGCCGCCACGGTGGCCAGTCCGGCATCCACCAGCGCCTTCACGGCCTTGCACGCCGCGAACTCGCCGGTGGAGAGCCGAGCGGCCACCTCCGCCACCGTCCCCCCGGCGCCGACAGCGGCGACAGTGCGCCACTCGTCCGCCCCGATCGTGATGTCGCCGGCGCCGCCACCGTTGGCGTCGAGGGCGACCAGCGAGCTCATGGTGGGCACGACCGCCTCGATCTCGCGCCACTCGGCCAGCTTGGCCCTGGCCTCGGCCAGGACCGCCGGCACCTCTAGCGGCGGGCCCAGCGTGGGCGGGGCCACGCCGTCGTCGAAGGAAAACCGTCCCTGGTCGAGGCGGAGCAGGTCGAACACCACCGCCGCCGGCTCGTGGTCCGAGCCCGACTGGCCGCCGACCACATGGCCCACATCGACCCAGACCCGGCCACAGCGACCGCCGCCCTCCACCACGAGCACGCCCGTCTTCCTGGTGGACGCCAGGAGCACGAGAATGTCGTCGACGTGGAAATCGGCGAGCGTGCCGAGCAGGGCCATGCGTGAGTATCGGCGGGCCGGCGACTGGTATTGAGGGCGACTCAGACGACGACGGGAGGGCGGGTGGTGAAGCCCAACGACCACCCGTCGTCGGACTCGCCGTCAACGGTGAAGCGCCAGGTGTAGCGGGACCCGGCGGGCAGCGGCAGTGGGCCGAGGTTGATGGCGAGAGGCAGGTCGATCGGGCTACCGGCAGGGATGCCCTCCGGCCGGCCAACCTCGAAGTCGCCGCGGATCTCGATGAGCTGACGCCCGTCGGGCGTGTCCACGCCGACCTCGCGACCATCGGCGTCGAGCAGGAACAGCTCCCAGTGGTGGGAGGTGGCCGCCTCGTGCCAGTCCACCTCCAACTTGATGGCGATGGCCGACGGCGCCGGGTCGGGGCCGATCACGCTCCAGCCGCCGCCGAGGATGTACAGCTTCCCGTCGGCCACCTGGGCGGCGTCGCACAACAACATCGTCACCCTCACCAGAACGACGCTAGTGGGGCAGCGTGGTGCCATCCGAGCGCCGGTCCTACCGTCCCGGACGGCTCAGTCCCGGTACCGAGCCAGCAGGCGGGACGCGGCATCGGCGGCCAGCCCCTCGAGGTCATCGGGTTCGACGACCTCGGCCTCGGGCCCGAGGCGCAACAGCAGGCGCTCGAGCCACGCGGGCCCGGCCACGTCGAGCACCACCTGGATACGCCCGTCGGGCCGCTCGTCCACCGCTCGCACCGGATAGGCCTCCGCCACCCATCCGGCCCAGGAGGGCAGCGCCACGGTCACCGTGCGGGCGTCGGGACCAGGCGTGAACGCCTCCCCCGGCGGGGCCACCTGGCGGTGCTCGAATCGCTCCCCGGTGGGCCGAACCGATTGGATGCGGTCGATCCGGAAGCGCCGCAGCCCGCCGGTGCGGTGGCAATGAGCGTCGACGTACCACCGCCCGGCCAGCGAGTACGCCACGAGCGGGTCGATGCGGCGCTGGGTGAATTCGTCCCGCCAGGCTGAGTAGTAGTCGACCTCCAGGCGCTCATGGCCGGCGATCCCCTCGCGGACCGCCGCCAGCACCGGCGGGGGCTCGAGATCCACCGCCAGGGTCGCGCTCTCCCCCACCACCGCCTCCAGCTTGGCCAGCGCCCGTCGCAGCGCCCCCTCCTGCTCGGCGCCCGGTACGGCCAGGAGGGCGCGGCCGGCGGCGAGCACGGCAAAGCCCTCGGCCGGGGTGAGGCGCATGGGCCTGGTGAAGAAGGGACCGGCGAAGGCGCTGACCCAGCCGTCCTCGTCGACGATGATGTCGATGAGGTCGCCGCCGCCATACGGCGGCACGCCGCACAGCCCGACCAACTCGAGGTCGCCGATCACGTCGGCCTCCTCGATCCCGAAACGCGCCGCGATCTCCGACACCGGGGCGCCCCCCTCGCTCAGCAACCACGGGACCATGGCCAGCAGCCGCGTGAGCCGGGGCCCGTGGTCGCCCTTGCCGGCGCTCATTCGGAGCCAGGGGGCGCGGTGGGACCGCTCATCGACTCGAGCCACGCCACCACCTCGGCTCGCAGCTCGGCCGGGGCGACGACCTCGGCGTGGTGGCGCAGCCCCAGGAGCCAGGCCCGGAAGCCCGCCCGGTTGGTGATGGCGAAGGCGAACACGGTGGAGCCGTCGGCCCGGCGCTCACGCACCGCCTCCTCGCCCAGCTCCGAGGCCAGCTTCCCGGCCAGCACACCGTCAACCGCCACAACGGCCGTCATCGCTTCCTCCCCGCCCACCAACCACGGCTGACGAGCCAGGGAGTCGGCGGGCTCGAACGACGCCGGAGGCTCGAAGGCCCCGGCCTCCCCCACCTCCACCGCGCCCTCGATGCGATCGACACGGAAGTTCCGCCTGTCGTCACGCCCGAGGTCTCGGCCGGCGAGATACCACCGTCCTCCCCGGAACAGCAGACCGTAGGGCTCCACGCGCCGCCGCTGCCCCCGGTAGCCGAAATCCACCACGGCCCGGTCGCGCGCCGCCGCGTGCAGCACGGGCAGAGACGGCAGCGCGCGCAGATCGACGAGCTGGGCACCAAGCGGAAGGGCACCGTCCGCCAGTCGGCCGCCCAGCTCGCTCCCACCGAGCTTGCGCAGAGCCGTGCGACCCTGCTCCGGGCTCACCGCGACCGCGGCCACCGCCACGTTCAACGCCACCCGCTCCTCGGGCGTCAGGTCGAGCTCGGGGAGGTAGTAGTCCTCGGGCCTGATGCGGTAGCGCCCCTTTTCCTCGCTGAGCGGCACTCCCTCCTCTCGCAGGACGCGCTTGTCACGCTCGAAGGCCTGCCGGCGCGCCGCGAGGCCCGCCGGGTAGCCCGGCACCTGCTCCACCACCTCCTGGAGGCTCACCGCCTGCCTGGTGTGGAGCAGGAAGGTGACGAGATTGGTCACCCGCTCGAAGCGTGCGTCGCCGGCACCGTTCGGAATGGCTGGATGGTAGGTGGAGCCGTATGAACCCGTGCCGGGTCGGGCTTGCGGCCGTTCCAACTGTTAGGTCGCGCCATTGCGGGGTAGGACGCCAACTACCACCGGTGCCCTATTGCGCGCTGCTGTCGATGAAGACACAGGAGGACGAATGAGCCAGACGGCGACGACGGATACCCAGGAGCTGGTCGGGGAGCCCGCCCTCGACGAGAACGGCTCCGAGATCGGCGAGATCCGCGGGATCTACCTGCAGAACGGGACGCGTCAACCGGAATGGGCTGCGGTCGAGGTGTCCGACGGCGAGCTGGCGCTGGTGCCTCTCGTCGGCGCCACGCCCACGATCGACGGGGTGTGGCTGCCGGTGGGCGTCGAGGAGGTTCTCGGGGCTCCCGTGCGCCACGCCGAGCTGCCCCGACAGGTGTCCGACGACGAGGCGACGACGCTCTATCGCCACTACGGAAGCGGGGGTCGACAGCGCCGTACCAATGGCGCCAATGGCGATCATGGCACCGGGCGGGCGAGGGGGCGCCGCCGCTCGACGAGGGAGAGCGCACCTCCCGAGGAAGGGCCGGCACGCGCCGCCGAAGAAGGCCGTCGGGTGGCCTCGTCGGCGACCGAGCACGGCGAGCACGTGGCGTCCACCGCCACCGAGGAAGGCCAGCGCGTGGCCTCCACTGCGGTCCAGGAAGGCCAGCAGGTGGCGCGCACGGCCGCCGGCCAGGCCACCGAAGTGGCAGGCACGGCGCGGGAGCAGGCGGCGCAGGTGAGAACGGAGCTGTCCGACCAGGCGCGGACGCTCATCCACGACACCCGAACGGGGATCCAGGAGCAGGCCGGGACCCAGACGCAGGTGCTGGCGGACTGCGTACGCCGGCTGGGTGATGAGGCACGGGCGCTGGCCGAGGGTCGGCCTGACCATGCCGGCGCCCTCGGGGAGTACGTCTCGCAAGCCGCCGAGCGGCTCACCAACGTCGCCGCGGAGATCGAGGCGCGAGGTCCCGAAGGCCTGGTGGACGAGCTCAAGACCTTTGCCCGCACCCGCCCCGGGACCTTCGTCCTCGGGGCGGCGGTGGTGGGCTTCGGCATCGGGCGCCTCCTGCGCAGCGCCGGCGAGGCCGGCGACGGCGAGGGCGAGACCACGTCCGCCGCAACACCCACGCTTGCCAGTGGGCGGGGGGTCCGGTAGATGCCGCGCTCGATGAACGACCAAAGTGACGATCGCTCGCTGCAGGAGCTGTGGGCGGAGTTCAGCGAGGAAGCCAGCACGCTGATCCGCAAGGAGGTCGAGCTGGCCCGGGTGGAGATGAAGGAGAGCGCATCGAAGGTCGCCCAGGCCGGCGCCATGTTCACGGCCGCCGGCATCGTGGCCTTCCTCGCCCTCCAGGCCCTCTCGGTGGCCCTCGGCTTCGGCCTCGCCACCTTCCTGCCTGACGGCGTCGCCGCGCTGGTGGTCGGGGTGCTGTACCTGGTCCTGGCCGGGGCGGCGGCGGCCGGGGCGAAGCGCAAGGTCGCCAACGTCTCTGGGCCACAACAGACCATGCGCACCATCAAGGACGACGTCGAGGTGGCCAAGGAATCACTGTCGCGGGGCACCAGTGCGGACGCCACCTATGGCCGCCCCTGGGCCTCGACGCGCAGCTGACGTTCGACATGACGACAAGGAGACTTCAATGAGCAAGAACGCCGACGAGATCCGAAGCGAGATCGAGGAGACGCGGGGAGCGATGGGCGACACCCTCGAGGCCCTCGGCGACCGGGTCGCCCCCAAGAAGGTGACGGCCCGGGCCAAGGCCGACGTGGCCGACAAGGTCGATGAGGTCCGTCACCGGCTGAGCCCCGGGGGGGCGCTGCGCCGCACCACCTCGCGGCTGCGGGATTCGCTCCAGGGCGACAAGGCGACGTCCAATGGCAGCGCTCGTGACGATACGAGAAGGAGCCGCAGCGCACTGACGGATGCGCCTCGGAAGCTGGCCGACAGGACCGGCTCCGCCTCTCAGTCGCTCACCGAGCAGGCCGCCGGGAACCCGCTGGCCATCGGACTGCTGGCCTTCGGCGCCGGCATGGTCGCCGCCGGTTTGTTGCCCCCGACCGATCGCGAGCGCGAGGTCGCCGGACGGGTCAAGGAGCGGGTGGAGCCGCTGAAGGACCAAGCCCTCGAGGCCGGCCGCTCCATCATGGGCGAGCTGAAGCCCGCGGCCCAGGCAAGCATCGAGCAGGTGAAGGACCGCGCCCTCGGTGCCGTGGAGCAGGTGAAGGGCGAGGCCAAGGGTGCGACCGAGGAGCTGAAGCAGGGCGCCCAGACGGCGTCAGGTCAGGTCAAGCAGACCACCAGGGCCGCGTCCGGGCGGGTCCGCTCCGAAGCGAAGCGATCCACCGCTGCGGTCAAGGGCGAGGCCAAGGAGTCGGCCAAGGCCGCCAAGCAGGCAGCCGGGGGGCGCGCCTCATCCGGCCCCCGTTCGACCAGGAGCTCAGCCGCCAGCCGACCACGCACGGCCAGGGCGGCCGGGCCCACCACGACCACGTCGGCGCCGACGCGTTCCCGCAGCCCCCGCCGCGCGGCATCGGCGCCTACGCCCACAGGCCGCGCCGGGTAAGGACCTGTTTCAGCACCGTGGGGCGATCGGAGAAGATCCCGTCCACACCCAGGTCGACGAGGCGCTCCATCTCGGCCCGGTCGTTCACCGTCCAGACGTGCACGACCAGCCCGCGCCGGTGGGCGGCGTCCAGGAACCGGCGGTCGAGCACGGGCACCTTGCCGCGGCAGATGGGCACCTGAGCGCAGGCAGCGGGAAAGCTCGGTGCCGGCAGGCCCCAGCTGTGCAGCCGGAGCAGGGCGACGGCCGTCGATCCCATCCAGGTGCACACGCGGTCCCCGGTGAGCCGCCGGATGCGGTGGACGCGGCGATTGGAGAACGAGCCGAGGTTCACCCGGTCATGGGCGCGGGTGCGCTCCACCGCGGTCACGAGGGCCGGTACCGCCGCGTCGTGCTTGGCGTCGATGTTCACCCGGGCGTCCGGCCAGCTCCCCAGGATGTCCTCCAGCAGCGGGATCGGCTCCCCCTGCACCCGCGCCTGGCGGACATAGGCGTACGGGAGCTGGCCGATGCACCCACGTCTGTCGGTGACCCGGTCCAGGGTGTGGTCATGGAAGGCGAGGAGCACTCCGTCGGACGTCACGTGCACATCGGTTTCCAGGTACCGGTAGCCCAGCTGCACGGCGGCCGCGAAAGCGGCCATGGTGTTCTCCGGACGTTCCGCCGCGCCTCCACGGTGGGCAAAGGGGATGGGGCGGGGCCATTCGAGGAACGGCCAACGGGGCGCCATGAGACGGACCTGTGGTCAGCAGTGACGGGGGCCGTGGATGGCGGCGACGCTACCCCTCCCGAGGCCGTTGCGGGCGCGCCGTCCCGCTGAGGCTCAGGCTGTCGCTGAGGCCAACGCCGCGCAGCAGGTGTCGACGATGAGGCGGGTGACCGTGTAGGGATCGCAGTTGGCGTTGGGCCGGCGGTCCTCCAGGTAGCCCCTGCCTTCCTTCTCCACCTGCCAGGGGATGCGCACGGAGGCGCCGCGGTCGGACACCCCGTAGTTGAACTCGTTGTACGGAGCGGTCTCGTGCTGGCCGGTGAGGCGCTGCTCGATGCCGTCGCCGTAGTTGAGCACGTGGTGGTCGGCGTTCTTGCCCAGCGCCTCGGCGGCCGTGATCACCGCGTCGTAAGACTCGCGCATGGCCCTGGTGGAGAAGTTCGTGTGGGCGCCCGCTCCGTTCCAGTCGCCGCGGACGGGCTTTGGGTGGAGGGTGATCGAGATGCCGAAGTCCTCGCCGATGCGATGGAGCAGCCAGCGGGCCAGCCACAGCTGGTCGGAGACCTCGAGTGGGGACGCGGGGCCGATCTGGAACTCCCACTGGCCCGGCATGACCTCGGCGTTGATACCGGACAGATTCAGGCCGGCCTGGAGGCATGCCTCCATGTGCGCCTCCACCACCGGTCGGCCGTAGATGTCGTCGGCACCCACGCCGCAGTAGTACGGCCCCTGGGCCCCGGGGTACCCGCCGCTCTCGGGAAAGCCGAGGGGGCGGCTTCCCTTGAACATGGTGTACTCCTGCTCGATGCCGAACCAGGGCTCCTGGTCGGCGTACTTCTCCATCGTCTCAGCGAGGGCGCGGCGCGTGTTGGTGGGGTGCGGCGTCATGTCGGTGAGGAGGACCTCGTTCATCACCAGGAGGTGGTTGCCGCCACGGATGGGGTCCGGGCAGGAGAACACCGGCTTGAGCACGCAGTCCGAGGCCTTGCCCGGAGCCTGGTTGGTGCTGGACCCGTCGAAGCCCCAAATGGGAAGTTCGTGCGGGTTGTTGACGATCTTGGTCTTCGAGCGCAGGAGCGGCGAGGGCTCGGTTCCGTCGATCCAGATGTACTCGGCCTTGATGGTCACGCTCTCTCCCGGGGTCTTTGCTTGCGATGGCTGCCACGCGAGTCTGCCACGCCGAGATTTCTCTTGATTTACACGTATGTGAACGCAACGTTTCCGGCCGAGCTCGGCGGCGAGGGACGCCGGCGGTTGACAGTTGGTTCGGCCGGGAAGACACGAAACGATGAGCTCAGGTGCGCCAGTGGCACCGAGGAGCCTGGCACCACCCGGGCGTGCCCTGGAGATCGCCTACGAGGACCAGCGCTGCGTCGTCACCGAGTCCGGCGCCACCCTGCGAGGCTACGACGTGGCCGGCCGGCGGGTCGTCGAGCCCTTCGACGGTCCCGAGGCGCCGGTCACCGGCTGCCAGGGCGAGATCCTGGCTCCGTGGCCAAACCGAGTGGTCGACGGGCGATGGTCGTGGCGGGGTCGTCCGTACCAGCTGTCGCTCACCGAGCCCGAGCGGGGCCACGCCCTCCACGGGCTCCTGCGCACGCTCACGTGGCGCGTGACGGGCCACGGCACGGACCGCGTCGAGCTGGAGGTCCTGCTGCTGGCCCACCCGGGTTGGCCCTTTCCGCTGCACGTCAGCGCGTCCTACTCGCTTGGGCCGGACGGGCTCACGTCGACGGTCACGGCCACCAACGTCGGCCGCCACCGCTGCCCGTACGGTGTCGCCGTCCACCCCTACCTGGCCGTCCCCGCCGGGACCGTCGACCACGCCGTTCTCGAGATGCCGGCGGCGACCTGGCTGGCGACCGACGAGCGTCTCGCACCAACCGATCGCCGCCCAACCGCCGGCTCGCGGTACGACTTCAGCGACGGGGCACCGATCGGGGACCGCCAGGTGGACAACGCCTTCACCGACCTGCCCGCCGCTGCGGACGGCAAGGTGCGGGCCAGGCTCACCACGCCCGACGGCGCCACCACCACCGTTTGGGGTGACGCCACGGTCCGGTGGTGGCAGCTCTTCACCGGCGACGCCCTGTCGCCGCACTGGCGGCGCAGGGCCGTGGCGGTGGAGCCCATGACGTGCGCCCCCAACGCGTTGAACTCCGGCGAGGACCTGGTCGTCCTCGAACCGGCCGAGGCCCACACCATGACCTGGGGGCTCACGCTCTCGTGACCCGTCCTGAAGGGGTACAGGTCGCCGGCCGCGGTTGGCCGTTGCTGCCCGCGGGAAGACATGCAGCCATGACGACGGACAAGCAGGTGAAGACCGTGCCGCTGCCCGAGGAGGGCGAGCGGATCGCCCAGGAGGTGACGGGCGCCGAGACGGTCGTGGGCGGGGGCGAGTGGCCGTCTCCCTCCACGCCGCCCAGCGGCCCGTCGCCGGGCGCAGGCGAAGAGCCTCCGCCCGCCGCCGGCGGCGGGCACGGGGACGAGCCGTTGCTCAAGGAGATGCTCGCCGAGGACCCCACCGCCGGCGGCTCGCAGTCGGTACCCGACGCCGAAGACGACCCGGCCGCCGGCTGACCCGGTGACACCGGCGCCGCCAGGCTCGACCGTCGCGCCGCTCGCCGCCGCCGTTCGCCGCATCCAAGCCCCCGGCGTGCTTGACCGCCCGGCCCAGGTCCTGGGCCGCGTCGCCGATGTCGTCGTCGCCGGCCGGGCGCGATCGGTGCTGCTCGGCGAACCACTCGGGCACGCCCTGCACCCCGTGCTCACCGACTTCCCGCTCGGGTCGTGGACGAGCACGTCACTGCTCGACCTGTTCGGTGGCCGCCGGGCCCGCCCGGCGGCCACCGGTCTGTTGGCCTTCGGGATCGTCGCCGCCGTCCCGACGGCTCTCGCCGGCCTGGCTGAATGGCAGCAGGCGACGGGACCGGCCCGGCGCGTCGGAGTGGTGCACGCCGGCGTCAACACCACCGCGCTCGTTCTCTACTCGTCGTCTCTGGTCACGCGGCTGCGCGGGCGTCACACCCGGGCGGTCGCCCTGGGCCTGGCCGGCGGGATCGTCGCCACCTTGGGCGGCTACCTCGGCGGCCACCTGAGCCTGGTGCTCAAGGTCGGGACCGCGGACCCCGCACTGGCGGACAGCTCAGCCGGGTTGCAACCGCTCGAGCAGCTCGCCTCGTCATCTCCGACGTGAGCGACCGGAGCTTCTCTGGCCCGACAGCCGGTCGCCGGCACCGGTCGGCCTTCTGGTGGGGTACAGCACGCTCATGGGTCTTCTCACCACCGTCATCCTCCTCGCCCTCATGTTCGGGGTCGGCGGCGTCCTCAAGGGCCTCGCGTGCGCCAAGAAGGCCGTAGATGCGGAGGTCAGCGGCGGCACCGGCCGGCGCTCGCCGTGCCGGGGGCCCCGTCGTACGCCGCTGCCCGCCCCCAGCCTCAGCGGCTGACGAGTTTGAAGAAGGTGCTGTCCTCGCCGCTCGCCTTCTCCGCCTGGTACAGGAACGCCAGGTTGCTCGCGTCGAACTTCTCGAACCACTGCTCCCAACTGATGTGTTCCAGCTTGTCCCCGCCGGTGCCTCCCGGGAAGTCGACGCGCAACACCCCGGGGTCGCCTCCGGACTCGGTCCCCTTCACGGTCGCCGGGGTGCCGTCGTGCTCCTCCACCCAGCGGCGTATCTCGTCGTGGTCCGTCGTCGTGTTGGTCTCCGAGGCCATGCGCTCACCTCCGTGTGTGCTCGCGGTCGCGTGGCCCGCTCCCTACCCCGAAGAGGGACCGCCGTACCAGACCACCGCTCGAGGCGATCACGCCCGTGCAGACTCGGTCACCGGGAGGTGCGCGAGGGCTCTCAGCACGTCGTCGACGCTGATCTCGAGAAGGCCTGGGTCGACGTGACCGCTCTGCGAGTGGCCCTGCCTCCCTGTCCACAGCGAGATGTGCCACCGCCGATCCGGCGGTGGCCCCCACCTCGACGGCGCGACGGGCCCGAACAGCACGACCGACGGCCGGCGCAGGGCCGTAGCGAGGTGCGCCACTCCGGTGTCGCCGCACACCACCCGCGCCGCGGCACCCACCACGGCGACCAGGTCCAGCACGGTGGTGCGCCCGGCCAGCACCGCCGAGGCTGGCAGCCCCGCGACTGACGCCACGCGCCGGGCCAGTGCCAGCTCCTCAGGCCCGCCGCTGACGACCACGCCGTTGCCCGCCGCCACCTCCGCCCGGGCCACCGCCGCCCATCGCTCGGCCGGCCAGCGCCGGGCCGGGCTGGCCGCTCCCGGGTGCACGAGCGTGGCGCCCACCGCCTGGGGAGGTACGGGCCGGGCGGGCACCGATATGTCCAGGCGGCGAGGATCGGCCGGTATGCCGGACTCAGCCAACAGGCGGCACCACCGGTGCACCTCGTGCTCGTCCTCCCGCCAGACCGGCCTCGATTCCGGCAACCCGGCGAGATCCATCTCGGCACAACCGAACGCGATCAGGCGGCGGGGAGCCGTGGCCAGGAGGAGGCGGTGGCTCTGCGGGCCCTTCCCGTGGAGGTTCACGGCCACGTCGACAGGCGCCGCGAGGGGCGGTATCGCGGCGAGGGGCGCAGCGGGGACGACCTCGTCGGCCACGCCGGCATGGAGGGCGAGGTCGCCCACCGTCGGCGTGGTGGCCAGGATCCGGTGGTGATCCGGGAAGGCGTCCCCGAGTGCCCGCAGGGCGGGAAGGGAGGTGAGCAGGTCACCGAGGCCGAGGGCACGCAGGGCCAGCAGGAGCGGCCGGTGGCGGTGCACGGGCCCCGGGGTCACGCCAGGGTCGCCGAGGGCTGTCGCCGACCACAAGCAGAGGCGAGGGGCGTCATGGTGTCGCCGCCACCGAGGCGGCAGCGAGGGAGGAGACGCGCACGTTCCGGCCACCGGCGTCCACGCCGCCGACCACGCCGCCGGTGCTGGCGTGCTCGGAGACCATGGCGACGCTCATGAGGGGACCCGCACCTACGCCGCCTCCCGCTTCTGGCGGGCCAGGTCGCCCACCGCCAAGACCACCTCGTCCACCTCGACACCGCCGAGGCAGGGCTGGCCCTCCAGCGGGCAGACCCGGGCCCGGCAGCCGGCGCACTCGATGTCCTGGTCGCCCAGGAGGAGGTGCGGCACCCGCCAGGGGCGCCAACGAGCGGCGGGCACGGTGGGGGCGAAGAGCGAGACAACCGGGGTCCCCACCGCTGCGGACAGGTGGGCGGGCCCGGTGTTGCCGACCACGACGACGACGGCCCCGGCCAGGACCTCGGCCAGGCCCTGGAGGTCGACGGCGCCGCCCAGGTCAAGGCTTCCCCCGCCCGGGGCGCCGGCGGCCACGAGGGCGCACAGCTCGCGCTCGGACGGGCCGCCGGTGACGACGACGGGCCAACCGGCGCCCGCCAAGCTCCCCACCAGCTCGGCGTTGCGCTCCGGCGACCAGGCCCGGGCGGGCACGGACGCCCCGGGGTGCACCACCACGTAGGGGTCCGTCGGCAAGCCGGCCGGACGGCTCCCGGGGCGGCGCAGGACCTGGAGACGGCCGCCGTCGCCCTCGGGCAGGTGATAGCCGAAGGCGGCGGCGAGGGAGAGGTTGCGCTCCACCTCGTGAACGTCGTCGGGCACGGCGTGGCGGACGTCGAGGAGGGTGCCGGGGTAGTCGACGCTGATGGCGGCGATCTGGGGCACTCCGGCCATCCGGAGCAGGAGGGCCAGCGGGAGGGGCGACTGGTGGAACGACGTCATCACCAGGGCCCGGTCGATGTGGAGCGACGCCAGCCGCTCCACCAGGTCGGTGACCTCGCGGGGCGCAAGAGGCGGCGGGTCGGCGGCCACCCACACCGCCTCGAAGGCCACGATGTCGTCCACGCCCGGTAGGAGCCGGGCGGCGGCGAGGGCGCGGGGACTGCACAGGTAGCTGACCCGGTCGGCCTCGCTGGCCACCGCACGTACCGCAGGGCCCGTGAGCAGCACGTCGCCGTCGCTGTCCAGGCGCGCCACGAGCACGTGGGCCGCCCCGGCTCCCGAGGCGCTCACGCCAGTCGTCCGATGAGCAGGTCGACGGCCGAGGCCAGGTCCGGTGCAACCTCGGCGGCGCCGGCGACCTCCTCTGGCCGGGTCACGCTGGTGGGCACGAGCACGCCACGTGCGCCGGCGGCGCGGGCCGCCTCCACATCGGCGCCGATGTCTCCGATGACCGCCACCCGGGCTGGGTCGACGCTCAGCGCCTCGGCCGCCTCCAGCACCAACCCGGCACGAGGCTTGCGGCAGGCGCAGCCGTCGTCCGGGCCGTGAGGGCAGACGGCCCATGGGCCGAGGGGGCCGAGCATCTCCTCGATCCGGCGGTTGACGGCATCCACCTGCTGGCGGGTGAGAACACCCCGGGCGATGCCGCTCTGGTTCGAGATGACGGCAGTGGGGACGCCGGCGGCCCGCAGGCGGTCCAGCGCCTCCTTGGCCCCGGGCATGGGCACCACGAGCGCCGGATCGCCGTTGTAGGGCACGTCGACGACCAGGGTGCCGTCGCGGTCGAGGAGCACCGCCGCGGGGACCGGGGGTCCCGGGGCCGGGCCAGCCTGGAGTACCTGGCGTACCGGATCGGTACGCCAGGTACTCCAGATGGCGGAAGGGCGAGGCCCCCGCCGGGACCGGAGCCGGCGGGGCAGGGTGGCCCACCCGCGGGCCCAGTGCCAGACGGCGGCCGGGGGGATGGCGACGGAGGTCAGGAC
>PJQG01000090.1:37371-40935 GCA_002861595.1 Actinomycetota bacterium
CGGCTGCGCCGGCGAGCGTGGTGGCCAGGTGGCGGCCGCGCCGGCCGGCGGGCACTCCCGTCACGCTGCGCCAACGCCGGCCGTGAAGGGCCCGCAGCAGGACGTCATCGGCGTTGCCGGCCTGGAGGCGGACGCTGGTCCAACGGTCGGCGGGGCCCACGGGATGGGTGCTGGTGCGCCGACCCTCGACGATGCGCCATCCGGCAGCCACCACGCGGGCGCCGAGGTCGGCGTCCTCCCGGAAGGCGCGCGAGAAGCGCTCGTCGAACCCGCTCACAGCGGCCAGGGCGGCTCGCCGGTAGGCCATGTCGGCGGTGGCCCACCGGGCTGACTCCAGACCGGCCACGTTGCGCTCCCGGTCGGTGGGCCGGCGGTCGGCCGGCAGCGGCACCGTGAGGCGTCCCACGCTGGCGCCGACATCGTCGCCCAGCTCGGCCAGGTCGGCGCCGAGGCGCTGGCGCCACCCCGGTTCGGGCACGACGTCGTCGTCGAGAAACGCCACCCACTCGGCGCTGCCCGCCCTCCATCCGATGTTGCGGGCCGCGGCCGGTCCCGAACCCGTGCCGGCCAGCACCGTCACGCCCGCAGGGACGCCAGCGTCGAGGAGCGGGGGACGCCGGTCGCGGCGGTCGTCCACCACGATGAGCCGCTCAGGCCCGGGGCCTGGCCCAGCCACCACGGCGTCGAGGAGCGTTCGGAGGGAGGGGCGCCCGACGGTCGGCACGACGATGTCGAAGGTCGCCATGGCGGCGTGACGACGGGCATGATCACCTCGAGATAGATCGTCCACGGATCCTCGCTGCTGGTGGTCTCGTAACCGCTGCCCGCTCGCGGCGGCCAAAATACATCAAGAGAACTCTCTCGAGAGGATCCCGGTTGATCCCTGCAGGCCGGGGGGATCACCACTGCGGCATGGAGCACCGGGACGGGGACGGGCGCGTGGCGGTGGTCATCGTCACCAAGGACCGCTGCGCCGGCCTGCTCGAGACCCTGGCCCGGCTGCAGGAGCTGCCGGAGCGACCGCTCGTCACCGTGGTGGACAACGCCTCCACGGACGAGACGCCCGAGGCCGTCGCCGCCCTTGCCGAGCGAGATGCCTCGGTGCGCCTCGTGCGGCTGCCCCGGAACCTCGGAGCGGCCGGGCGCAACTGTGGGGTCGCGGTGACGCCGTGCCCCTACGTCGCCTTCAGCGACGACGATTCCTGGTGGGCCCCAAGAGCGCTGGAGACGGCGGCGGACCTCCTCGACGCCCACCCTCAGGTCGGCCTTCTCGCCGGGCGCGTGCTGGTGGGTGACGCAGGGAAGCTCGATCCCACGTGTGCCGCCATGGAGGTCAGCCCGGTGCGCCCGGCGCCCGGCCCGGGACGGTCCGTTCTCGGCTTCGTCGCCTGCGGCGCCGTGGTGCGCAGGCAGGCCTTCCTCGAGGTGGGCGGCTTCCGGCTGGGGTACGGGGTGGGCGGCGAGGAGGAGGTGTTCGCCATCGACATGGCGGCCGCCGGATGGTCGCTGTCGTACTCCCCGAGCGTGACCGCCCATCACCACCCTTCCGCCGCCCGCGACCCGGCCGAGGGACGAAGGCGTCTCCAGGCCAGGAACGCGCTGCGCACGGCCTGGCTGAGAAGGCGGCCGGTGGGCGCGCTCCGCCGCACCATCCAGGTGGCCCGGGAAGCTGTCGGGGACCGTGCCGCCCTGCTCGGCATGGCCGACGCCGCGGGCGACCTCGTATGGATCTGGCACGAGCGGGCGCCGGTGGCCGCGTCTCTCGACGCCGATCTCACCCGTCTGTGGCGCGCACCAAACGTGTTGCCAGGAGGTGCTGGCGGATGCCGGAACCCGAGACCGATCGGGTCCCGAGCAGGCCCGCCAGGCAGACAGGTCAGTCCTGCTTGCGGGCAATCGCCTTCGCCAGCTCATGCTTCGACATCGACGAGCGGCCGCCGATGTTGAGCCGCTTGGCTCGGTCGTAGAGCTCCTGTTTCGAGTGGCCTTCGACGTCCACCCCGCCGGCCGGCTCGCCGCCGCCATCGCGCCCCCGCTTGGCCCGCTCGTCTGATGGCCCCTTGTGCTCCTTCGGCTCCCAATGGTCACCGACCTTCTCGAAGCTGTGCTTGAGCGCGGCGTAGGCGGTGCGGTGGGCGCGCTCCTCGGAGTCGTACTCCTCGTGGGCCGACGCCAGCGTCTTGGCAAAGGTGCGCTGCGCCTTGGCCGGCGACCTCGCGATCGTCCCGGGCAGGTCCTGCTTGCTCTCCTTCGGCATCCTCCAGGTCTCCCCGTCGTCGCTGGGAGACAAACGGTCATCCCCGGTCCGCGCCCGTTGCCGTCCCGTCGCTTGTGTCGAAGAGCCGGTCGGCGAGGGCGAAGGGCGCATCGGTCTCCTGCCGTGGCCGCGTGGTGCGCACCTCCTGGTGCCAAGCCCCCGAGGGAGCCAAGCCCGCTCCGCCAGCCACCGCCATCACTCGCAGCTGGGCCACGACATCCTCGCCGCTGTGGTCCGGCGGCAGGTTCGCCCCGAAGCAGAACCCGCCGACGCTGCGGAGCGCGGCGGTGTCGAAGAGAACGCAACCGCCGATCCAGGCCACCTTGTACAGCCGTTGGCGCTCCTTGGTGATGCCCAGGCGCTCGCCCACCACGTGGAGGTAGGCGGCGAAGTGCAGGCGGTGGCGCTGCCACTCACGGCTGCCGGGCACGACACGCTCGGGGCGCACCGGCCCGTCCCAGAGCTCTATGGCCACATCGGGGGGTGGCTCGTCCACCGGCTTCGGGGATCGCACCGCGCTCGGCGCATTCACGAAGCTCCCGACGAAGCCGCACCTCTCGGCCGCGATGGCGGACAGCAGCCGCGCCGCCAGGTCGGGCTCGACGATGACGTCGTCGTCGAGGAACAGGGCGTAGGGCGCCGTCACCCGGTCGAGGAGCGACTGGCGGTGCTCGGCCATGCCCCGCCGGGGCAGGTGCTTGACGACCTCCACGTCGTGGCCATTGAGGCGAAGGACGCGGACCACTGCGCTGACCTCACCGAGGTCAGCGACATCGAACGCCTCAGTCTGGTCCGACACCACCACCCGAAGGCGCACGCCCGACTGGGCGAGCAGCGATGTCAGCGTGACCGCCAGCGCCGCCGGTCGCGCGAAGGTGGGCACGAGCACGTCCACGTCGGCCATCCGCCGTTCCTACCCGACTTCTCGGGAGTACGAGGATCGAGGGTTCGTGCAAATGGGTAGCGCCCGGTGCTTGGATGCACGAGCAAGCTCCTCGACCACTTGGAGGTCGCTGTGCAGAACCAGGTACTGCGTTCGGTTGCCCCCCTCAGCTCGACCACTAGGTCCACCGGCGCCGAGGTCGTGGCCCGCTTCGGGGACCGCCGTGCCGTGGTGGTCGGCGACGCCCTCCTCGACCGCTTCGTCGACGGGTTCGCAGAACGGCTCTGCCGCGAGGCGCCGGCGCCCGTCGTACGCCAGACGGATGTCGTCGAATGCCCCGGCGGCGCCGCGAACACGGCGGCCAACGTCGCCGCCCTCGGCGCCCGGGTGGACCTCGTCGCCGTGGTCGGCGCCGACGAGGACG
>PJQG01000090.1:40975-64690 GCA_002861595.1 Actinomycetota bacterium
TGCCGCCGGCGTCGTGCCCGACGGGGACCGCCAGACGGCCTCGCTCGAGCGCATCCGCGCCGGCGGCAGCCTGCTCGTGCGGGTCGACCGCGGCACGCGGGCACCCCTGAGCGACGGTACCGCCGCCCGCCTGGTGGCCGCCCTCGAGGAAGTCGTCCCCAACGCTGACGTCCTGATCGTCTCCGACTACGGGTACGGCGCGGTGACGGAGGCGGTGCTCGGTGCCGTCGCCCGCCTCTCCGTCGGGGCCGCACCGATCCTCGTCGTCGACTCCCGTCACCTGGCCCGGTACCGGTCCCTCCGGCCCACGGTCGTCAAGCCCAACTGGAACGAGGCGGTCGCCCTGCTCGGAACCGGTGAGCTCGACGGCGTCCACGAGCGGGCCGACGGCATCGCCGCCCACGGCCAGCAGTTCCTCGATGCCACAGGTGCCCACATCGCCGCCGTGACCCTCGACCGTGAGGGGGCGGTGGTCTTCGAACGGGAACGGCCGCCGCACCGCACGTTCACCAGACCGGTCCGCGACGACCGGGCCACCGGCGCCGGTGACACCTTCCTGGCCACCTTCGCCCTGGCCCTCGCCTCGGGTGCCGACACCCCGACGGCGGCGGAGCTGGCCACCACGGCAGCCACCGTGGTGGTGGGCGAGCCCTGGACCGGCCGATGCTCGCTCTCCGCGCTCTCGGCTCGGATCGCCACCTCCGACAAGGTGGTGGCAGGGGAGGAGCAAGCCCTGAAGCTGGCCGCCACACTGCGAGCCGAGGCGAGGCGCATCGTGTTCACCAACGGCTGTTTCGACATGATCCACCGCGGCCATGTCACCTACCTCGACCGGGCCAGGACGCTCGGCGACGTGCTCGTCGTCGGCGTCAACTCCGACGAGAGCGTGCGCCGGCTGAAGGGCGCCGGGCGTCCCCTGAACCCCCTCGGTGACCGCCTGCGTGTGCTCACCGCCCTCAGCTGCGTCGACTACGTGATCCCCTTCGACGGAGATACGCCCGCCGGTCTGCTCCACGCCATCCGTCCCGACCTGTACGTCAAGGGGGGCGACCACACCCGCCGAAGCATCCCGGAGGCGGAGCTGGTGGAGACGCTGGGCGGCGAGGTGCGGCTCCTCCCCTTCATGCACGACCAATCCACAACTGCGATCCTCGACCGCATGCGGGCGGCGGCTCCGGCGCGGGTGTCGGCCCCGGCGCCGTGACGGCGTCCACCCTCGAACCCGTCGACCGCATCGCCGTCCTCCGGGCCAACGGCCTCGGCGACTTCGTGTTCTCGCTCCCGGCGCTCACCGCCCTGCGCCTGACCTACCCGGCGGCGCAGATCACCCTGCTCGGAGTGGCCCACCACGCTCAGCTTCTCCACGCTCGCCCCTCGCCTGTCGACCAGGTCGAGGTCGTCCCGCCGTACCCCGGCGTGTCGGTCCCGGAGTCTCACGGGCAGGACGAGGCCGAGATGGCGTCGTTCATGGCCCGCATGCAGGCGGCCCGGTTCGATCTGGCGCTTCAGCTGCACGGCGGGGGCGCCAACTCCAACGCCTTCGTGCAGCGGCTCGGCGCCCTTACCACGGCGGGGCTGCGTGCGCCCGGCGCGCCGGCGCTGGACAGGTGGGTGCGCTACGAGTACTTCCACCCCGAGGTGCTGCGCTACCTCGAGGTGGTCGGCCTCGTCGGGGCGGACACCCCACCCTCGCTCGAACCGCAGCTCGCGGTGGTGCAACGCGACCGCGACGAGGCGACGGGCGCGTTGGGAGCGGAGGCGTCCTGCCTCGCTGTCCTCCACCCCGGCGCCTCCGACCCCCGGCGGCGGTGGCCGGCACCGCAGTTCTCCAAGGTGGGCGACGAGCTGGCCCGGCGCGGCCTCGACGTCGCCGTCGTGGGCGACTTGGCGGAGAAGCGGCTGGTGGACGCCGTGATCTCGGGGATGACGGCGCCGGCGCTCGGGCTGGCGGGCTCGCTCTCGCTGGGTGGGCTTCTCGGCGTGCTTGAGCGGGCCGACGTCGTCGTGGGCAACGACAGCGGCCCGCTGCACCTGGCCGCGGCGGTGGGGACGGCGACGGTCGGGATCTACTGGTGCGGCAACATGGTCAACGGGGGCCCGCTGACCGTGCACCGCCACCGCGCCGCAGTGTCCTGGGAGCTCGACTGCCCGGTCTGCGGGCTCAACTGCATGAAGGGCCGTTGCGATCACGACCACTCCTTTGTGGGTTCAGTCCCGGCCGACGAGGTGCTGGCCGCCGTCGACGACGTTCTCCCGGTGTGCGGCGAGCGGGAGCGCTCCTTCGGCTGAGCCGGGCGCGGCCTGACAACGTCCGCGATCACCGCGAGGAGATGACGGTCCGGAAGAACTCGACCAGCCGGTCGACATGGAAGTCGAAGGTCAGCTCCCGGCGGCGACGCCAGACGTTTTCGCGCACGGCGTTCATACGGTCGCCGTCGCGCAGCTGCTGGCCCAACTCGCCGACGGTGCCGAACTCCAGTCCGATGCCGAGCTCACGGACGAGCGACTGGGTGGCCGCGATCGAGCCCGTGTTGTCGCGCTGGAGGACGGGCACACCGCTCACCGCCAACGTGGCCAGCCGGGCCGGGTAGTTGAGATCGTCCCAGTTGGCGCGCCGCAGCTCGCCGCCGTTGCGGCTCTCGAAGAAGTGGAGCCAGCCGGCGTCGTACTGAGAGAACTCGCGCACCCAGGAGTCCTGGTCGGCCTGAGGATGGAGGTGGAGGTGGTGCGGCGCCAGGCGTCGCGCCGTCTCGGTCCACTGCCTCCACTGCCCGTGGGTGAAGTCGCCGTAGAAGTGGAGGTGGATCCCCTCGCGGGCGAGGGCAGCGACGTCGGGTGGGTGGAGCCCGATCGGCCGGCCGGGTACGACCGTGTGCATCTCCCCGTCGTTCTCGGAGAGCCGCGTCGAGCGCTCGCCCTGGAGCCACTCGGCCTTGGGGAGGTCGCCGTCGAGCACCAGCGAGAGCCGGTCGGCGCCGGCCAGGGACGGCACGACCGTGGCCAGCCAGTCCCCCATCTCGGGACTGGAATGCACGACACCGTCGGCGTGGTCATAGAGGTCCACGAGCTGGGGCCAGGTCCCCTTCTCGATGCAGATGAACGGGCCCTCCTTGAAGTGCCAGACGAAGGGAATGCCGAGGTCGGCCTCGAGCACCCGGTGGGCGAAGGGAACCGCCTGCCAGTTCAAGAGCGCGTACACCACGTCCGGCTGGAGCCGCTGGACCGCCTCCTGCCACCCCCGACCGGGAAGGTCCTCCACGTGGCCGAAGGGCAACGGCCCGACGCTGTTGTACCAGTACGGGTCCCCCATCCAGAGGCCGTAGAGGCGGTGCCCGCGCTCTTCCAGGGCGAGGACGCGCTCGGGATTGTAGGCGAGCTCGCCGACCAGCAGGATCTTGAGCCCGTCGGGGGCGGGGGCGGTGTCGGGGCGTTCCCGAAAGCGGCGGTAGTGCTCGACCTCGTCGATGGCGTTGCCCACCGTGCTGTGGAAGCGGATCGGGTGGGGGACCTGGAACCGGGCCCGGTAGGTGTTGAGGCCGCCCTCCGGCTCCTGCAGCAGCTTGTGGCGCTGGTCCGGGTGGTCGGTCCACTCGCAGGAGACGACACCGGTCTCGGCAGTGCGGCCCCGGGACCTCACCTTGTCCCACAGCATGCGGTCGAGGTCGTCGGTGACCAGCTCGCCGCGCTCGAGCCAGCGGTCCGGGGTCCTGCGGTGCATCACCTGGACGAGCTGCAGCGGGTGGCCGGGGATCCGACCCCGCGCCGAGCGGTTGTAGTGGTGCTGCACGCCGCTCGAGACGAGGACGACCTCTTCCTCCTCGTCGTCCTCGAAGCAGGCGGCCAGCCGCTCGAGGTGCTCGGCGTAGTACAGGTCGTCGCACGGCAGGTAGGCCAGAAGTGGCGCCGTCGCCACTGCCATGGCATGGTTCAGCGCGGCTCCCATCCCCCGGTTCACCGGGAGGCGCTCGTAACGTACGCGAGCATCGTCCAGATATGGCGCCACCGCCCGCCGTGTCGCGTCGGGGGACCCGTCGTCGACCACGACCAACTCCCAGTCGCACCGCGTCTGGGCGAACAGGCTCCCGACCGCACGGCGGAGGAACCGGTCCTGGTCGTAGGCAGGCATGAGGACGGAGACGGTGGGGCCACCCGGCACGCGAGGCCGGTACCCGGCGGGAAGTCGTGTGTAAACGGCGGCGATGCAGGTGGACAGGCGCCACTCTTCGCGCTGCTTCCTTCACCGCTAGGCTCTGTCTCGCAGGCAACGCGGGTAGTGCCGGACGAGTCGAGGGGAGCGTTTGGTGGAGGCGGACCGCGCAGACCACCCCGACGAGCACAAGAGAAAAGGAGTCGACGCGTGGCGAAGGTGCTGGGCATCAACGCGGTGTTCCACGATCCTGCCGCCGCCCTGGTCGTCGACGGCGAGATCGTGGCCGCAGCCGAGGAGGAGCGCTTCAGCCGGCGCAAGCACGGCAAGCGACCACTCCCCTTCTCCACCTGGGAGCTGCCCGAGCTGTCCGCCCGATGGTGCCTCCAGCACGCCGGCATCGCTGCCGAGGACCTCGACGCCGTCGCCTACTCCTACGACCCGACCCTGGCCCCGGCGGTGCCCGCCCACGCCGCCGATCTCCACGAGGACGGCTGGGAGGGTCTGCGCACCCTGTTCGCGCAGCGTGCCCCCCTCTTCCTCCGCACCGCCCTGCCCGGCCTCGACCCCGCGGCGGTGGAATTCGTGCCTCACCATGTTGCCCACGCCGCCAGCGCCCACCTGGCCGCCCCGTTCGCCGACAGCGCGGTGCTGGTCCTCGACGGCCGGGGCGAGCGCGCCAGCCACCTCGCCGGGCACAGCCGGCAGGGCCGGCTCGAGGTCCTCTGTGCCCAGGACCTTCCCCACAGCCTGGGCCTGATGTACGAGGAGGTCACCGAGCACCTGGGCTTCCTCCGCAGCTCCGACGAGTACAAGGTGATGGCGTTGGCCTCCTACGGCCGGCCCAGCTTCCTCCCGGAGCTCCGCCAGCTGGTCGCGGCCACCGGCGACGGCGGCTTTCGCGTGGACCACGTCGATTGGGCCGGCTTCACCAAGCCGGTGCAGGCCGGCGACGAGTGGACGGCCGAGCACGCCGACCTGGCCGCCAGCGTGCAGGCCCGCCTCGAGGAGGTCCTCCTCGACCTCGCCCGCTGGCTCCACCAGGAGACGAACGAGAAGGCTCTCACCATGGCCGGCGGCGTCGCCCTCAACTGCGTGGCCAACGCCCGCCTGGCCGCTGAGGGCCCCTTCGAGCACGTGTGGGCGCAGCCGGCGGCAGGCGACGCGGGGACCGCGCTGGGCGCCGCCCTCCACGTCGCCGCCCGCCTCGGGGACCGGCCGCAGCCCATGGTGAGCGCGGCGCTGGGCCGGGGCTTCAGCGACGACGACATCGAGGCGTGGCTGGCCACCGCCCGGGTTGCCCACGAACGGCCCCCCGACATCGCCGAGGTGGTCGCCCAGGTGCTGGCCGACGACGGCATCGTGGCCTGGTTCCAGGGTCGCAGCGAGTACGGCCCGCGGGCGCTCGGCCACCGCAGCCTGCTGGCCCACCCGGGCCACGCCCGCAACCTGGAGCGCCTCAACGACGTGAAGGGCCGAGAGCCGTTCCGCCCCGTCGCCCCGATGGTCCTGGCCGACCGCGCCCACGAGGTCTTCGAGGGAGTGGTCCCGAGCCCGTACATGCTCTTCACCCACCGAGTGAGGCCGGAGTGGGCGGAGCGGATCCCCGCCGTCGTCCACGTCGACGGCAGCGCCCGGGTCCAGACCGTCGACCGGGCGGAGGAACACCTCGTGGCCGACGTGATCGAGCGCTTCGCCCGGCGCACGGGCCTGCCCGTGGTTGTCAACACGAGCCTGAACACGGCGGGCAGGCCGATGGTCGACGATCCACGCGACGCCCTCGAGTGCTTCGGCTCGGCGCCCGTCGACGTGCTCGCCATCGGCCCGTTCCTCGTTCGCCGGCCTCGGGAGATGGCCAGGGAGGCGGAGCTCGGATGAGGGTGCTGCTGTGGCACGTCCACGGCTCGTGGACGACGTCGTTCGTCCACGGCGCCCACACCTGTCTCATCCCCACGCTGCCCGACCGGGGGCCGGACGGGCGGGGCCGGGCCGACACCTATCCCTGGCCCGACAACGCCGTGGAGGTCACGCCCGAGGAGGCGCTCGACGCCGAGGTCGACGTCGTCATCCTCCAGCGGCCCGAGGAGCTCCACCACCTCTGCCGGAACTGGCTGGGGCGTCGCCCGGGTCGCGACGTGCCGGCCGTGTACGTGGAGCACAACGCGCCCCAGGGCCGCATCAACGAGATGCGCCACCCGGCCGCCGACCGGAGCGACATCACCGTGGCCCACGTGACGTTCTTCAACCAGCTCTTCTGGGACTGCGGCTCCACGCCGACCAAGGTCGTGGAGCACGGCGTGGTCGACCCGGGGTACCGCTATACCGGCGAGCTTCCCCGCATGGCCGTTGTCGTCAACGAGCCCGTCCGGCGAGGGCGGGTGACGGGGACCGACCTGCTGGCCTCCCTGCGCGACGAGGCCCGGGTGCCGATCGACCTGTTCGGCATGGTCACCGAGTCGCTCGGGGGCACCGATCTCCCCCAGCACCGGCTGCACGAGGAGATGGCGCGCCGCCGCGTCTACGCCCATCCCATGCGCTGGACGTCGCTCGGGTTGTCGCTGATCGAGGCCATGCACCTGGGCATGCCCGTGGTGGCGCTGGCCACCACCGAGGCCAACGAGGCCGTGCCGCCCGAGGCAGGTGTCGTGTCGAACCGCATCGAGGTGCTGGCTGCGTCGGTGCGGCGCCTCGTGAACGACGAGGAGGAGGCGCGGGTGCGGGGCAAGGCGGGCCGGGCCTTCGCCCTCCAGCGCTACGGGTTGTCGCGCTTCCTGGCCGACTGGGACGCTCTCTTAGAGGAGGTGGTGAACGGGTGAGGATCGCCCTGGTCTCCGAGCACGCCAGCCCGCTCGCGGTGCTCGGCGGGGTCGATGCCGGCGGGCAGAACGTTCACGTGGCCGCGCTGGCCCAGGCCCTGGCCCAGCTGGGCAACGAGGTGGTGGTGCACACGCGCCGGGAGGCGTCTCACCTCCCCCGGCGAGTGGAGCTGTGCCCCGGCGTGGTCGTCGACCACATCGACGCCGGGCCGCCCCGGCCCGTCACCAAGGACTCCCTGTTGCCCTTCATGGGCGACTTTGCCGGGGACCTCCACCGGGCGTGGCTCCTCGAGCGTCCCGACGTGGTTCACGCCCACTTCTGGATGTCAGGGCGGGCGTCGCTCCAGGCCGCCCGGCCCCTCGGCATCCCCGTGGTGCAGACGTTGCACGCCCTCGGTGTGGTGAAGCGGCGCCACCAGGGGCCCAAGGACACCAGCCCGCCCGAGCGCCTGGCCATGGAGGAGCAGATCGTGCGGCGCGTGGACCACATCGTGGCCACCTGCAGCGACGAGGTCTTCGAGCTGCTGCGGATGGGCGCCGAGGCGTCCCGGGTGTCCGTCGTCCCCTGCGGCGTCGACCTCGAGCTGTTCACGCCCCGGGGCCCGGTCGAGGAACGCGATCCGCGCCGGCGCCGCCTCGTGGTGGTGAGCCGGCTGGTGGAGCGCAAGGGGATCGGCAACGTGATCACCGCGCTGGCCGACGTGGCCGACACCGACTTGGTCGTCGCCGGCGGTGCACCGAAGGCCGAGCTGGCCGACGACGCCGAGTACCGGCGCCTGGCCGCGCTGGCGGCGGAGTACGGGGTCGCCGACCGGGTGGAGTTCCGTGGGCGCGTCGACCGCGGCGACCTGCCCGCGCTGTTCCGCTCGGCCGACGCCGTGGTCTGCGTCCCGTGGTACGAACCCTTCGGCATCGTGCCGCTGGAGGCCATGGCGTGTGGTGTCCCCGTGGTCGCGTCGGCCGTGGGCGGCCTGGTCGACACCGTGGTGGACGGCGTGACCGGCGTCCTCGTCCCCGCCCGCCAGCCCGCCCGGCTGGCCGAGGCCCTGGGCGAGCTGCTCGACGCGCCCGACGTACTGCGAGCGCTCGGCGCGGCCGGCGCCCGCCGGGCCCGCAACCGCTACGGCTGGCTGCGGGTGGCGTCGCTGACGACCGAGACCTACAGGAAGCTCGCCGGCAGCCGCCAGGGAGTGCGCGGGGGCGTGAGCTGGTGAGGGCCAGCGCTCTGCTCACCGGCGCTCGCCACCTGGACGTGCTCCGCCGCACCCTCGACGCCTTCGAGGCCGAGGTCCCGCGCCTCGAGCGCTGGGCGCTGCACCTCGCCGAGGCGCTCGGCGCCGGCGGCCGCCTGCTCGCCGCCGGCAACGGCGGGAGTGCGGCTGAGGCCCAGCACCTGACGGCCGAGCTGGTGGGCCGCTACCGCGACGACCGCCGCCCCTACAGCGCCATCGCCTTGCACGCGGAGAGCTCCACGGTGACCGCCGTAGCCAACGACTACGGCCTGGAGACGGTGTTCGCCCGCCAGGTCGAGGCCCACGGCAGGCGAGGCGACGTCCTGATCGCCCTGTCCACCTCGGGCAGGAGCGCCAACCTGCTGCGCGCCGTTGACGCCGCCACCCGCCTCGGGATGGACACGTGGGCGCTCACCGGCCCCGGCCCCAACCCGCTGGCCGACTGCTGTGACGACGCCGTCGCTGTCGAGGCCGCGTCCGCGGCCACCGTGCAGGAGTGCCACCTGGTCGCCGTGCACCTGTTGTGTGCCGCGTTCGACGTCGCCGTCGGAGCGTCGTGAAGAGGCTGGTGGTCGTCGGCGACGCCCTGCTCGACCGCGACCTCGACGGCACGGTCGAGCGCCTCTGCCCCGACGCACCTGCACCCGTCGTCGACGACATCGCCGAGAGGGCGCGGCCGGGCGGAGCGGCCCTCGCCGCGGCGCTGGCTGCGGGCGACGGGCGCGAGGTGGTGCTCGTCACCGCCCTGGCCGACGACGCCGGAGGCCGGCGGCTGCGGGCCCTGCTGAGCAGCGCCGGGGTCGAGGTCGTGGACCTCGGCCTCGTTGGCGCAACCCCCGAGAAGGTGCGCGTGCGAGCCGACGGGCGGCCCCTCGTGCGCCTCGACTACGGCGGACGCGCCGCAGGCCGGGTGGGGAGATGGACGGGTGTGGCGGCGCGGGCCGTCGCCGGCGCACCGGCGGTGCTCGTGGCCGACTACGGCCGCGGGCTGACCGCGCTGCAGGAGGCGCGCCGCGATCTTGCCGACGCCGCCCTTCGCCGGCCGGTCGTCTGGGATCCGCACCGGCGAGGCGCTCCCCCCGTGCCCGGTGCCCGCCTGGCCACCCCCAACCGCTCCGAGGCGGGGTGCGACCCGACGTCGTCGTTGGCCGAGGTCACCGGATCTGCCCGCGGCCTCCGCTCCCGTTGGGAGGCACGGGCCGTTGCCATCACTCTCGGCTCGCAGGGCGCACTGCTCGTCGAGGGCGACGACCCCCCGCTGGTGGCACCGGCCGTGCACGCGGCGTCGGGTGACCCGTGTGGCGCCGGCGACCGCTTTGCCTCCGCCTGCGCGCAGCTCCTGGCCGACGGCGCACTGCCCTCCGAGGCCGTCATCGCCGCCGTCGGGCTGGCTACGTCCTTCGTGGCCGCCGGCGGGGCCGGCGCCCTGCGCTTCGCCACCGGCGAGATCGACCTGCGGGCGCCCGACCTCGTCGACGACGACGCCCTCGCCCCGGCCCGGCGGATCAAGGCCGCCGGCGGCACCGTGGTCGCCACCGGCGGGTGCTTCGACCTGCTGCACGCCGGCCACGTCTCGGTGCTGGAGGCGGCCCGCCGGCTGGGCGACTGCCTGGTCGTGCTCTTGAACTCCGACGACTCCGTGCGCCGGCTGAAGGGACCGACTCGACCGCTGCAGAGCCAGGAGGACCGCGCCGCAGTGCTGCTCGCCCTGGGCTGTGTCGACGCCGTCCACGTCTTCGGCGAGGACACGCCCGCCGCCGCCCTCGACCGGCTCCGACCCGACATCTTCGCCAAGGGCGGCGACTACTCGCTCGCCACCCTCCCCGAGGCGTCGGTCCTGGCCGGGTGGGGCGGCCAAACCGTGGTCCTGCCGTACCTGGAGGGCCGCTCGACATCCCGACTGGTGAAGGAGGCTGCCCGTGG
Organism: Actinomycetota bacterium; assembly: GCA_002861595.1. Classification (GTDB taxonomy): domain Bacteria; phylum Actinomycetota; class Acidimicrobiia; order Acidimicrobiales. The sequence goes on from PJQG01000090.1 coordinate 51,094, forward strand.
AGGCGATTGAGAGGCCGGCGGCATCGGCGATGGGAACCGTGGTGGTCACCGGAGGCTCCTCGGGGCTCGGCGCAGCCGTCGTCGAGGCCGTGCTCGGTGCCGGCGGCCGGCCCGTCGTGCTCGACCTGCGAGACCCCGTCCACGAGGTGGAGTTCGAGAAGATCGACGTGGCCGCCACCCGCTCCACCGAGGACGCCGTTCGCAGCGTGGCCGAGCGGGTCGGCGGCATCGACGCGGTCGTGACCGCCGCCGGCATCGACGCCTGCGGGAAACTGGCCGACGTCAGGCCCGATGCCTGGGAACGGGTGGTGGGGGTGAACCTGCTCGGCACCGTGGCGACGGTGCGCGCCGCGCTGCCGTCGCTCATCGAAAGGCGCGGTCGGGTCGTGACGGTGGCCTCCACCCTCGGGCTGCGGGCACTGCCCGACGCCACCGCCTACTGCGCGTCGAAGTTCGCAGTGGTCGGCTTCACCCGGGCGCTCGCCCTCGAGGTGGGCGGACAGGTCGGCGTCACGCTGCTCGTACCCGGAGGGATGCAGACCGCCTTCTTCGACAACCGCGAGGCTCAATACAAGCCGGGCCCGGACGCCGAGCTGGCCCCACCCCGGAACGTGGCCGCCGCCGTGGTCTTCGCGCTCTCGCAACCTCCGGGCTTCGAGGTCCGGGAGCTGATCGTGACGCCGGCGACGGAGACCTCCTGGCCGTGAGCCCGGCGGCGACGCCGCCCACCCTGCCCAAGGAGCTGCAGGTCGAGGTGACCGCCGCCTGCAACCTGCGCTGCCGGATGTGCCTGGTGCGCTACCGCCCCCCGGTCAACCGGGTGGCGGGCAGCATGAGCCTCGGCACCTTCACCCGCCTGGTCGACCAGCTACCTGGGCTCGAGCGGGTCACCCTGCAAGGGCTGGGCGAGCCGTTGCTGGCGCCGGACCTCGTCGCCATGGTCCGGTACGCCACGGAGCGGGGGGCCAAGGTCGGCTTCAACACCAACGCCACCCTCCTCACCCGGGCCAAGGCCGGCGCTCTCATCGACGCCGGGCTCGAGTGGCTGCACGTGTCGCTGGACGGTGCCACCTCGGCGACCTACGAGGCAATCCGTGACGGTGCTCACCTCGACCGGGTGGCCACCAACGTGGTGGGCCTCATGGACGAGAAACAGGAGCGGCGCACCGCGCGCCCCCGCGTGCAGGTCGTGTTCGTGGCCCAGCGCTCGAACGTGGCCGAGTTGCCGGCGCTCGTCCGCCTGGTTGCCGGCTGGGGCATCGACGACGTGCGCGTGCAGAACCTGTCCCATGACTTCAGCGACACCGACCCGGCCGGCAGCTACCAGGAGATCCGCGACTACACCGCGGCGGAGGCGCTGTGGCACGGCGACCGGGGCCGGGCGGCAGAGGCGTTCGGAGAGGCGGTCGACGTCGCCGCCGAGCTCGGCGTCACGCTGCGCCTCCCCGACCACGAGGGGGACGGGGGTCGGCGTCGCCCCGGTCAGCCCGGGTGCGACTGGCCCTGGCGTTCGACCTACGTGATGCACGACGGCGCGGTGCAGCCGTGCTGCATGATCATGGGAGTGGACCGGGCCACGGTGGGGCACGCCGACGAGGGGATGGGCGCGGTGTGGCATGGCGCCTCCCTGCGCGACCTCCGGGCCCAGCTCCTGACCGACGAGCCGCCCGATGTCTGCCGGGGCTGTGCCATGTACCGCCACGTGTTCTGATCTCGTTGACGCCGTCGTCGACGGGCGAATGGCGCGCGTGCGCTCATCGTCGGGCGACAGCCGCGGTCACAGCCGCGGCGGCGGCGCCGACCCCGGCCAGCAGACGGCGGTGGCTTGTGGCCCACCACTGGGCGCTGTGGGCATGGGAGCGGTCGTCGAAGGCGCCGTGGGAGCCATGGTCGTCGCGGTCGTCCACCGCCTCCCAGAGGTTGGCGGGGCGCTCTGGGGAGGCGGGTTGATCGGTCTGCTGGCCATCGAACCCGGTCCTGGCCAGGTAGCGGTCGAGCAGCCCGGGCGCCACGGCATTGGCGATCAGGGTGGCCGCGGTGCTCCCCGCCACCCAGTACTCGCGTCGCTCGGGATGAAGCGAGGCATGCACGATGGCCCTGGCCGCGACCTCGGGCTGGTAGATCGGGGGGACGGGCTGCGGGTGGCGTGGCAGCCGCGACAGCACCCAGCTGAACTGCGGCGTGTTCACCGCCGGCAACTGCACCATGGTGATCCGGACGTCGCTCCGCTCATGGAGCAGCTCGCAACGGACCGACTCGGTGAAGCCCTGAATGGCGTGCTTGGCCCCGCAGTAGCTCGACTGCAGCGGGATGCCTCGGTAGGCCAGCGCCGAGCCGACCTGGACGATGGTGCCTCGGTTGCGGGGCCGCATACGACGCAGAGCGGCGGTGGTGCCCCAGACGAAGCCCAGGTAGGTGACGTCGGTGGTGCGACGAAATTCCTCGGGCCTGATGTCCCAGATCGGTGCGAACACCGAGCTGAAGGCGCTGTTGACCCACACGTCGACGGGCCCGAGCTGGCGCTCGACGACCTCGGCCCCGGCCTCGACCTGCTCGTGGTCGGCAACATCGGTCGGCACCACCACTGCACGGCCTCCCGCCGCTTCCACCTCCTTGGCCGCCGCCTGCAGCCCCGCCTCGCCCCGTGCCAGCAGCGCGACGTCGTCACCGCCTTCGGCGAACGCACGCACGGCGGCGCGTCCGATCCCGGCTGACGCTCCTGTCACCACCACAACCCGTCCGGCCATGAGAAACCTCCCTGCGGAACCCTCCGCTGCAGCACGTTCGCTGACTCCTACCCACATCGCTGCGTCCCACCTACGATGATCCGGGATCTCCCCCGGGGAGGTGGTGGCGAGCGTCGAGGAGGTTGGCGTTTCCGTGCCCGGTGTTCCGGGAAATGACTCGTGGATGCGCATGCCCTCCAGGTCCCACCCCCGTAGCCTGGACCTGGCGGCATGGTTCGATGGGGAGATCGTCGGCGACGTCGGCGCCCATGTCGCTCGCTGCGCCCGTTGCCAGCGCGAGACGGCCGAGCTGGCGCGGATCCGGGCATGGCTGAGGCCGACTGAGCGCTTCGCCTCGTTGCCCGCCGACCGAGCCGTCAAGGGTGGCTGACCGCCGGACACCGGGAGCGAGTGCGGCCTCGATGCCGTCGAGAAGCCTGAGGAGCACCCGGACCGACATCGGCGGCCTGCGCCTGCACGCCCGAGTCTCTGCATCCCAGCAGAGCGCGCCGGCGGTGGTTCTTGTCCATGGGCTCATCTCGAGCCGCTACTTCGTCCCCACCGCGGAGCGATTGGTGGGATCGTGCCGCGTCTTCCTCCCCGACCTCCCGGGGTTCGGGGCCAGCCCGGTCTCCAAGGCGGCGCAGGACGTGACCGGCCTGAGCGATGCGCTGGCCGCCTACATGTCGGCCTCAGGACTGGAGGCTGCTGTCGTCGTCGGTCACTCGGTGGGCAGTCAAACCGTGGTCGACCTCGCTCTTCGCTACCCGCATCTGGTGCGCCGAGCGGTCCTGACGGCGCCCACGTTCGACCCGGAGGCGCGAACCGTCACTCGACAATACGGGCGCTGGCTGCGAAACGTGATCCGGGAGCCGCCGTCCCTGAACATCATCCTCGCACGAGAAGCGCTCGAGCTCGGAGTGGTGCGACCGGTCCGTCTGATGCGCAGCTTCCTCCTCGACCACATCGAGGACAAGGTCGGTCAGGTCGCGGTTCCGACGCTTGTCGTTCGGGGCGAGCTCGACACCATCTCGACGCGGTCTTGGGCCGAGCGAATCGCCGACCTGCTGCCACTGGCCCGGCTGGCGGTCATCCCTGGTGCACCGCACACCGTCACGTACAGCGCTCCAGTGGAGTTCTCCGAGCTCATCCGGGCCTTCTCAGGCGGTGGCGAGGCGGTGGCCGCTTCTCGTCCACCTGCCCAGAACCGAGGGTAGGACCGGCCTCACGACCCGGCGTCGCCGCCGTGACAGTCGTAGGCGCGGGGGTACCGCCTGCGTCGCCCGCCAAGGAGCAAGCCATGGACGACGTCCCCACGCCAGGCGGGCACCGCACCGACCTTCGACGGTCCCCTCGTCGTCCCGCCCGACCAGGCCCGCGCCGCCGTCGAACCGGCTGACCCCGTCGTGATCGGCATCCTGAGGAGCAACATCCGCCTACCCGCTCAGGCGGTACACGGTGACGTGGGCCCGGCTGTCGGCCGTGAACGGGGAGCGGCTCCAGTCCGCCCACCGCTCCTCCCTTTGCAATCCCGCCAATTGCGCCATGAGGTCGAGCTCAGCCGGCCACGCGTACCGGTGATTGGCCGGGTACAGCCGAACCGATCCATTGGAGAACACCGCCTGAGTCGTGCGGATGGTCTGCGCGACCGGGTCGAGCTCAGCCGTTTCGATCGACATCTTGTCGGACCGCAGGATTCGTGACCGCACCAGCCGGTTGTGCCGGAACCCGCCGAGGTCGGGCACCCATGCCTCGATCACGAAGCGCCCGGATGGGGCGAGGTGGCGGGCAGCATTGCGGAAGCACTCCACCTGCGCCTGCTGGTCCGGCAGGGCGAAGATGGTGTTCACCGCCAGGACCACGAGGGCGAATCCTCGACCGGCATCAGCGTGGGCAAAGTCGGCGACGACAACGGGGATCCGATCGCCACCCGGTTTCTCCCGCAGCTTCGACACCATCTCGACTGACCCGTCGACGCCGTGGACCTCAACGCCCCTCCCCAGTAACGGAATGGCCAGCCGCCCGGTGCCAATGCCGAGCTCGAGGACGGCTCCGCCGTTGGCGAGCTGAACAAGGGACTCGACCGCGGCGTCGGTCTCCCAGTGGTCGCGGTACAGGTCGTCGTACTCGTCGGCGATGCCAGAAGCGCCGTAGGCAGTCGGGTCGAAGTCAGCCACTGCGGGAGCGTAGGCGGCAGTCGGAGCGACGGTACGCAGGCGTCATGGCCAGGGGACAGGCGGCCCGGGCGTCGACCTCTAGCCCTCCAGCGCGTGTGGCGCGGACGCCCACCGCTCGGACGGGCAAGAGAAGTTGTCGAGTAACACCGGGGCATCGGGGTACGAAGAGGCCATGAGGCCCGTGAAGAGAGTCCTCGCCGCCCTTCTCGCCGCCACGTTGGTGTTCGGGGCAGCCGGATGCGGCGACGATGCAGGTGAGGACCGCATTGGAGACAACGAGATCAACGACGAAGGCGACTGACCCCTCGGCTGTCAGTGCACGGACATCTGGCTCTGAAACGGCGGCCACCCGAGGAGACCTCGGTAGCTGTGGCCGCTACGGCCCGTCGTTGGTGTCGTTGTCGGGGTTGACCTCGACGTCGGGGGCTTCGATCTCCGGCTCGCCATCATTGTCGTCGTCGGAGCACGCGCCGGCGACGACGGGGAGCACGGCGACGAGGGCGAGGGCGAGGGCGAGGGTGCGGCGTAGGGGATGCATGTTCTCTCCTCCGGTTTTCTCCCCTTTACCCAGCCCCCGCCCTTCTGAACGGCTCCCAACGGCAGCCACCCATCCCGCTTGTAGCCGCACAGGGCTACGAGCGGGGTGGACGGGCCCCATTCGCGCAGGTCGATCTCCCCGCAGGCACCGGGAGCTCCGCCTCGAGCCGAAGACTCGCGCCGCTACCTGCTCGACTACTACCAGGTGATGGGTAGCGATGTCGCGGAGATGATCGCCGGGAGTGCCTTGCGGCCAGTCGAATCACTCACCGGCGCAGTCGAGGCGTATGCCCAAATCGGAGTCGACGAGCTCATTCTCGACCCGACCGTCTCGAAGCCCGAGCAGGTGGACCTGCTTGCCGAGGCGGTCCTGGTGAAAGCGAACGGGAAAAGCGGTCTCCTCGTGAGCGGTCGGTTCGCTCTACCCCGCCGCCCCTCCAGCGACGCCCGGAGCCGGGCGAAGCACGACCGCCTGGTCGGGCCCCAGCTCGCCCGAGAAGGTGCGACCCTCGCCGGCCCCGTCGCTCGCCACTTCGACCTCGAGCCCCTCGGCCACCGCGGCCGGCGCCGGCGCCGCTTCGAAGTTGACCAGCACCAATCGCCGCTCCTCCCCCGCCCGGCGCTCGAAGGCGAGCACCCCGGCCGGTGCCTCTAGCCAGGAGAAGGACCCACGGCGCAGCGCAGACGAGCCACGCCGGGCGGCCAGCAGTCGCCGGTACAGATGCAGCATCGACGCCTGGTCCTCACGCTCGGCCTCGGCGCTGTGCTCCGCCGCCTGGGGCGGCCAGGGCAGCCATGGTTCCTCGACCGCCCAGCCGTGGCCGGGAGCCCTGGTCCAGGGCAGTGGCGCCCGGCAGCCGTCGCGACCACCGGGGTCGACCTCGCGCTCGGGCGGGATGAGGGCGTCTTCGAGCCCCAGCTCCTCGCCGGCATAGAGGAACGGCGTGCCCCGCAGACCGAGCAGGAGGACAGCGGCCGCCCGCGCCCGGGATTCTGATCCGTACCGGCTGCGGTGCCTGGGGTTGTCGTGGTTGGAGAGGACCCAGGTGGGCCAGGCGTCTCTCGGGTCGAACTCCTCCACCACCCGGTCCACCTCGGCCCGCCACGCGTCGGCCTCCCACGCCGCGTAGAGAGGCGGGAAGTTGAACGCCAGGTGCAGCTCGTCCCCGCGGCCGTAGTAGGTGGCCACCCGGGCGGTGTCCAGGATGTACACCTCGCCCACGATCATCCGGTCGCCGGGATAGCCGTCGAGCACCTTGCGGATCCCCCGCAGGAGCTCGTGCGTGCGAGGGTAGTCGTGGGCCACGTTGGTGCGCCGAGCGTCGGACGGCAGGTCCGGCAAGGCGCGGTCCTTGCCCAGCAGGTGCACCACATCCATTCGGAAGCCGTCGACGTCACGGTCCAGCCAGAAGCGCAGCGTGGTGTGCATGGCCTCCACCACCTCGGGGTTCCACCAGTTCAGGTCCGGTTGCTCGGCCAGGAACATGTGGAGGTACCACTGCTGGCGGCTCTCGTCCCAGGTCCAGGCCGGCTCGCCGGTGAAGGCGGCGACCCAGTTGTTGGGCGGGACGTGGGGCGACCCGTCGCGCCACCAGTACCAGTCGGCCTTGGGATTGTCTCGGGAGGAACGGGACTCGACGAACCAGGGGTGCTGGTCGCTCGTGTGGTTGGGCACCCAGTCGATCAGCAGCCGCATGCCGCGGGCGTGGCAGTGCTCGACCAGGCGGTCGAAGTCGGCCAAGGTCCCGAACAGCGGGTCGACGTCGCAGTAGTCGGCGACGTCGTAGCCGAAGTCCTTCATGGGCGAGGTGAAGAACGGCGACAGCCAGAGGGCGTCGACGCCCAGCCATTCCAGGTGGTCCAGGTGCCGGCGGATCCCTTCCAGGTCCCCCACTCCGTCGCCCGTCGTATCGCAGAAGCTGCGCGGGTAGATCTGGTAGATCACCGCCGACTTCCACCAGGGCTGGGGCACGGGCGGCGAGTACAGCGCGCCGCGAACCGGCTCGTGCAACGGGCTGATCGCGCTGCGGCGATCCGACAGCTCCGGAGGCAACACCAACTCGTCGTTCCGTTGGCCTCAGTCGCTCCCGTCGACGGTCACCCGCTCGAGGGCTTGGGTCGCAGGGCCCTCGATCACTTCACCGCTGCTGGTGAACCGGGAGCCATGACAGGGGCAGTCCCATGACTTCTCGGCTCGGTTCCAATTGAGCGTGCAGCCCATGTGGGTGCAGGTGACGCTCACCGCCTGAAGCTCGCCGGAAGGATCGCGGTACACCCCCACCGCCTTCCCGTCGATCCTGACGACGCCGCCGTCGCCGGGCGCCACGTCGGCGGCGTCACCCGCTCGCAGCCGCTGGACGCGGTCCTTCACGAAGTGCGCTCCCACCTGCGCGTTCTCCTTCACGAACCTCTTTGCCGCCTGCCTGTCGCCGACGCGGGTGGCGTCGAACACCCCGACCCACGGGTTGTCGCGGTCAGAGATGAGGTCGGCGGCGATCATGCCGGCCACGGTGCCACCGGTCATCCCCCACTTCTTGTAGCCGGTGCCCACGAAGACGCGGTCGGTGCGAGGGCAGCGGCCGATATAGGGCACTTGGTCGATGGTCACGTAGTCCTGAGCCGACCACCGCTGCTCCACCGCCTCGACGTCGAACGTCTCGAGCGCCCACGCCTCCAGGTCGCGGTAGTAACCCTCGGTATCGTCCGCGTCGCCAGGCTTGTGGCTGCTGCCTCCGAGGACGAGGCCGGGCGCACCATCGAGGTCAACCGGCCGGATCGACCTCGTGGGCGAGTCCACCGAGATGTACATCCCCTGCGGCACGGCGCCCCGACAGCGCGCCGCGAGCGCGTAGGAACGCGACGGGTGCGCCTTGGCGAAGAAGCCGCCGATGTCCAGGAAGGGCAGGAGCGTCGCCACCACCGCTGCCTGCGCACGCACCTCCCCGTCTTCGGTTCGCACGACGACGACGCCGCCGCCCTCGTCGATGTCCACCGTCCGCGAGTGCTCGAAGATCCGCCCGCCGGCCGCCTCGATCGCTCGGGCCAGGACGAGGGCGTACTGCCGAGGGTGGAAGTGCGCCTGGTTGTCGAAGCGGACCGCAGCCGCCACCCCGTACGGCAGGTCTGTCTCCGTCGTGAACGTGGCCGGCAGCCCAAGCGACTCAGCCGCCGCGACCTCGTCCTCTATCGCCTGTCGTTGAGCGGGGTCGAGGGTGTAGGTGAACGCAGGCGCTCGTCTCAGCTGGCAGTCAATGCCGAGCTCCTCCACGAGGGTTGCGATCTGCTCGATCGCCGCCTGATTCGCCTCGCCGTACAGCCGCGCCTTCTCGGGCCCCTTTTCCTTCACGAGCTGCGCGTACGTGAGGGAGTGGAGCGAGGTGATCTTCGCGGTGGTATAGCCCGTGGTCCCGGCCGCGATCCTCGATCCCTCGAGCAGAGTGACGGAAGCGCCGCGGCGCAACAGCAGCAGCGCGGCGGTGAGCCCGGTGATGCCGCCGCCGACGACGGCTACATCGACGTCGTGCTCGCCCGTCAACGGCGCGTAGTCGGTGGTGTCCGTGGTGGCAACCCAGAGCGAGCGATTCGGGTCGAGCAGCGCCAATAGGACCTCCTGGGCCTCGTGGTGGGACAAACTCTAACAACAGGTCGGAGAGCTTCCCGAAGAGCGCGACCCGGCGGCCAACGACTCGGCGTCCTGGATTGAGATGCAGGGCGCGATCCGCGGCGAACGAGGATCCGAAGTGCACGCACGGATCTCCGTGCGGCCAGGTGCCACGCTGCTACCCGTTGACGACACGACGACGGACGCGCGGTTCGACGCCGTCAACCGGATCGACGGGCTGCAGATGCTCGCCTTCGCCGTCATGATCGCCGCCAGCATCGGCATCTTCCGCTCGTCGCGCCTCATAGGCGCTCGCATGGCAACCACAGCCACCGCCGCCGCTGCCGCAGCTCTCGTTGCATCGGGCATCGGCTGCCTCACGCTGAACCCGGCGCTCGGCGCCGCCGCCCTCATCTCGCTGCCCCTGCTCCTCGTGTGGGTCGCCTACACCGGCGTCGCAGTGAGCCGAACCGCCCGCTGATGGCCCGAGCCCGGCTCACCCGCCTGCGGGGCGCCGGTGCCGGCGCCACGGCCTGGGCCGACCCCACCGGGTACTCGGCGGACCAGGAGCTGGGAAGGCCGGCCCCGGAGAAGGTTGCCCTGGCCGGCGCGCCGGCAGAGCTCGCCACCCGCATTCCCGAGCTCTGGGGCAAGTCACAGCTGTGGGCGCTGGCCGAGGAGCTGGTGCTCACCGTCTGGGGCGACCTCGGCAGGGACCAGCTGATCTCCCTGGCCGAGTCCATGCAACCGCACCCCGGGTCCTGATCCCCGCGGCTTTGCCAAGTGGTGGCTGCAGCCTCGGCGGGGATGGCGGTCGCAGTGCACGTCGGAAGGGCCGGCGCCGGTGAGACCAGCCGCTGCGGCCGCACGAGCAGGAGCAGGTCGCCGAGGGCCGTAGCGGCGGTCCTACCCTTCGGCGGTGGACCTGGTCGTGGGCGTCGACCTCGCCACCGCCGCCGTGCGGGCGGTGGCGGCCGGCGGTGACGGAAAGATCCACGCCGAGAGCACGACGCGGCTGAGTCCGCCGTGTTCCCCCCGCCCGGGCTGGGTGGAGCAGGACGCGCGAACCTGGTGGCCGGCGGTGGAGGGAGCCCTCCGGAAGCTGACCTCGGCGCTGGCCCGCCGGTCCCACCGGGTGGTGGCTCTTAGCGTCTGCGCCACCTCGGGAACCGTCGTGGCCGTCGACGCCCGCGGGGCACCGCTGGGCCCCGCCCTCACCTATGCCGACCAGCGGGCGACGCGTGAGGCGGAGAAGGCCCAGGCGGCCGACACCGGCCGGTGGACCGCTCTGGGGCTGCGGGTCCAGCCGTTCTCCGGACTGGCCAAGTGGGGCTGGCTGGCCGCCCAGCCCGGCGCCTGCTCCCGCGCCGCACGCCTCGCGCACGCTTCGGACGTGGTCGTGGCACAGCTCGTGGGCGGACTGGTCCCCACCGACTGGAGCTCTGCCCTCAAGAGTGGCTACGACCCGCTGAACCTCGAGTGGTCTATTCGGGCGCTGTCGGCGCTGGGGATCCCTCTCCACCTCGTCCCCGAGGTGATGCCGCCGGCCACCGCCGTCGGGACGGTGAGCGCCGAGGCGGCCGGATCCACCGGGCTGCCCCGGGGCTGCCACGTCCGCCTGGGCACGACCGATGCGTGCGCCGCGCAGCTGGCGGCGGGCGCCGACTCGCCCGGCCGGTTCGTGTCGGTCCTGGGGACGACTCTGGTCCTCAAGGGGGCCAGCCCCGACCTGGTGGCCGACTCCACCGGGGCGGTGTACAGCCACCGACATCCTCTGGGCTGGTGGTTGCCGGGAGGTGCTTCCAACACCGGAGGCTCGGTGCTCAGCTCCTGGTTCCCCGGGCGGGACCTGAAGTCCCTGGACCGCGAGGCTCTTCGCCACGGGCCGGCGCGCAGCGTTGCCTATCCCCTGGTGGGTCGGGGTGAGCGGTTCCCGTTCGTGGCCGGCGACGCGGAGGGCTTCGTGCTGGACGACGGGCACGGCGGTGTGGACCGGTACCGAGCCGCGCTCGAAGGCGTGGCCTTCGTGGAGCGCCTGGGATACGAGCACCTGGCCCGGCTCGGGGCACCGGCCGAGGGTCGGATATCGACCACGGGCCGGGGGAGCACCAGCCGGGTCTGGAACGCCATCAGGGCGACCGTGCTCGGCGTGCCGCTGGTGGCCCGCGCGGACGCCACCACCGCCCGGGGCGCCTGCATTCTCGCCGCCGCCGGCACGCTGCATCCGGACCTGGCCTCGGCCGCCGCCGCCATGGGAGCGCCGGGTGAGCCGGTGGAGCCGCTGGCCGAGGAGCGCGAGCCCCTCGAGCACAGCTACCGGCGCATGGTGGCTGAGCTGACCGAACGGGGCTGGCTGGCGCCGGGCCCCTGAGGTCACGCCGGCGGCGGAACGACTCTGCGGCTCAGGAGCCCGACGAACCGGGGAAGCGGGCGAGGCGGATCTCCTCGCAGGTGGGACACACCGGATACCGCTTCGGATCGCGGCTGGGCGTCCAGACCTTCCCGCACAGCGCCACCACCGGGGTACCCATCACCAGGGCCTCGGTGACCGCGCTGGCCGGCAGCACCCAGTGGGCGTAGCGGTCGTGGTCGCCCTCGTCGGTGGTGGTGACCGGCCGCTGGTCGAGTTCCAGTTCGCTCATGTGCGTCGATCCTAGGAGCCGGACCTGGCCCGACCCCGACGGAGGTGCTCGTCACGCAGCTGCTGCTGCTCCGAATCGGGCCGCACCTCGGCGTCCACCACCTCGGGGTCGGGCTGCTCCAGCGACAGCAGCAACTCGTTCTGCTTGAGGTGGGTCGCCCGAGCCTCCCGGTTCTGCGCGTGCTGGATGAGCATCAGCAAGGCGACGGTCCGCCAGGGGGAACCCGACCGTTACCGCGAGCTCCACGAGCGGGGGAAGCCGCCGAGGACGCCCCAGGCCAACCAGGCCACGAACAGCACGACCAGGGCGGCAAACGCCGTTGCCGATCCCGCGTGATGGGTGACCGCGTGGGCCAGCCGGTTCCAACGGTGCATCACCGGCCCGATACCCGGTCGAAGCGCTGGGCAACCGGGCCCATCGGCGACGCGTGGGCCGGAACGGGCTCAGCGACCGAAGTGGATCTTCAGGTCGACCAGGCCGCGAAGGGTCAGCCTGTCGCGGTAGACCGCCGGCGCGCCGGTCAGCTCCATGGTCCGGAAGCGGTCGAGGAGGCGGTCGAGCACGATCTGTCCCTCCAGGCGGGCCAGAGCCGCACCGAGGCAGAAGTGGATCCCGGAGCCGAAGCTCATCGGCGGCCCCTCGTCCCGTCCCACGTCGAACCTTTCGGGATCACCGAAGCGGTTCGGGTCCCGGTTGGCCGCGCCCAGCAGAGCCAGGACCGTGCTTCCGGCCTCTATCCGCCGGCCCCCGATCGAGAGGTCCACGTAAGCGGTCCGCAGGGCGATCTAGACCGGGCTGTCGAAGCGGAGCAGCTCCTCGACCGCCCCCCTCACGAGCGTGCGGTCGGCCCGGAGCCGGGCCAGCTGGTCCGGATGGCGCAGCAGCGCCAGCAACCCGTTGCCGATGAGGTGGGTGGTGGTCTCGAAGCCGGCGGCGAACAGCAGGATGGCGGTGGAGATCAGCTCGCCCTCGGTGAGCTGGTCGCCCTGGTCCTCGGCCTCGATCAGCTTGGTGAGCAGGTCGTCCCGAGGGTGCGACCGGCGCTCCTTGACCAGAGCTCCGAAGTACTCGCCCAGGCTGATGTCGGCGGCAGTGGCTTCGGCCAGAGCCTCGGGGGTGATGGCCAGCTCGAGCACCGCCGTCACCGCCCGCACCAGAGGGCGGAGCCCGGGGCGGTCCTCGGCAGGAACACCGAGCATCTCGCCGATCACCGTGACCGGGAGCGGGAAGGCGAGCGCGTCCATGACTTCGACCTCTCCCTCGCCGAACCCGTCGAGCAGCTCGTCGACCAGTGCGACGATCCGGCTGCGCAGCGTCTCCAAAGTCCTGGGGGTGAACGCCCGGCTGGCCAGCCCCCGCAGCCGCGTGTGGTCGGGAGGATCGCTCGTCAACATGTTCGAGTGGTCGTTGCGGAAGCGGTCCTGCGCGGCCTGCTGCTCCGGGCTCAGGCCGAGTGAACTGGCGGCGCCGGAGAAGTCCTTTCCCACCCCCTGGTGGCGCAGGAGCTGCTGGCAGTCCTCGTACCGGGTGAGGGCCCAGAAACCGAAGCCGCTGCGGTGCACCGGAGCGATCTCCCGGAGGGCGGCGTAACGAGGGTAGGGATCGGCCCTCCCCTCGGGTGTGGCCACCAGTTCGGCGATGAGGCTGTCCGCCTCGACAGCGGACACTGTGCTCATGCCGCAGTCATACCAGCCGGCGGGCCTGGCGTAGGCGCGCGCACGCCGGCTTCGCCAGACGATCGGCAACGTGGTGCCGAGAGGCTACGACGAGCACCGGTGGCGTGAACGGCGACCGACTGGGTGCAGCTATCGCGCATGTGATTGATCGTGCTCACCGGCGCTGTGCGATGCAGCCGCCAACAGATCGACGGCTCGGCGGGCGTTCTGGAGCTCGGAGGGCGCGACATAACGGCGC
>PJQG01000084.1 GCA_002861595.1 Actinomycetota bacterium
ACGAAGGCCAGGGCCAGGCGATCGGCCGCCATGCCGTCGCGCCGGCCGAGGGCCACCACCGCCAACAGCGCCGCCAGGGGCGAGGCGGCCACGGCGAACACCGGCAGGGGGACCACGGCGCGGGTGGCGCTCCACGCCCCGGCCAGGGCCAGGCCGCCGACGGCCAGGTAGGCGAGCTGGCGGGCGGTGAGACCGGCCAGCAGGCGGTCTTCGCGATCGACGTCGGCGGGGATGCGCACGCCGGTCATACGGCCGCGGCCGTCGCCGCCGTCCTCGCCGCGTGCAGGCCCCGGCTGATCGTGTAATGCCGAGCGACGGTGAGGGCCACGTTGGGGCGGGTGTTGAACACCAGGCGCCCGGCGTAGGAGGGGATGCGCAGGAGCAGCCAGAACAGGCAGCCCACGACCAGCAGGTCCATGAGCGGGCCACCGGGAAGGCCCATGGAGCGCCGCCCGTCGGCGTCGAAGAACACCCGCACGGCGGTGATGAGCACCAGGGCCTGGCCCACCTGGACCCCGAGGCAGCCCAACAGGGCCCGCCACCACAGCCGGGCCGCCCCCTCGGTCTGGGGCAGGGCATGGGCAGCCAGGAACAGCGGGGCGGCGCCCACCAGCACGACCATGGTGCACACCCGCACCACGTAGACCCCGACCAGGCCGAGGGCGAGGACCACCACGACGATGGCGATGAGGGTGACGAAGATGCCTCCCCCGGCCATGGCGGCCACGACCAGGGCGCGCATGGTGGCCACCGCGCCGTCGCCGCTCACCCCCTCGCCCATGAAGGCCTGCGAGAGGGCGTTGGCCATGCCGATGGCCAGGTGGGCGAGGAAGAGGCTGGCGTTGGCGCCCACGAAGGCGAGCGCAAGGCGGGGCAGCAGCTCCTTGACCGCGTAGCGGCTCTGGAGGCTCTCGTAGCCCATGCCGATCACCCCGGCGGCCACGATGAACAAAACGAAGATGCCGTTGGCGATGCCCCACGACACCAGCCACAGGTCGCGCACCCGGCCCGGGCCGGTGAAGTCGGGCGTGGACAAGATGGTGCGCCCGACCAGGTTGAGCACCGGGTCGAGGGCGTCCTCGACCAGGCCGCGGAACCAACCGTTGACCGCCCTGCGCACCTTGCCGGCGAAGTCGAAGAAGCCGGGCCGGTCGTCGGCGATGGTTCCGGTGTCCTCACCGCCCGGCGGGGGCAGCGTGGTGGTGGACCAGCCACCAAAGGGGTCGGCGACGCTCGGCGCCGTGGTGGGCGCCGTCGGGATGCTGGTGGTCGTCGGCGCCGGGCTGTCGACCTGTGCGAACGCAGGCGGCACACTCGAGCCGAGGGCCACGATGACCACGAGGCCGGCAGCGGCCAGGAGGCGCCGGGACGGACTGGTCATCCGCCGACGATGCCGCGCAGCACCGAAAGGATCACCGGTGCCAGCAGCGCGAGGGCGTAGCCGGCCAGGGCCGACTTGATGGTCACCTTGGCTCTCTCGACTTGGCTGGGGTCGCCGCCGGCCATGACGTAGCGGGCGCCGCCGATGACGAGGAACAGCGTGGCCAGCCCGGCCAGCAGTCCCATGACCCAGCCCCGGGCGTTGTCCACGACCTGGTCGAGGGTGGCGGGCTGTGCCTGCGCTACGGCGGCCGGCGCCCCGAGCACCACGAGGGCGAGTGATGCCATCGCCAGGGGGGCGATGAATCGGAGCCTGCATCTACGCATGTCGGTCTGCGTCCTCCTCGATCGAGATGACTTCCTGGGCGGGTCGCCCCCGGTGGGCGGGGCGGGCGAAGGGCAATGGCTCACCTCCTCCTTCAGGGTCGGGCCGGGTGCGCAAGCTCGGCCTGGCCCGCTGGCCCGACCACCGATGAGCGACCTGCACCGCCAAACAGCCGCGCCAAGGAGGCGTTCGTCACACATTTCGCCCCCACACCCACGACACCAGGCGCCGCTCGGCCCGCATCCGTCGCATCCGCAGCGTCCCGTCACCTGCCCCCTTCGCCTGCGCGTAGGCGTGCAGCGACGTGGAACCGAGCCGGGTCTCGCCGATCAGCTCGGCCTCGGCGACCGACACCACGCCCGCTCGGACGGCTTCGCCCAGCACGAAGTCGGGGTGGCCCCAGGGCTGGTGAGGCTCTGCCGGGCAGGCGCCGGGCACCTGGCGGCCGGTGACGGCCATCTCCCGGGCTAGGCGCCGTCTGGCCGCGCTCGTCACCCGCCACACCAGGCGAGCGGCCACCGGCTCGGCGGAGGGGTCGAAGACGGGGATGGCCTCGATGAGGGCGACGAGGGCGTCGGCCTCCAGGTCCGCCGCTCCACCGGGCCACGCCTTGGCCATGGAGGCCAGGCCGGCACGCAGGCCGGGGAGCAGCACGCCGGCAAGGGCGATCGTCCAGCGCCCGCCGTGGTCGGCGGCCCGGCCGAGCAGCAGGCGGATGGCACGGTCCCGCGCCGGGTAGGGCGTGGCCGGGTGGAGCAGCATGACGCCGAGCTCGGTGAGGGGGATGGGGCGGGACGGGAAGGGGGGACCCAGCTCTCGGCCGTGCACGGCGAGGGGTGACGGCCCCTTGCACAGGAGCCGAAAGGTGGACTCCAGGGCGTCGAAGGGGGACTGCTCCGGCATGGGTGGCCTCCTCGATCGGTCAGCGGGTTGCCCGCCAAGCAGGCCAGGAGGCGCCAACGGATTCGGGACAGATCCGCAACGGATCGACGACGCGTCGGGGGCCGCCGGGCGTGTCGCAAATCTGTTCCACCGCCGTGGCCTGCGGCTTTGCCTCGGGCCTTGAGCGGTCGTGTCTCGGCGGACGGCGCGAGAAAAATCTTGGAGCGTCCCGGGGCGCGGGGAGGCGGCTGGCGACGCGTTGGAGATCTGTCACGGGGTTGTCGCGAAACTGTCGCGGCGTGGGCCAGGAAGCTCCGACCCAAGGATCTGCGCTCTGTCGATGGGGGAGGTATACGGGGCGGAACGCTGTGACGAACGCCGTCGTTGGGCGGCTGTTTGAGGGCGACCGCGCGCAAGCACCCGGCCTGGGGCAACCCCCATGCCCCACCCCACCCACCCCGAGGGCGTGCCCCTCGACGTCTGGCTGTTCAACCAGGACGAGGCGCCCAGCGGCGCGGTGATCCGCCGCCACCTCGCGGCTCGTCTCGTCGTCACCTACTCGCCGGCAGGCGGCGTCGTCGTCGACCTTGCCCCTGAGGGCACCGAGGTGGTCGCCGCCGCCACCGAGGCGGGCCGTTGCGTCGTGGTCGCCCCGATCACTGGATCCCGAGGCCGGCGCCCCGTCTCCCCTGATGCGGTGACCGGGACCGCTGACCTCGCGATCGTCCTGCCCCCGGCGTCATGCCTGGCGCCGCTGCAGCCGCACTCCCTTCCCGCCGACGAGGTCGGTGTCCTTTGTCGGCGGGCGGTGCCACGCCTGCGCTCGGGCGGCGTCCTGGTCGTCGGTTCCCTCGGGGGCACGGCCGACGGCGACCGTGACCCGCTGGCCGAAGCCGTCAACGCCGCAGCCTCAGCTGGACTGGCCTACTTCCAGCACGTCGTGGCGGTCATGGCCTTCGACCTCCACACCGACGGGGCGACGCCGGCCGACCGCCGGGCCGAAGCCACCACGAGAAGCCGAAGGGCTCGACCGAGCCCTGCGACCGCGAGCCCTCACCCCGCGACGGGGACCGGCAGCGGGCGCGGCCTGAGCCATGTCGACCTGCTCGTGTTCACCCGGAGGTGCCCATGACGACCCGATCGTCTGTGTGGCTGGTGGCGCAGCGGCCAAGCCGCGAGCAGCGCCGCGGCCGGTACCTACCCGAGTCGTCCTGCCACCCCGGCAAGATGGCGCCCGCGCTGGCTGCGCAGGCCATCGGCACCTACACCCAGCCCGGCGACGTGGTGGCCGACCCCATGTGCGGCATCGGCACGACGTTGGTCGAGGCTGCCGGTCTCGGTCGTGACGGCTTCGGCGTCGAGTACGAGCCCCGCTGGGCGGCCCTGGCGGAGGCGAACGTGGCCGTCGCCCGCGCTGGTGGCGCGCCGGGTGAGGCGGAGGTTGTGGTGGGCGACTGCCGCCGCTTCGCCTCGCTGATGCCGGCCGAGCTGGTGGGACAGGTGGCCCTGGTGCTCACCTCGCCGCCGTACGGCTCGTCCACCCACGGGCAGGTGAGCTTCGACGGCCGGCGGGTCCACAAGCGAGACACCCACTATTCCGCCGACAGGGCCAACCTCGCCTACGGAGGCGTCGGTCCCCTGCTGACTGCCATGGAGGACATGCTGCGCGGCGCTTTTCGCGTCCTGACCGCCGACGGCGTGGTCGTGCTGACCGCCCGCCCGTGGCGGCGCGACGGCGCCTTGATCGACCTTCCCGGCGCCTTGGTCGGCGCCGCCGTCGCCTGCGGCTTCGTCTTGGCCGAGCGCAACGTCGCCCTCCTGGCTGCCGTGCGAGGCCACGACCTGGTCCCCCGGGCGTCGTTCTTCCAGCTCAACGACGTACGGAAGGCGCGCCTCGCCGGGCGACCGCAGCACGTCATCGCCCACGAAGACGTGCTCGTGTTCAGGAAGCACCCGTGAGGGGTTCGGTGCTGCTGGCGTTCATCGCCGCCACTCCACCCACGCTCGCCGCCATGCTGGCCTTCTTCAGCACCCGAGCCTCAGCCCGGGTGGCGGCACACGAACGGGCCGCCACGGTGGCACAGTCGCTCGACAACCTCGGCAACGCCCTGGCCCGCGTCGAGGCGGGCGTCGTGCGGGTGGAGACGGCCGTGACAGACCTGCGCGAGCGCGTCGCTCACCTAGAGGGAGCACGGACCGTTCCTCCGCTTTCACCTGCCTGATGGCTTACGGCGGGGACGACCCCAAGACCGCGGCGGCGGTTGAAGATGGGTCGCCTGCGAGCAGTGGGCAGTTCGACGAACGCAATGCTCGCGTGGTAGCGGCGCGGGCGGAACAAGGGCTCCCTGCTCGCATCGAAGAGCCCGCAGCGCTCGCCCGCTTGGCGTCGATACTGCGACGGGCTCAGAACCGCCACTTGATCGACAGCCGTGTGGGATCGAAGAAGTGACGGCCCCTCGTCGCCGGCATCACGATGATCGAGTCGACGACTACCCCCAGCACCTGACGTTTCTCATCGAAGGTCAGGTCCTCCCAACGCCCCGAAAGGTCCTCCTGGACCAAAGGCAGCTTCACCGCGATTTCGGCCAGGCGGCGCCGTGACTGATCAAGGCGTGCCTGTACTGCGTCCCTTGCAACAAGCCACTCGGGCCGCGTGATCCGGTTGGCCGCCCAATCCTGCGCGAGTTCCTCCAGCTTCATCTCGTCGGCGGCTATCGCCACGGTGAACTCCTCTCCGCCGCCGTCATCGTCGTGGAGCGTCTCGCGCAGCCTGGGGCTGTCCATCGCGATGAGGATCTGTGCCCCCACTTCACGTTCGGCGTCGTCGGCCAGGATTGCGATGCCGTTGCACCCGTCGGGCTTGGGAGGGCAGGTGTACTTCCGCTTGCCACCGCTCGGATGTGTCGAACGCATCCGTCCCCCACATCTCGAGCACCAAAGGAAGCCTGTCAGTAAGTAGGAGTGTGCTGGCCGTCCGGATCGCCGCTTGGGATCGGTCAACACTGCACTAAGGCGCCGAGATGTCGCCTCGTCCAAGATGGAGGGCCAGGTTCCCTTGGCGACAACCCGACCGTCGTGTACGCGCACGCCGTACAGCCGACGCTGAAGGAGCAACCCTCTCAACGCCTGGATGGACCAGCCGCGACCTGTGCTGGTGACCACGCCCTGGCGGTTCCAATCCAGGACGATGGAGCGGAGTGAATCACCCGTGAGGACGCGCTCCGCGGCGGAGCGGATCAGGCGGGCTTCCTCGGGAACGACTGCGGACCAGTCCCTGGTGAGACCGAAAGGCCGCGGACCGCCGTCTTTGTGCCGGCCCTTCTCAGCGTGATGGAGCTTGGCCCGACGGGTACGGACGCTGATGTTTTCCGATTCCTGCTTCGCCACGGAGGCGAGCAAACCCAAAGTTCCCTCGCCCATTGCTGTGCTGGTGTCGATCGGATCGTGGACCGACAGCAGAATCGTGCCCGATTGTTCGAGCACGTCGAGCAGCGGGGCGATCTGACGGATGCCCTGGCGGGTCAGTCGGTCGAGTTTCCAAATGACCACGGCGTCAGTGGCGCCCGCCTGCACATCCCGCAAGAGCGCCTCGTACCCTGGACGCCGGGCCGTTCGCCGGTAGCCCGACTCAAGATCCGTGTGAACCGCCACGACCTCGAACCCCTTGGCCCGGCAGAGCGCCGTACAGTCGGCTTCCTGGTCTGCCCTGCTCCGTTCCTCCGGACGATCCTTTGACAGGCGGGTGTAGATAGCGGATCGTTTCATGCTCACATACTAGAATCGACTGTTCACCGGCGTCGCCTTCCGCTCGCTGGAGGAGCTTGTGGAGCGGGACATGTTCGGCCCCGACGTGGCCGATTTCCTGCGGGCGTGCGTGCGGGCCCGGCTGTCCATGGTGATGGCCGGTGCCCCCGGGTCCGGCAAGACCACCCTCCTGTCGTGCTGTGCGGCCGAGCTCGACCCCTCGCTGCGGGTGGTGATCGCCGAGGAGGTCTTCGAGGCCGACGTGCCGCTGCCCAATGTGGCCCACATGCAGACCCGCCCGCCCCGCGCCGACCGCAAGGAGGTCGACCTGCGCCGGCTGGTGGCCGGCTTCTTGCGCATGGCGCCCGACATAGCAATAGTGGGAGAAGTCAGAGACAGAGAGGCGCTGCCCCTGCTGCTCACGCTGTCTTCGGGGGTCAAGGGCCTCACCACCATCCACGCCGGGTCCGCCCGCCAGGCCCTCACCCGCCTCCGCTTCATCTGCCAGCTGGCCGACACCGGCAGCGAGCTGCCCATGTCGGCCCTCAACTCCCTGGTGAGCGAGGCCGTCGACATCGTCGTGCACTGCGCCCGCAGCGGCGACCAGGTGCGGGTGAGCGAGGTTGCGGCCGTGGAGGACCTGCAGACGGGGCCCGATTCCACCGCCTTCACCATCACCGAGCTCTTCCGCCGAGACGGCCCCGATGCCCCCCTCAGCTGGACCGGCAACTTGCCCTCCCGCGCCGCTCGGCCCTTGGAGATGGCCGGTTACGACGTGCGTCGTCTGCTCGACGCCAAGGCCGCCCCCTTCGGCATGGACCAAGAGCTGGCGGCCGCGGCTGAAGCGCCGGCCCTGCCCGCCCCGCCTCGCCCAGCCC
>PJQG01000075.1:0-12076 GCA_002861595.1 Actinomycetota bacterium
GGGCGGTGAACAAGGTCGAGCGCAGGGCGAACGCCCGGCGGAAGTCGAGGCCGGCGTACGACCGGGGGCCGCCGGAGCCGTCGAGGGTGACCTGGAGGGCGCGGCCGGACGGCCCGGCCGCGGTGACCCGCACGGCGGTGACGGTTCCGCGGTACCCGAGCCGGCGCCCCAGGTCGCGCAGGGCCACCCGCACCGTCCACCGAAAGGGGTCCTGGGTCGGGTAGGCGGCGGCGCGGAGGTAGGGGAAGCCACCGCCGGGTGTGCCGAAGCCCTCCTCGGTGGCCGCCGACGATCCTCCGCCGTTGGCCGAGTACACGGTGGCGGCCAGACCCCTTCCGGCCATCACCACCTGCCCACGAGTCTGGGTCACGGCCTTGTCCATGGCCGCGTACTCGGCGCCGGCGCCAAGGTAGACCTGGCACTGCTGGGTGTCGCACAGCTCCCCGCTTCCCGCCACGGCCCGCAGGGCGTAGGTGCGGGCGGCCACGGCCTGGGCCCGGAGCGACGCCGCCGGCCATCTCGGGTCGCGCACCTCTCCCATGCCCCGCAGGTACTGCTCCACGTCCACGTGGTTGACCAGCCGCAGAGGCCCGCCTCCGGCCGTCGCCTGCAGGACGCCGCGGTAGCGCTGCGAGCGACTTGGCACCGAGATGGTCCCGCCGCCGGCGGGGACGGCCCACAGGCCACGAGTGGAGCTCGGCCGGCCCGTCGCCGCCGCCGGCTTCATCGGGGCGGTCGTGGGGGTGGGGACCACGGGTGGCGGAGCGAGGGAGGTCGAGGTGGGCGTGGTGGGCGTCGGCAGCGTCCCCGGGTTCCCGAGCAGCGGCAGGGTGCTGGTGGTGGTGGTGCTCGCTCCCGGGACGGGCTGGGTGCTCGACGCCAGCACCGCCCCCCTTCCCGAGAAGGACGCCCGCCGCCCGCCGCCGAGGACCTCCACGCTGTAGGTGCGACCGTCGAAGCGGAGGCGGGCCTGGCTGCCGGCGCCGAGTCGCACGGGGAACCCCGGGGATTGGCCGCCGTCGCGGGCGTCCCGTACCTCACCGCCGTTCGGGAACCCGACGACGGCCTCCCGGTTGGCCGACGACAGCACGCCCACCCGCACCTCGCCACCCGCCCTGCCCAGCCTGGTGCCAGGGTAGAACTGGTTCAGGATCTGGGCCGTTGTGGCCCCGCCTCGTCCCATCCAGTAGGCGCCGTCCTGGGCCATTCCCACCCCGTGGCCGAAGCCGCTGCCGTCCAGCACGAGCACCGGCACGGGCAGGCCGGCACGGCCGGCCGGCGCCGGGAGCGCCATGGCGACCATCGCGGCGACGAGGACGAGGAGCCGGCGCACCCCGGCATTCTGACCGAGCTGCTCCGCCCAGGGAAAGCCCGGGAACCGCTGGTCACGAGGCACAGGTACTCTGGAAACGTGCTCTTCGGCCCTGGCGCCTCTCGAATGGCGTCGTCGACCGCCGCCGCCGTCCTGGCCGCCACGCTGGTCCTCGCTGCCTGCGGGGCTTCGGAGTACCGGTACGTGAAGAGCTCCTCGCAGCGGACGTTCTTCCGCGTCCCCCACGAGTGGAAGCTCTACGACGAGGACCAGATCCTGCAGAACAGCGAGGACTCGGAGGAAGCGAAGTCGAGCTTCAAGCAGGCGAGCTGGTCCGTCGGGTTCGACGCCTCACCGAGGCCGTCGGTGAGGAACGTCCTGTCGGCGGCAGGCCACCCGACGGGGCTCGTCCAGGTTCGCGACCTCACGCCGGCCGAGCGCGACACGTTCTCGCAGTCAAGCCTGCGGTCGTTGCTGTTGCCGTTCGACCCGCTTTCCGCCGAGGCCGTCGAGACCAGTGGCGTGGAGGTCCTGGGCAGCCGCGAAGTCGACCAGGACGGGTTGCACGGGAACGAGTTCCTGGTGAACCTCAAGACCAGGGAGGGCGGGACGGTCAAATGGCGCCAGATCGCCCTCGTGGACAGCAGGGTGAGCCGGGCCCACGTGCTGGCGATCACCTGCAGCATCGACTGCTATGAGAAGAACGAGGGTGTCATCGAGAAGGTCGTTGGCTCATGGACCGTGAAGGAGCGCTGAACGTGGAGAGCAACCGAGATCCGGTGGCCGGCGTGAGCTGGCCCGACCACGACCTGGGGTCGACCCCTCCCCCTCGATACCGCAGCCGGGAGCGCGACGAGGACCGCCGCACCCGCAAGCCGAGCGGTACCTGGGACAGGATCAAGGTGCTCGTCCTCCTCCTGGGCCTGTGGTCGGTGCTGGTGTGGACGGCGATGGCGGACAACCCGATCCTCCCGTTCCGCGACGCCTTCCGGGAGCAGCTGCGTTCCGGCGCCTGGTTGCTCGTGCTGGCCGCCATCGAGGTGGTGCGGCAGGTCCACTACCTCATCAGCGAGCGGTCGGCGGCATGGCATCAGTTCTGGACCAACCGCGTTTTCGGCCGCCTGGACCAGCGCACGGAGCGCATGAGCTCCTGGACGCGCTTTCGTATCTCCCGGGTATTTCGCTGGACCGTCACGGTGGTGGTCCTGGCCTTGGCTCTCGGCAAGCTGTTCGACACCGATCCCGTCCTGGCCCTGTTCCAAGCGCCGGCCAAGCTCGTCGGCGCCCTGCCGATGGTCTTCCAGTTCGGCCTGTTGTTCTTCGTCATCATCATCCAGTTCGTCGGGATGGCGTGGTACGCGGCACGCCAGGGCATCGACATCTACTTCCCCGACGACATCAAGACCCGGTTCACCGACGTGTGGGGCCAGGACAACGTGCTCGAGCGGGTCAAGGAGAACATCCTGTTCCTCGAGAACCCCGACCAGATCGAGGCCAAGGGCGGCCATGTGCCTGCCGGCATCTTGCTGTGGGGCCCTCCCGGAACGGGCAAGACGCTGATGGCCGAGGCGGTGGCCGGCGAGACGGGCAAGCCCTACGTCTTCGTCGATCCCGGTGGCATGACGTCGTTCGGCTTCGGCGCCCTGGCCGTGAAGGGTGTGTTCCGAAAGCTGCGCAAGCTCGCCGTGCGCTACGGCGGGGTGATCGTGTTCTTCGACGAGGCCGACTCCCTGGGGAGCCGCAGCCTCAACACCCGGGGCCCGCTCCCCGCGCCGACGGGGGCGACCGCCTGGTCCACCAACCCTCCCTGCAACGGCCTCTCCTACCTCGATCCCCGCACGGCCCGCACCCTGTTGACGGCGACGCACACCTCACCTTCGTCGGGCCCCGAACCAGGTCGCCGCATACGGGACGGCTTCTTCATGATGGGCGGCGCCGGCGGCGGGGGCATGCTGCAGGCGCTGCTCACGGAGCTGTCCGGGCTGAAGAAGCCCCGGGGGTTCATGAACCGCGTGGTGCGCCGGGCGCTCGGCATGCGGCCCAAGCCGCCGCCCAAGTACCGCATCCTCGTGATGATGGCCACCAACATGCCCCAGGCCCTCGACGAGGCCCTGCTGCGCCCCGGTCGCATCGACCGCATCTACAAGGTCGGTTACCCCTCCAAGCCCGGGCGGGTGAAGACCTACGAGGGCTACCTGTCCAAGGTGCGCCACGAGCTCACCGCCGAGCAGATCGACAAGCTGGCCACCATCACGCCCTATGCCACCGGAGCCACGATCAAGGACGTGGTGAACGAGGCCCTCATCCAGGCCATCCGCAACGGCCGGGAGGTGATCACCTGGCGTGACGTGATGCGGGCCAAGCAGCTCAAGGACCTCGGCCCGCCCGAGGACGTGGAGTACATCGAGCGGGAGCGCCATGCCGTGGCCGTGCACGAGGCTTGCCACGCCGTCACCGCGGCCAAGGTGCGCCGCCACCTCAGCATCGACATCGCCACCATCGAGAAGGGCGGCACGTACCTCGGCATGGTCGCGTCCATCCCCCCTGAGGACCAGTTCACCCGGTGGCGCTCGGAGTACGAGGCCGACATCATGGTGAGCCTGGCGTCCCTGGCCGGGGAGCGGCTGTTCTTCGACGGCGACAACTCCTCGGGCGTCTCCGGCGACCTCGAGAGCGCCACCACCGTGGCCACCCTCATGGAGGGGTACTGGGGCATGGGCCAATCGGTGGCCTCCCACGGCGTCACCCACGAGGTCGGCATCGGCGGAGGCGGCCGTCCCGGCGGGCCGAAGGGCAAGGACGGCAAGGAGAAGGAGCTGCTGGAGACGGGCCTGGGCGAGCGCATCGAGGAGAAGCTGGGCGAGCTGCTCGAGCGGACACACAAGCTGCTGGAGGAGAACCGCCACCTCGTGCTGGCCGTGGCCCATGCCCTGGAGGCGAACAAGACCCTGACCGGCGACGATGTCATCGCCATCGTCGAAGGGACCGAGGGGCCCCTCGTCGACGGCCGTCCCTACCACACGCCGGAGTTCCGAGACGTGGCCGAGCGCTACCACGCCATGGCGCTGCAGGCCCATGGCGCGCACGGCAAGGTGGACGTCCCCCTTCCGCAGTTCGTGGTGGCCAAGCAGCCGCAGCTGGTCGCGAGCACGCGCGACGGGGCCGACGGCTTCGATGGTCCCTCGCCCCACGCCAACGGCGGCAGCCGGCCGGGCGGGGCCGAGTAGCTGGGACCGCACATGCCCCAGTCCCTGTCGCCGGGCGAGGGATGGGCGGTGCTGCACCTCTTCTGCCGGGCCCGACCGGGCGCAGACGGCCAAGCCGTCGCCGCCGCCGTCAAGGGGGCCGAAGGCGACGCTCACCAGGTGGTGCCCTTCGCCGTCCTCGGCCACAAGGCCGACTTCGGGTTCCTGGCCCTGGGCCCTGACCTGTGGCGGCTGCGGGCCCTGCAAACCGATCTTCAGGGCGCCGGCGTGGAGGTGGTCTGGTCCTACGTGTCGCTCACCGAGGTCTCCGAGTACGCCAAGGGCCTGCCGATGGAGATGCTCGAGCCCCGCCTGCGCCCGCGCCTGCCGCCCGAGGGCATGACCGCCTTCTGCTTCTACCCCATGTCCAAGCGCCGTGCGCCGGCCCCGGGCGACAACTGGTACCTGCTTCCCTACGAGGAGCGCGAGGCCCACATGCGGGGCCACGGCAAGGCGGGCCGCGGCTTTCGTGGCCGAGTGGTGCAGCTCATCACCGGCTCTACCGGCATCGATGACCACGAGTGGGGCGTGACCTTGTTCGCCGTCCACCCCGACGACCTCAAGGATGTCGTGTACACGTTGCGCTTCGACGAGGCGTCGGCCCGGTACGCGGAGTTCGGGCCCTTCGTCACCGGCATGGTGGCTCCGGTCGAGCAGGTCCTCGCCAGCGTGGGGCTGGCGTGATCTCGGACGAAGCGTCGCTCGAGGTCCTCCGAGCCCGGCTGCGCCAGCTCTCCCCGGTGCTGGTCGCCTTCAGCGGGGGAGCCGACTCCGCCTTCCTCGCCTGGGTGGCCAACGACACCCTCGGGGCGGCTGCGCATGCCGCCACCGCGGTGTCACCGTCACTGGCGCCGGAGGAGGAGGCGGACTGCGCGGCGCTGGCCCGGGAATGGGGTCTGCGATGGGCTCCGGTTCCGACCGGTGAGTTGGCCAACCCCGCCTATGCGGCCAACGACGGGCTGCGGTGTTACTGGTGCAAGGCCGAGCTCATGGCCGCCCTCGCCCCCCGTGCCGAGGCGTGCGGCGCCACCGTCGTCCTCGGCGTCAACCTCGACGATCTCGGCGACCACCGGCCAGGCCAGAAGGCCGCGGCCGAGGCCGGCGCCGCCTTCCCGCTGGTGGACGCCGGCTTCACCAAGGCCGACGTGCGGTCGTGGTCGCAGCGCCTCGGCCTGCGCACCTGGGACAAGCCGGCGGCCGCCTGCCTCGCCTCACGCGTGCCCTACGGCACGCCGGTGAACCTCCGGGTGCTGGAGTCGGTGGCCCGGGCCGAGTCGGCGCTGCGGGCCCTCGGGTTCCGCCAGCTGCGCGTCCGCCACTACGGCGACCTGGCCCGGCTCGAGATCGACGGCCCTGAGCTGGCTCGTGCCTTCGAGGCCCGGGAGGACGTGGTCGCCGCCGTGCGGGCCGCCGGCTACCGCTACGTGACCCTGGACCTGGAGGGCTTCCGCTCCGGGAACCTCAACGGTGCGCTGGCGGAGTCCTCGGCGTGAGCGCCGTCCGGGTCCGGCTCACCTTTCCCGAACATCTCATCAAGGAGCCCGTCATCGCCCGCGTCGTCGAGGAGTTCGACGTGCGTCCCAACATCCGCCGGGCCAAGGTGGAGGATTCCTTCGGCTGGATCGTGTGCGAGCTCGACGGTGACCACGACAGCATCGAGCAGGCCGTCACCTGGATGCGCGGCCTCGGCGTGGAGGTCGACCTCCTGGGCGACGTGGTCGAGGGCTGAGGCCGGCCCTTTCGGTGCGCAAGCTCCTCGCCCTGGGATTCGTCCTGGCCGTGCTCGCCGGGTTGGACCAGGGGGCGCGCGTGTTCGCCGAGAACAAGCTCGAGGAGCGGGCCCGGGCCGAGGTCCGCAGCGCGGCGTCCGTCGACGCCAGCATCTCGTCGTTCCCCTTCCTGGGCCGGCTGCTCGTCTCCGGCTCGGTACCCAGGGTGGAGGTGCGGGCCGAGAGGTCGGCGCTCAGCGACTTGCTCACCGGCGCCGTCGACGTCGATCTGCGAGGGGTGGAGCTCGAACGTGATGCGCTGTTCTCCGGCCGGGTCAGGCTTCAGGGCATCAACGGCGGCACCATCACCGTCGAGCTCGACGCCGCCGCTCTCGGTCGCGCGCTGAAGCTGCCGGTCTCCATCGCCGGCGGGGAGGTGCTTGTCACCCTCGCGAGCCGCACCGTCTCCGCCCGGGCCGCGGTGGACGCCGGCGCCCTCGTGCTGGACGTGGCCGGGCTCCGCACCTTCAGGGTGCCCATCGCCCGCAACGGCCTGGTCAACTGCACGGCAGTTGCCGCCGAGGTGGCGGGCAGCACCATCGGCCTCACCTGCCAGGTTGATGAGGTGCCGCCTGCCTTGCGCCGCTGACCCCGAACGTGGTGAGGCAAGCGGCGCCAGGGCGCCGCTTCCCTCACCAACTTCGAACGTGGTCAGGCAAGCGGCGCCAGGGCGCCGCTTTCCGGTACAACTTCGCCGGTGGATCTGGAGGAGCACGCCCGTGCGCTGGCCGATGGGATCTGCGCGGCGCTGCCCGGGTGGGTGGAGCGGTCGGTGGAGCGCCTGCTCGTCGCCTACGGGGGCGGGGCTGAACCTTCAGTGATGGTCTCGGCCCGGGAAGCGGGGGCGCGCGCCGCGGCCGAAGTCGGCAGCCGCGTGCGCTCGCTCCTCGCCGCCGACATCGACGATCAGCGCAGCAACCCCCTCAGCGTGCTGCGCGAGGCGGTGGTGTACCCGACCGCAGTGCTGCGCCAGGCCGGCGTGCCGGCGGTGGAGCGTGACGCCTTCGCCGAGGAGCGCTTCCCCGACGACGACTACGACCTCACACCCGCGTCCTTCGCCGACCTCGACCCCGAGCTCCGCGACCTCGGCCTGGCCTGGGGAGCGGCCAAGGCATGGGAGCACAAGCGGCGCCACGCCGGCGCCGAGGAAGGCCGAGCATGACACGCATCGCCGCCTACGTCCCGGACCTCATGGACCGCTCCAAGGTGGCAGGTGCGGCACCTCGGGCCACGTTCGTCTCGTCCCCGGCGGACCTGCCCGCCGCGGCAGCCGCCGGAGCCGACCTGGTCGTGGTCGACCTGTCGCGCCCCGGTGTGCTCGACGCGCTCGCCCAGCTCGGCGCTGTCCGCACCATCGGCTTCGGCAGCCACCTCGACCGGGAGCTGCTCGCCGCCGCCGCGGCCGCCGGCTGCGACGAGGTCCTCCCTCGATCCAAGTTCTTCGCCGCCCTCCAGGAGCTGCTCGCCTGACCCGGGTTCGGCGGCCCGCCGAGGAGCTTTGACGGCAAGAACCGGCGCCATGTATACGGAGGGTTCTTGCCGGCAAATCGTGCTCCCGACAAGCTGTCAACGGATCCGAACCCGGCTACGTCTCGCCTTTGCGCCGGCGCCGGTCGAGGGTCCAGCCGGCGTCGGCGATCTTGCGGGGCTCGAAGAACAGGCAGCCCTCGGGGCAGGCGAAGGGATCGAGCTCGGCCACGTCGAGCCGGCACCGCTGCACCTTCTCCGGACCGGCGGTGGTGCGTTCGACGTAGTGCCGGCAGTCGGCCCGTACGCCCATGCTCCTATGGTACGGCCGGTGGCCGACCGGCTCGTGGTCGTGGGCGGGGACGCAGGGGGGATGGCCGCCGCCTCGCAGGCCCGGCGCCTGCGGCCCGACCTCGAGATCGTGGCCCTGGAGAAGGGGCGGTGGACCAGCTACTCGGCCTGCGGGATCCCGTACCTGGTCGGCGGCGAGGTCGAGGGCATCGAGGCGCTGGTGGTCCGCGACCCCCAGACCTTCCGGGACAAGTACCGCATCGATGTGCGCACCGGCCACGAGGCGATGGCGATCGACCTCGACGCCCGCCGGCTGGAGGTGCGCGACCACGGCCACGGCCGCACGTTCTGGCTCGGCTTCGACACCCTGCACCTCGGGCTGGGCGCCCGGCCCCTCCGACCGGACCTCCCCGGCGTGGACGGCAGCCAGGTCCGTGGCGTGCAGACCCTGGAGGATGCAGCTCATCTGCTCGAGCGCGCCCGGGCGACCCGCCCCGGTCAGGTCGTGGTCGTCGGAGGTGGCTACATCGGCCTGGAGATGGCCGAGGCCTTCCTGCGCCGCGGGGCGGCGGTGACGGTCGTCGAGCAGGCGCCGGCGGTCATGCGCACGCTCGACCCCGACATGGGCGCTCTGGTCGGCGACGCCATGCAGCGCATGGGCATCGACGTCCGCACCGGTGTTGCCGTCACCGGCTTCACGCCCGGTGCGGTCCACACCGCCGGAGGCGACCTTCCCGCCGAGCTCGTGGTCCTCGGGCTGGGCGTGGTGCCCAACAGCGCCCTGGCCCGCGACGCCGGCATCCACACCGGTGACAGGGGCGCCATCAGCGTCGACCCTCGCCAGCGCACCAGCGCCGAGGGAGTCTGGGCGGCCGGCGACTGCTGCGAGTCGTTCCACCTGATGGCCCGCCGCCCGGTGCACGTGGCTCTCGGCACGGTGGCCAACAAGCAGGGGCGGGTGGCCGGCATCAACCTGGGGGGCGGCTACGCCACGTTCCCCGGCGTGGTGGGCACGGCCGTCACCAAGGTGTGCGCCACGGAGGTGGCCCGCACCGGCCTCAACGAGGTGGAGGCCCGCCAGGCTGGCCTCGGGTACGAGGCCGTCCGCATCACGAGCAGCACCCGGGCGGGGTACTACCCGGGGGCAGGCGAGATCGTGGTCAAGATGCTGGCCGAGCGGCGCTCGGGCCGGCTCCTCGGAGCGCAGCTGGTGGGGGCCGAGGGCGCGGCCAAGCGCATCGACGTGGTGGCCACCGCGCTCACCGCCGGCATGACGGTCGATCAGATGACCAGCCTCGACCTGTCGTACGCGCCACCGTTCTCTCCGGTGTGGGACCCGGTGCTCGTCGCCGCCCGCAAGGCGGCGGACGCCGTGGCCCGCGGCTGACCGCCTTGTCTGAGTTCACCGGCCCGAAACAGACGGGTCACGGGCGGGAAACAGCCTTTCGCCATGCTGTCGTCCCGTGGAGATCGACAGTGGCAACACGGCATGGGTGCTGGCCTCGGCCGCGCTCGTGCTCTTCATGACCCCGGGGTTGGCCTTCTTCTACGCCGGCATGGTGCGCTCCAAGAACGCGCTGGGCATGCTGATGCAGAACTTCTTCTCCATGGGCCTGGTCAGCGTGCTCTGGGCCGCCGTGGGCTTCAGCCTGGCCTTCGGCGACGGAGGCGGCTGGATCGGCAACCTCGACTTCGCCGGCCTCAAGGACCTGGGCGACGCCGCCCTGACCCTTCCCGGCTACGTCAAGGCCGGCGACGTCGACCTGTCCCTCACCATCCCTCCGATCGCCTTCGCCGGCTACCAGATGATGTTCGCGGTGATCACCCCCGCGCTCATCACCGGCGCCACCGCCGACCGCATGAAGTTCGCGGGCTGGGCCGCCTTCCTCGGCCTTTGGCTGGTGCTGGTGTACTCGCCCGTGGCCCACTGGGTGTTCAGCCCCACCGGCTGGTTGTTCAAGAGGGGCGCGCTCGACTTCGCCGGCGGGACCGTGGTGCACATCAACGCCGGCATCGCCGCCCTGGCCGTGGTCCTCGTGCTCGGCAGGCGCAAGGGCTGGCCCCGCGAGGCCATGCCGCCCCACTCGCTGCCCCTCACCCTGCTCGGCACCGGGATCCTGTGGTTCGGGTGGATCGGGTTCAACGCCGGCTCGGCGCTGGCCGCCAACGGGCTGGCCGCCCAGGCCCTGGTGAACACCCACCTGGCCGCGGCCGCGGCCATGATCGGCTGGCTGGTGGTGGAGCGGCTGAAGGACGGCAAGGCCACCACCCTGGGCGGGGCCTCGGGAGCCGTCGCCGGCCTGGTGGCCATCACCCCCTGCGCCGGCTTCGTGGGCGGCATGGCCCCGGTCGTCATCGGGTTCCTGGCCGGCGTCGTCTGCTTCCTCGCCATCCAGCTCAAGTACCGCTTCGGCTACGACGACAGCCTCGACGTCATCGGCGTCCACCTCGTGGGCGGCATCGTCGGCTCCCTCCTGCTCGGCTTCTTCGCCGACACCAAGGTCAACGCCCTCGGCTTCGACGGGGTGTTCTTCGGCGGCGGCGCCGGCCTCCTCACCGACCAGCTCGTCGCCGTCGGCGCCACCGTCGCCTTCTCCGGCGTCCTGTCCTTCGTCCTCGCCAAGGCGGTGGACGCGGTGATCGGGCTCCGGGTCGCCGATGACGAGGAGATGGCCGGCCTGGACACGACGCAGCATGCCGAGACGGCCTACAACCTGGGCGACTTCGGCTCCATGGGAAGGATCGCATGAAGCTCGTCACCGCCATCATCAAGCCGTTCAAGCTGGACGACGTCAAGGTTGCGCTCAAGGCGCTCGACGTCCAGGGCATGACGGTGTCCGAGGTCCAGGGCTTCGGGCGCCAGCGGGGGCACACCGAGGTCTACCGGGGTGCGGAATACACGGTGGACTTCGTTCCCAAGGTCAGGATCGAGGTGCTGGCCGACGACGCCGACGCCGGCCGCGTCGTCGACGCCATCTCCACCGCCGCGCGCACCGACAAGATCGGCGACGGCAAGATCTGGGTCTCGGACCTCGACACCGTCATGCGCATCCGCACCGGGGAGATGGGCTCCGACGCTCTCTGAGCGGGCTGAGCTCGTCGCCGAGGGCGGCCCGGTCGGCGGCGCCTTCTGCCGCGCCTACTCGGACCTCGCTGACAGGTGGCTGACCGACATCCTCGGTGACGAGGCCGGCGTGGCCGTGGTCGCCGTCGGCGGCTATGGCAGGCGGGAGCTGTGCCCCGGAAGCGACCTCGACGTGGTCCTGGTCCACCATGGCCGCAGGGACGTCCAGAAGGTGGCCGAGCGGCTGTGGTACCCGATCTGGGATGCCGGCGTCGGCCTCGACCACAGCGTGCGGACCGTGAAGGAGGCGCTGGCTGTCGCCGGAGCGGACCTGAAGGCCGCCCTCGGGCTCCTCGACGCGCGGTTGGTGGCCGGCGATGCCGGGCTGGCCGCCGAGCTCGGCGCAGGGGCCCGGGCCCAGTGGTCCAGGGGCGCCCGTCGGTGGCTGCCGGCACTGGCCCAGGCCGTGGAGGCCCGCCACGCCCAGTTCGGGGAGGTGGCCTTCCTCCTCGAGCCCGAGCTGAAGGAGGGTCGCGGGGGCCTGCGGGACGTGCACGCGCTCCATGCCGCGGCACTGGCCGCGCCCGTCCTCGACGCCGACGACCAGAGCCTGGCCGATGGCCACGACAAGCTGCTGGCCGTGCGGGTCGAGCTGCACCGGGTCACCGGCAAGGCGTCCGATCGCCTCCTGCTCCAGGAGCAGGACCGGGTCGCGGCGGTGCTCGGCTACCGGGATGCCGACGCCCTCATGGCCGCCGTCTCCGCCGCCGGCCGCACGATCGCCTGGCGCAGCGACGACGGGTGGCGGCGGGTGACGTCGACGCCCGCCGGGGGCCGAGGTCGCTTCGCGAGCGGCGACCGCCCGTTGGGCTCCGGCCTCGTGCTGCGTGACGGCGAGGTGGCCCTGTCCGCCACCGCCGACCCGGCC
>PJQG01000075.1:12122-20165 GCA_002861595.1 Actinomycetota bacterium
TCGGCACCTGGCTGGCCCGCAGCGCGCTGGACCGCTTGGCCGCCGAGGGCGCGGCCCTTCCCGATCCCTGGCCGGCCGGCGCCCGCGACGCCTTCGTCGCTCTCCTGGCCACGGGGCGAGCCGCCATCCCCGTGTTCGAGGCCCTGGACCAGTGGTGCCTGCTGACGAGAATCGTGCCCGAGTGGGAGGCGGTGCGCAGCCGCCCGCAGCGCAACGCCTACCACCGCTTCACCGTCGACCGTCACCTCTGCGAGGCCGCAGCCAACGCCGCCGCCCTCAGCGGGCGGGTGGCCCGCCCCGAACTTCTCCTCGTGGGGGCGCTGCTGCACGACATCGGCAAGGGCTACCGGGGTGATCACACCGACGTCGGTGTGGACATGGTCCAGCGCATCGGCAGCCGGCTCGGCTTCCCGCCTGCGGACGTGGCCGTGCTGGCCAACCTCGTCCGTCACCACCTGCTCCTGCCCGACGTCGCCACCCGCCGCGATCTCGATGACCCCGCCACGGTCGCGGCCGTGGCCGATGCCGTGGGAGATCGCGACACCCTCGAGTTGCTGGCTGCCCTCACCGAGGCCGACGGCCTGGCCACCGGCCCCTCGGCCTGGGGACCGTGGAAGGCGGGGCTCGTCGATGACCTCGTCGGGCGTACCGCTCGCTGGCTCGAGGGGCACCGCCTCCCCGAGCCGCCGGCGCTGCCGGCTCCGGTGCACCGCGAGGTGATGGCCCGCCGGGCGCTCGACGTCGTGGTGGACGGCAACCGGGTCACCGTCGTCGCCCCGGACCGGCCCGGGTTGTTCTGCCGGGTGGCGGGCACGCTGGCGCTGCACGGGCTCGACGTGCGCTCCGCGGCCGCCGCCAGCGAGGATTCCATGGCCGTCGAGGTGTTCGAGGTGGAGCCGGCCTTCGCCAAGGTCCCCAACTGGCCTCGGGTGCGAGCAGACCTGGAGCGGGCCCTGACCGGCCGGCTCTCCCTGGAGGCCCGACTGGCGGAACGGATACGGGCCTACGCCGGCCGATCCCGACCCGTGGCCGCCGGCCCGGCCGAGCCGAGGGTGCTGTTCGACAACGACGCCTCGGCCGTGGCCACCGTCGTGGAGGTGCGGGCGCCCGACAGCATCGGCGTGCTCTACCGGATCACCCGAGCCCTGGCCGACTGCGACCTGGACGTGCGCTCGGCCAAGGTCTCCACCCTCGGCCACGAGGTCGTCGACGCCTTCTACGTCACCGATGCCACCGAGGCCAAGGTGGTGGATCCCGAGCACCTGACCGAGATCGAACGGGCGGTCCTCGCCGAGCTGACCCGCGCCCGCTGACCTCCCGTCCACCGCCTCAGGACGCGTCGCTTACCGTGTGAGCGTGGCGGCTGAAGAGGTGGCGAAGCCAGTGACGGCACAGGACCTCCTCCGGTGGAGCGCGACGCTGTCGGGGATCGCCCGTACCGCCCTCGGGTTCACCGAGAACCTCTACGAGCGCGAGCGCTTCGAGGAGGTGATGAGGGTGGCCGCCGACATCCGGGTGGCTGCCGGTCACGAGATGGAGAGCGAGGTGCTCGTCGAGGAGTGGCTCAAGGAGGTGGGAGAGGGCGTTCCCGGCTACGTCACGCCGAAGATCGCCGTGGGGGCGGTGGTTGGCAACGAGGCCGGCGAGATCCTCCTCGTCCAGCGCACCGACTCGGGCGTGTGGCTCTACCCCACGGGGTGGGCCGACGTGGGGTACTCGGCGTCGGAGGTCGTGGTCAAGGAGGTCTGGGAGGAGACGGGGATCACGGTCGAGCCGGTGCGCCTCATCGCCGTGCTCGACGGCCTGCGCCGGGGCTTCACCTCGATACCCCTCTACTCGCTGGTCTTCCACTGCCGGGCCACCGGCGGCGACCTCAAGGCCCATCCCCTCGAATGCGCCGACCTCGGCTGGTTCCCGGAGGACGCCCTGCCCACCCCCGTGGTCGGAGCCGAGCACTGGGCACCGACCGCGTTCGCGGCCATACGGGGCGAGCCGGCGGAGGTCCTGTTCGACATGCCCCGCCGTCCCCCCTGGCGGGAAGCCTGACCCGACAGGTGAAGCGTGACCCGACATGGTGAGGGAAGCGGCGCCCTGGTGCCGCTTCCCGGGACAGGTTGGCTGCCGTCAGCTCGCCAGTTGCCGGAGCAGGGCGGTGACGATGGAGACCTGGCCGGCCTCCCGCTCCCACTGGGCGGCGATGACCTCGTGGTCGGCCAGCCCGGCGCCGTCGGGGGCGATGCCGAGGGCGTCGACCGCCGCCGCCCGCAACAGGGATGGCTCGGTCTCGTCACCGTGGGCGGGGAACGCCTCGAGCCCCTCCCACAACTCCTCGGGCCGAGCCACGGGGACCTCCCCGAGGGCGGTGGCCAGCGCCACGGCCGGGAACAGGTCGTAGGTGCCGGCGCCGGCCGGCTTGCGGAAGCCGGGGACCGGGTGGAGGCGCCATTCGAGCGTCATGCCGTCGGGGCCGTCGTCGCGGAGCCAGACCTGGGAGCCGTTGACGTAGGCGTCGAGCGGCTCGCCGAAGCGCTCGTCGAGGGCCACGACCAGTGCCGGAGTGATCCGCCACACGCACGTGGGAACGAGCCGGGGCGCGGCCACGCGCGCGACAGTACGGCCCGGCCTGCCAGGATGGTCCGGTGATGTCGGAGCGCCGTGCTCTCACGCGGTCCCTCGGCCTGCTGGCGGGCGCCGCCCTCGCCGTCGGCGCCTGCGCCGGCGGCGGGGCCGATCCCCGATCCTCCGCCGCCCCCCCGTCGTCGAAGGGCACCACCACGGCGGCAACCGAGCCCGCGACCACCGTCGTCCCCACCACACCGGTCACCACGGCGGCCCCGGCCACGACTACGACGCGGGCGCCCACCGCCACGGCGCCCGCTGCGGCGCCAGCCGCGGCCAGCTGCCCGAGCATCCCGGCCCGCGTGGCGCCCCGCCCGGACCGCCCCCGCTACACCTTGAAGGTCGACGTGAAGCCGGCCGACAACGTCGTGGAAGGAGAGGTCGCCGTGCGCTTCACCCCCGACCTGCCCACCGATCGTCTGGTGTTCCGCCTCTGGGCCAACTCGCCGCGCACCGCGGGTGCCGGCACCCGCCTCGACGTCGGCGGCGTCGAGGTGGGGGGGCGGCGCGTGGACGCCGTGATGGAGTCGGCGACGATGCTCGTCGCCCGCCCCGGCGGCACGCTGGCCGCCGGCCAGCCCCTCGACATCGTCGTCCCGTGGCGGCTCGCCCTCCCCGGCCCCGCCGAGGACCGCATCTCCCGGAGCGGCGACGCCATCCGCCTCGGCTCCTTCTTCCCCATCCTGGCCTGGGAGCCGGGCTCGGGCTGGGCCGTGGAGCCGGCCACCGGCGGGTTCGCCGAGGCCTCCACCGCGGTGACCGCCGACTTCGACGCCACCGTCACCGTGCCCCCCGGCCTCGACGTGCTGGCCACGGGAACGTCGTCGGGCGGCGGCCGCTGGACGGCGACAGCGGTCCCCGACTTCGCCGTGTCGGTCGGGCGCTTCACCACGGCGACGGCGACGGTCAATGCTCCCCAGCCCGTCCAGGTGACCGTCGGGGTGCACGCCGGCATCGCCGAGTCGCCGGCCAGCTACCTGTCCCGGGTCACCCGCTCCCTGGAGGACCTCAGCCGCCGCTACGGCCCCTATCCGTGGCCCTCCTACAGCCTCGCCATCACCCCGGCCCTGCGGGGCGGGATCGAGTACCCGATGCACGTCTTCCAGGGCGCGGGGACCACGACCCGGACCACGCCCCACGAGGTCGCTCACATGTGGTTCTACGGCCTGGTGGGCAGCAACCAGGGCCGCGACCCCTGGATGGACGAGGGGCTGGCCAGCTTCGCCGAGGCCCGCTTCGAGAACACCCTCGCCTCGTTCCGGTCCCGGTCCATCCCCGCCGCCGGCCGGGGCCGGGTCGGCGAGCCCATGACCTTCTGGGAGTCACGCCAGTCCGCCTACTACCGCAGCGTCTACGTACAGGGCGCCCAGGCCCTGGCTGCCCTCGGGGACGCGGAGCTCGTCGACTGCGCCCTGCGGCTCTACGTTGCCCGCAACGCCTACCGCGTCGCCCGCCCGGCCGATCTTGTCGACGCCGCCCGGGCCGTCTTCCCCGACGCCGCCGAGACCCTCGCCCGCTACGGCGTTCGCACCTGAGCCCACCCGGAGTTTCGAGTACATAGCGGGCCGAAACGGCCCGCTATGTACTCGAAACGGTGGGTCGGTGGAGTCGGGCTGCTCAGCCGGGGGGCTGGTCGCGCAGGAAGCGCTCCGCCTCGGCGGCCAGGCTCCCGGAGGGCGGGGGCCACGCCAACTGCCCGCCGCCGGCGCCGTCGTCCATCACCCTGTCCTCGTCGCCGGCGCTCTCCTCCAGCTGGCGGACGTAGGCGGCCAGCTCGTCGTCGTCCTCGACCACCTCGTTGACCTGGCGGTCGTAGCCGGCGGCTGCCACCTCGAGCTCGATGGTGGTGGTAGGAGTGTCGAGGAGGGCGCCGACCCGCTCCACCAGGGCCAACGCGGCCCGGGGTGAAGGGGTTGCCGACAGGTAGTGCGGGACGGTGGCCCACAGCGAGGCGGAGGGGATGCCGGCCCGGCCGAGGGCGTCGTGCAGCACCCCGACGATCCCGGTCGGGCCTTCGTAGCGTGAGCGCTGGAGGCCGAGGCGGGCCACCAGGTCGGCGTCGGCGGCCGTGCCCGTCACCCGCACCGGGTGGGTGTGGGGCACGTCGGCGAGGAGGGCGCCGAGGGTGACGGCCAGCTCCACCTCGAGCTTCTGCGACAGCTCCACCAGCGCCCCGGTATAGGTGCGCCAGCGCAGCTGGGGCTCGGCGGCGTGGAGGAAGATCACGGGGCGGGGGGCGTCGGGCGGCCGGGCCACCCACAGCTCGCCCTCGGGCCACACCACCTGCCGGGTGATGCCTTCGCGTAGCCGGACCTGCGGACGGGTGGAGGTGAAGTCGTAGAACTCCTCGGGGTCGATGGTGCCGAACCGCTGGGCGTTCCAGGAGGCGGCCAGGTACCGGGCGGCCACGGACGCAGCGTCGCCGGCGTCGTTCCATCCCTCGAACGCCGCGATCAGGACCGTTGGGCCCATTCGGGGCTGGTCGTCCCAGCGCACCGACTCCATTCCGCGAAGCTACCCGCCCGTCGTACCCTGGACCGATGGCCGCCCTCGACCGGTTCTCCCCTGTCACCAGGGCGTGGTTCCGCTCCACCTTCGAGGCGCCGACACCGGCTCAGGAGCAGGGGTGGGAGGCCATCAGCGAGGGCCGCTCGGCCCTGGTGCTGGCGCCCACGGGTTCGGGGAAGACCCTTGCCGCCTTCCTGTGGGCCCTGGACCGCCTCCTCACCTCGCCTGCCCCTGCCGGGGAGGCCGACCGCTGCCGGGTGCTCTACGTCTCGCCTCTCAAGGCGCTCACCTACGACGTGGAGCGCAACCTGCGGGCGCCGCTGGCCGGCATCGCCCTGGAGGCCAAGCGGGCCGGCTGGAGGCCGAGCCCGGTCAAGGTGGCCACCCGGACCGGCGACACCCCCGCCCGCGACCGCCGGGACATCGCCCGCCACCCGCCCGACATCCTCATCACCACCCCAGAGTCGCTCTATCTGCTGTTGACCTCGGCGGCCCGGTCGGTGCTGGCCTCCGTCGAGCACGTGATCGTCGACGAGGTGCACGCGGTGGCCGGCACCAAGCGGGGGACGCACCTGGCGCTGTCGCTGGAGCGCCTGGAGCGGCTCGTCGCCGGGTCGAGGCGCCGCTCACCCCAGCGCATCGGCCTGTCGGCCACCCAGCGCCCCCTCGACGAGCTGGCCCGGTTCCTCGGCGGCCGGGACGCCGCCACCGGCCAGCCCCGCCCCGTCACCGTCGTGGACGCCGGCACCCGCAAGTCGCTCGACCTGCGCATCGTCGTCCCCGTGGAGGACATGGCCGAGCTGGGCAGGCCGGTCGTCCGCCAGGGACCGGGGGGCGACGAGCTGCCGGTGCTGTCGGGGCCGGCGGCCGGCGACCCCGAGACCCGCACCTCCATCTGGCCGGCCGTCCACCCCGTGCTCCTCGACCTCATCAGGGCTCACACCTCGACGCTGGTGTTCGTCAACTCCCGCCGGCTGGCCGAGCGCCTCTCGGCCCGGCTCAACGAGCTGGCCGGCGAGGAGCTGGTGCGGGCCCACCACGGCTCCATCGCCAGAGAGCAGCGCCTGGAGATCGAGGACGCCCTCAAGGCGGGCAAGTTGCCGGCCCTGGTCGCCACGTCGTCGCTGGAGCTCGGGATCGACATGGGCGCCATCGACCTCGTCGTGCAGGTTGAGGCCCCGTCGTCGGTCGCCAGCGGGCTCCAGCGGGTGGGCAGGGCCGGCCACGGCGTGGGCCAGCCGTCCAAGGGGCGCGTCTTCCCCAAGTTCCGGGGCGACCTGGTGGTCGCCTCGGTGGTGGCGGCGCGTATGCGGGCGGGGCTGATCGAGGAGACGGTCGTCCCTCGCAATCCCCTCGACGTGCTGGCCCAGCAGGTCGTGGCCATGGTGGCGATGGAAGAGCTCACCGTGGACGCCGTGGCCGAGGTGGTGGCCGGCGCCCATCCCTTCGCCGGCCTGACCCGCGAGGCCCTCGAGGGCGTGCTCGACATGCTGGCCGGTCGCTACCCATCCGATCAGTTCGCCGAGCTCCGGCCCCGCATCGTGTGGGACCGGGCCGCGGGCACGGTGCGGGCCCGGCCCGGCGCCCGCATGCTGGCCGTGACCAGCGGGGGCACCATCCCCGACCGGGGCCTGTTCGGCGTCTACACACCGGGCCCGGACGGGACGCGGGTGGGCGAGCTGGACGAGGAGTTCGTCTACGAGAGCCGGCCCGGCGAGACCTTCCTGCTCGGCGCCACCACGTGGCGGATCGAGGACATCACCCGGGACCGGGTCCTGGTCACGCCGGCTCCCGGCCAGCCGGGCAAGATGCCCTTCTGGCACGGAGACCAGATCGGCCGGCCCTACGAGCTGGGCCGGGCCATCGGCGCCTTCCTCCGGGAGATGGAGGGCGCCGGCGCCGCCGCCGCCTGGCCCGACGAGCGCCTGGCCGCCGAGTGCGGCCTCGACCCCCTTGCCGTGCGCAACCTGCGGGCCTACCTGGACGAGGAGCGGGAGGCCACGGGCGGCGCCCTGCCCACCGACCGCCAGCTCGTGGTGGAGCGCTTCCGCGACGAGCTCGGCGACTGGCGGGTGTGCGTGCTGTCCACCTTCGGCGCGCGTGTCCACGCCCCCTGGGCGCTGGCCATCGAGGCCCGCATCCGGGACCGCCTCGGCGTGGAGGTCCAGGCCATCTGGTCCGACGACGGCATCGTGGTACGCCTGCCGGAGGCCGACGACGCCCCGCCCGTCGAGTCGGTCCTCCTCGAACCGGAGGAGGTGGAGGAGCTGGTGGTCGCCGAGGTGGGCTCCTCGGCCCTGTTCGCCTCCCGCTTCCGCGAGAACGCCGCCCGCGCCCTGCTGCTCCCCCGGCGCCGGCCCGGCTCCCGCACCCCGCTGTGGCAGCAGCGCCAGAAAGCCGCCGACCTCCTCGCCGTGGCGTCGGGCTACGGCGCCTTCCCGATCCTGCTGGAGACCTACCGGGAGTGCCTGCGCGACGTCTTCGACCTTCCGGCACTGGTCTCGCTGATGAGCGACGTGCGGTCCCGCAAGGTGCGGGTGGCGTCGGTGGACACCGAGGTTCCCTCGCCCTTCGCCTCGTCGCTGGCCTTCTCCTACGTGGCGTCGTTCATGTACGAGGGCGACGCCCCCCTCGCCGAGCGCCGGGCCCAGGCCCTCACCCTCGACCGGCGCATGCTGGCCGAGCTCGTGGGCTCCGACGAGCTTCGGGAGCTCGTCGACCCCGCCGCCCTGGCCCAGCTGGAGGCCGAGCTGCAGGCCCTCGACGAGCGCCGCCGGGCCCGCTCGTCCGACGCCGCGTCCGACCTGCTGCGCCGCCTCGGCGACCTCACCGAGGCCGAGCTGGACGCCCGGTGCGACCGCCTCTACGCCGCCGAGCTGCGGCGGGACCGGCGGGCGGTGGACGTGCGCATCGCGG
>PJQG01000075.1:20171-21020 GCA_002861595.1 Actinomycetota bacterium
CCCGCCTCGTCGGCGCCGAGGACGCCGGCCGCTACCGCGACGCCCTCGGCGTGTCGCCCCCGCCCGG
Organism: Actinomycetota bacterium; assembly: GCA_002861595.1. Lineage (GTDB taxonomy): Bacteria > Actinomycetota > Acidimicrobiia > Acidimicrobiales. Next base: position 20,239 of record PJQG01000075.1, read on the forward strand.
CGTCCCCGACGCCTTCCTGGAGCCGGTGCCCGACGCCCTCGACCAGCTGGTCCGGCGCTGGGCCCGCACGCACGGCCCCTTCACGCCGGCCGAGCCGGGCGCCCGCTTCGGCGTGCCCGTCGACCTGGTGGAGGCGGTGCTGGCCCGGCTGGCTGCGACCGGGACGCTGGTGCGGGGCGAGTTCCGCCCGGACGGCACCGAGCGGGAGTGGTGCGACGCCGAGGTGCTACGCGTGCTGCGCCAGCGGTCGCTCGCGGCCCTGCGCCGGGAGGTGGAGCCGGTGGCGGCCGAGGCGCTGGCCCGGTTCCTGCCGGCATGGCAGGGAGTGGGGGAGGACTCCGGGGGCCTCGACCGCACCTTCCAGGTCGTTCGCCAGCTCCAGGGCCTCGCCCTTCCTGCCAGCGTGCTGGAGAGCGAGGTGCTGGCCGCCCGGGTCCGCGACTACTCGCCCCAGCTCCTGGACGAGCTCCTCGTGGCCGGGGAGGTCATGTGGTTCGGCGCCGGCCCGCTGGGACGGGGCGACGGAAAGGTCGTCCTCCTGCTGCGGGGCAGCCCGCTGATCCGGGCCCTCCCCCTGAGCGAGCGCCCCCAGGGAGAGGAGCACGACCGCCTCCGCGAGGTGCTCGGCCGTCGCGGCGCGTGCTTCTTCCGGGAGCTGGGCGGCACCGACGATGCCGCCACCCTCGAAACGCTGTGGGACCTGGTGTGGGCCGGCGAGGTGACCAACGACTCGCTGGCGCCGGTGCGGGCGCTGTCGGGCCGGCGCCGGCCGGGGGCGGGAG
>PJQG01000015.1 GCA_002861595.1 Actinomycetota bacterium
ACGGCCAGGTCGGCCGCCGCGCTGCGGCCGGTGAGGCCGGGCCGGGCGCCGAAGAACTTGGCGTCCCCGAAGGTGAAGATGCCCCCGTCGGAACCGAGCACGTAGTAGCCCTGCCCGCTCGGGGAGGAACCCATGGAGACACTGCCGGCGTAGGAGGCGAGTCGCAGGCCGGGGACGCTGCCGAGGAAGGGCACGCCGAAGGCGAACATGCCGCCGTCCCTGGCCACCAACCAGTACCCACCGCCGGGCCCGCCGTCCATGCCCACGACCGGCGAGTTCAGGCGGATGGCCCCGGTGGAGCCGCGGAAGGTGGCGTCGCCGAAGGCGAAGATCCCGCCGTCGCTGGCCACCAGCCAGTAGCCCTTGCCGGTGGCGGTGGGCGCCATGCCGACCACGGGCTTGTTGAGCCGCAGCGCGCCGGTGGAGCCGAAGAAGGCGGCGTCGCCGAAGGCGAAGATGCCGCCGTCGCTGGCCACCAGCCAGTAACCCTTGCCCGTCGGCGTGGCTGCCATGCCGACCACGGGCTGGTTGAGCTCGAGGGCCCCGGTCGAGCCGAAGAAGGCGGCGTCGCCGAAGGCGAAGATGCCGCCGTCGCCACCGAGGAGCCAGTAGCCGCCCGGCGGACCGGCACGGGCCGGCGTGGGGGTGATCCCCTGCAGCGGGGAGTTGAGGGCCAGCTTGGCCACGTCCCCGAGGAACGGCGCCTCCCCGAAGGCACGCACGGCGCCGTCCCGTCCGGCCACCCAGTAGCCCACGGCCGCGGGCCGGAGCGAGGCGGGCCCGGCCGGACGGGGGCCCGGGCGGGGCATGGCCCGGCGCAGCTCGGGCAGGCGGGAGTACAGGCTGTCGCCCGGGCAGTCGGTGGCCCGGGTGTCTCGGTGGCCGGCGATGTTCGGGAAGGTGACCACGCTCCCGTCGGTCTTGGTGTACGGCGCGGAGCCGGTGGGGTCGATGTAGTGGCGGTCGACCTGCCACGCCAGCATCGACTCGAGAGCTTCGAAGGCGGCCGGCGTCGGGGAGGCGGCGATGAAGTCGCCGAGGAGGGCGATCCCCACCGAGCCGGTGTTGGCTCCCTCGGCGTGGGCGCCGACGACGGCGTTGCCCTCGACGTCCTCCCCGGTGGGGTTCTCGCCGGCGGCGTACGTCCGGGCGAAGCGGCCCTCGTAGACGCGGCCCTGGGCGTCGACCAGGAAGTTGTAGCCGATGTCGTCCCAGCCCCGAATCTGGGTGTGGAAGCTGTAGATGGCCCGGATGGTGGCGGCAGGGTCGGGATCGTCGTTGGTGGTGGCGGTGTGGTGGACGATCAGCTTGGTGACGGGGGCATGCGACTGACGCGGGGCGCGCAGCGACTCGTCGGCGCCCCACTGAGCCCGGCTGATCACCGGCCGCTGGGCCACCCGGGACGGGCCGATGGCGGACGCCGAGGCCGCCGGCGCCGGCGCCGGCACCAGGCGTCGCGGCCCGTGCTTGGTGTCGAGGGCGACAATCCGCAGCGACCGGGCCCGTCCGGCCACGACCCGCGCCTCCAACTCCGAGGCGCCGTCCACTCGCATCAGGCCGCTGTACACCAGTCCCCGGGCACGGTCCTCGAGGTCGTGGGAGACCGTGACCTCCTGCCACGGGCGCCACGCCCCGTCCACGGCCCAGCGCAGTTGCACCACGGCGTCGTCGTCGCCCACCCAGCGCAGCCCGACATGGGAGACCGGGAACGAGACCTCCTGGCCTCCGGGACGAGCAGGATCGGCCAGCGTGGCCATCCTCGTCTCGGGCGCGCTCCACGCCATGGGGACGGGGACGACGGTGGCGGCGACCACGACGGCCAGCGCGACAAGAACTCGGGTTGTGACTCGGATCACGGGCACCGCCGGTTGGCCGCCACGCGCGGCTGGTGTCGGGAAAGGTGCACCATTGAACCAGGTAGATCAACGCGGGGGGTGGCAGGAGGGCGACTACCCTCGTCGGCCATGCTCACAACCCTGCACCTCCGTCGGGCCGGCCAGAGCCTTCTGGCCGGCGCTCTCGTCGCCGCCGGCCTCGCCTCCGGCGCCTCCCCGGCCTCGGCCGCCCCCTCGCCCCGGTGGAGCGTCGACCTGCCCGGTGCCGCCGTACGAGAGTCGTCGCCACTGGCCGTCGACCTCGACGGGGGCGGGCTCGACGTGGTCTTCGGCGCCCACGACGGCAAGGTGTACGCCCTCCACGGCAGCGACGGGAGCGGCGTCGGCGGCTGGCCCCGCCAGACCAGCCACGCCATCAACTCCTCCCCGGCGGCGGCCGACACCGACGGTGACAGCCGGCCCGAGGTCTTCGTGGGCAGCGGCGTGGGCAGCCACGGTCAGTGCTCCGGTGGGGCCATGTACTCCTTCGAGCACGACGGCAACCAGCGCTTTCGCTTCCAGGGCAGCGACCAGACCTGCCCGAGCCAGGCCATCCACTCCAGCCCGGCTCTCGGCGACGTCAACCGTGACTCCAGCCCCGACGTCACCTTCGGAGCGCTCGGCCTGCAGATGTACTCGCTGTCCCAGAGCGGGACGCTCAACCCGGGGTGGCCCTACTACACCGACGACACCGTCTTCTCCACCCCCGCCCTGGCCGACGTCAACGGCGACGGCCAGACCGATGTGATCGTCGGTGGTGACTCCACCCCGGGCCCGCCCATCGACCACCGGGGCGGTCTGGTGCGGGCCATCTCCGGCGGCGGCCAGACCCTCTGGGAGTTCCGGGTCAACGAGATCGTGCGGTCCTCACCGGCGGTGGGCGACATCGACGGCGACGGTCGGCCCGAGATCGTGTTCGGCACCGGTGACTTCTGGGTGCGCCAGGCCGGCGGGGCCAGTGACGCCACCAAGGTTTTCGCCCTCAACCCCAACGGCTCGCTCAAGTGGGTGCGCGAGACCGGCGGCTACACCCTGGCCTCCCCCACGCTGGCCGACATCGACGGCAACGGCGTTCTCGATGTGGCCATCGGCACGTTCGAGGGGCCCAACCCGGGCCGCGTCTTCGCGCTTCGCGGAGGCGACGGCGCCGATCTGCCCAACTACCCGAGGGCGTCGGGCGGGGGGGTGGTGCTCGGCTCCATCTCGACCGCCGACCTCGACGGCGACGGCGGCCAGGACCTCCTGGTGCCCACCGGGGCCGCCGTGTTCGCCTACAGCGGCAAGACCGGCCAGCGCCTGTTCGGCCTGGAGGAGGGCAAGGTCGCCTTCCAGAACTCCCCGCTCGTCGCCGACGTCGACGGCAACGGGCTGCTCGACATCATCGCCGTCGGCACCCGCCCGAACGGCAGTGGCGTCGCCGTCCGCTACGAGATGGCCGCGTCCGACAACGCCCGCCTGGGCGCCACGGCCTGGCCGACGTTCCATCACGACGCCCGGCGCACCGGCGCGGTCACGGCGCCCCCGCTCACGCAGAACCAGTGCGCGCAGGCCGGCCCTGGCGGCTACTGGCTGGTTGCCTCCGACGGCGGCATCTTCGCCTTCTGCGACGCCCGCTTCTTCGGCTCCACCGGAGCCATCAGGCTGAACCGGCCCATCGTGGGCATGGCCTCGACCCCGAGCGGCAACGGGTACTGGCTGGTGGCCTCGGACGGCGGCATCTTCGCCTTCGGCGACGCCGTGTTCCACGGCTCCACCGGCGCCATCAGGCTCAACCAGCCCATCGTGGGCATGGCCTCGACCCCGAGCGGCAACGGGTACTGGCTGGTGGCCGCCGATGGCGGCATCTTCGCCTTCGGCGACGCCGTGTTCCGCGGCTCCACCGGCGCCATCAGGCTCAACCAGCCCATCCGGGGCATGGCCGCCACGCCCTCGGGCAACGGCTACTTCCTGGTGGCCAGCGACGGCGGCATCTTCGCCTTCGGCGACGCCGTGTTCCGCGGCTCCACCGGCGCCATCAGGCTCAACCAGCCCATCGTGGGGATGGCTCGCAACCGGTCCGGGACCGGCTACTGGCTGGTGGCCTCCGACGGTGGCATCTTCGCCTTCAACGTCCCCTTCTTCGGCTCCACCGGCGCCATCAAGCTGAACCAGCCGATCGTCGGCATGGCCGCCAGGTCCTAGCGGTAGGGCTTCAGCGCCGGCCGGCGCCCGGCCGGCGCCGCCTCGCGGCCTTCGAGCCACGCCTCTACCGTCGCCGGCCGGCCACGTCCTCGAGGAAGCGCCGGTAGCGCCCGATGATGACCGGCCAGGTGTAGTGCGCCTGCAGGTGGGCCCGGCCGGCGGCGACCAGGCCGGCCCGGAGGCGGGCGTCGCCGAGGAGGCGCTCGACGGCCACCTCGAAGGCGCCGTAGCCGGAGAACCAGAGGCCTCCGCCTGAGCGCGCCACGTGCTCCCTGGTCGCGGCGCAGGCGGCGTTCACGAGCACGGGCGAACCCGCGCTCCAGGCCTCGAGGAGCACCAGGGCGAACGCCTCCAGGGGCGACGGCGACACCAGGGCCGACGCTGCCTCCAACAGGCCCCACTTGGTGGTCTCGTCCACCGGGCCGGCGATGACGATGTCGGGATGGACCGGCGGGGCGTGGACGACCGGGCCGGCGAAGACCAGGGCCAGGGGGCCGGGGTGACGGTGCTTGAAGGTTGCGAAGAACCGGGCCAGGAGCGTCGAGCCCTTGCCCTCGTCCACCCGGCCGAGGCAGAGCAGGTAGGGGCGGTCCCCGAGGCCGAGCGCCTCGCGGGCGGCCCCCTCGTCGCCCTGCCCCGGCTCGATGCCGAGGCCCATCACGATCTGGGGCGTCGACGCCACCGGGAACAGCCGCTCGGCCAGCCGGCGTTCGCCCTGGGTCTGGAACACCAGCCCGCGAGTGGCGGCGAAGACGTCGCGGAACAGCGCCAGGCGCAGCGGGGCCTCGTCGTGGGCGGCGGGGTGCATCACGGCCCGGTCCCCCACTGCGGGGACGCCGCGCACCGTCGGGTAGTAGAGGTAGGGATAGAACACCACGACGTCGGCGTCGCTCTCGGTGGCGGCGACGACCACGTCGGGGCACACCGGTCCCTGCAGATCGATCCAGCGCTGCTGGTCGGCCGGCGAGGCGCCGGCCGGGTCGGCCAGCACCGGGCGGGAGAAGGCCTCGAACCCCGGGTGCCGCCCGGCAGTGGAGGCGAAGCGCCGCACTCGCACCCCGTTGAGCTCGACCTCGCCAGGTGGGTAGGCGTCGGCCCACGTGCGGGCGTCGAGGGCGCACGTGGTCAGTGCCTCCACCTCCCAGCCGAGCTGCGCCACCAGGCGCTCGGCCAGCATGCGGGCTGCGTACTCCGCTCCCCCGACCACCTCGGTGCCGTAGCGGGGCACGACGTAGGCGACCTTCACGGCGCCGACGGGACCAACCTGTACCGGAAAGCGGCGCCCCGGCGCCGCTTTCCGAACCAAGTTCCGAGGGGGTTCACTGCGTGAGCACCTCGACCCAGCGGGCGCGGGTGCGCTCCAGGGAGAAGTGTTCCAGGCGGGCGGCGCCGGCGGCGACGAGGGCTTGGCTGAGGGCTGGGTCGCTGACGACGCGGTGCACGGCGGCGGCCACCGTGGCCGGCGCCTTGGACTGGAGCACGATCCCCGCCCCGCCGACGGTGCCCGGCACCGCGGTGGAGGAGAAGGCCACGACGGGGACGCCATGGGCCATGGCCTCCAGCAGGGGGATGCCGAAGCCCTCGTGCTCGGACAGGCACACGAGCACGTCGGCCGACCGGTAGTGGGCGGCCAGCTCGCCGCTGCTGACCGAGCCGGTGAGCGACACCGAACCGGCGATCCCGAGGGCGGTGGCGAAGCCCTGCAGCGCCTGCCAGTAGGCGGCGGACGACGAGCCGCCGACCAGGTGCAGGCGGGCGCACGGGTCGTAGAGGTGGCGGTAGGCGGCGAAGGCCTTCACCACGTCGTGCTGGAACTTGTGGGGCGACACCCGCCCCACGAACAGCCAGTCGGCCCCGCCGGCGGCCTTGGCCGCCTGCAGGCCCTCGAGGGCGCCGGCGTCGGCCTCCGCCCCGGCCAACGCCTCCAGGTCGAGCAGGATGGGAGCGGTGGCCGTGGCCCGGTAGCCGGCGGCCCGCAGCTCCTCCTCGTTGTAGGGCGAGTCGGCCACGCCCAGAATGGCCCGGCCCGCCAGCTCCGGGAGCTGGGACCGGCCCCAGGAGCAGCCGTAGGCGGCGTCGGCCTCCCACCGCTCGAACAGCTCGGCGGGAGTGACGTTGTGGTGGTCGACGATCAACGGCTCCGCCCGCTCGCCCACGAAGTCGGCCACCACCGACCCGATGGCCATGTGGTACACGAGGACGTCTCCCGGCCTCGCCCGGAAGACGCGGCCGTACTCGCGGTGGCCTCGGGCCCTGCCCGCCATCGAAGGCCGGATGTGCTCGGCGAAGATCTCCCCCTCCACCCCCAGCACCTCGTGAGCCAGGCGCCGGAGCTCGAGCATGTGGGCGCCGACGGCGCCGGGCTCGAAGGTCGGCACGAACTGGTGAAGCCGGCCTATCCGCACCCCGTGTCCGCCCCCTGGAGGAGATCCTCCACCACGGCCCGGAACCGCCGGCTGGCCCGCTCCAGGGTGAAGTGCGAGGCCCGCTCCACCCCGGCGGCGCCGAGCCGGCCCCGCAGCGCTTCGTCGCTCAGCACCCGGTGGACGGCGGCGGCCACCGTCATCGGGTCCTTGGCGCCGAGCAGCACGGCCGCGCCGGCCACGGTCTCGGGAACGGCGGCGGCCGCGAAGGCCACCACCGGCACCCGCTCCCGCATGGCCTCCACGATGGGGACACAGAACCCCTCGTGCTCCGAGAGGCAGACGAACACATCGGCGCTGCGATACACGGCGGCCAGCACGGACTGGCGGACCGACCCGGCGATGGTGACGTCGCCGGCCAGGCCCAGGGCGCCCACGTAGCGCTGGAGCGCGACCAGGTAGGCATGGGAGCCGGTGCCACCCACGAGGTGAAGGCGGGCCCGGGGGTCGTAGGCGGCGCGGTAGGCGGCGAAGGCCCGCACCACGTCGTGCTGGCACTTGTGCGGCGCCACCCGGCCCACGAACAGCCAGTCCGCCCCTCCCCCCCGCTTCGCCGCTCCCAGCGAGGACACCGTGGCCGCGTCGGGCGCCACCCGAGCCGCCTCCAGGTCCACCAGCACCGGGGCGACGGTGGTGCGGGCGTAGCCGGCGCCCTCGAGGTCGGCCCGGTTGAACTCCGACACGGCGATGCCCAGCTCCACCCGGGGGGCGAGCTCTCGTAGCTGGCGGCGTCCCTCGGCCAGCTCGACGCACACGCGTGGCTCCCACGCCCGGTACAGCGAGGCGTCGGTGATGTTGTGGTAGTTGACCAGCTTCGGCTCCGGGCGGGTCATCAGGAAATCGAACACGGGGCTGCCGGTGGACAGCTGGTAGAGCAACCAGGTGCGCTCGGCTCGGGCGCGACCGCGGCGGGCGAAGGAGCGGTAGGACTGCGCCTGCCCCCGCGGTCCCCCCCGGTAGCCGTCGGCGTAGATCTCGGACTCGAGGCCCATGTCCCGCAATATGCGTTGAGCGTGGCGGGCGTGGGTGCCGATGGCGTCGCGGGGCGCGAAGGTCGGGATGAACTGGTGGATGGCGGCCATGGCGCTTCAGCCGGGGAAGCGCACCACCACGGCGTACGCCCCCGATGCACCGCCGTCCTCTGCCGGCGCCTCGAGGACCTCCATGGTGCTCACCCCGCGGACGCCCAGCAGCTGGCACCACGTCCTCGGGTGGAGCGGACGACCAGGGGCCAGGTCGGCGGCCACGCCGGTCCACGCACCGGGCTGGGAGCTCAACACGACGGCAACGCCCCCCGGGGCCAGCTTGGCTCGCACGATCGTCGCCATCTCGGCGAGGACGCCGAGGGGGAGCAGGTCGACGCACCGGCTCAGCACGACGGCGCCGAGGGAGGCGTCGGCGACGGCCCGCAGGTGGTCGACGGCCTCGTCCACCCGCAGCTCGAGGCCGGGCGGCGGCACCTGGTCCGCCGGGTCCACGCCGTAGGCGTCGACGCCGGCTTCGACCAGGTGCGCCACCAGGGCGCCGTCGGCGCATTCGGCGTGGACCACGCGCCCCGGCGCCCCCTTCACGGCGTCGAGCACCACGGGGGCCCACCCCGCGGTGTCAACGGGAGGCGCCTCGGCGCGGGCCATGGCCAGCAGCCGGCCGCCGGCGCCGGGCCCGCTCTGCTCCAGGTGCTCGACGCGCTGGGCCAGGAGCCGCACGGCCCGGGTGACGCCGAAGGCAAAGGTGCTCACCTGTTGGGCCACATAACGCATCTCCCAGCCCACGCCCTTGCGGATGACCCGCTTGACGAAACCGAGGCCAGGGGTGCGCGACGCCACCGGTGCCAGCACGTCGATGTGGGTCGATTGCTCGGTCCGCTCGAGCACCTGGGCGAAGTCGTCGCCGATGGCGTGGACCGGAGCGAAGCGGGCAAAGACAAGGTCGAGCTCACGCTCGAAGTCGGCGGGAAGCTCGCCCGACTCCCGCCGGCGTCGCACCTCGGCGTCGATCTCGGCCAGCAGCTGAGGATGGTCGATGGCGTCGCTCATGGCGAAGGCGAGGCTACTGGGCGATGCTTTCCCCACCTGTGACCGATTACTACGACGAACTGGGGGCGCGTCCCGACGCCACGCCGGCCGAGTTGCGCAAGGCCTACCGGGCGCGCGCCCGGGTGCTGCACCCCGATGCCGCGGGTGACGCCGCGGCCATGCGCCGCCTGAACGAGGCGTGGCGCGTCCTCGGCCATGCCGACTCCCGGCGCCGCTACGACGAGGCTCTGGGGCTGGGCTCGAGCTCGGGCGGCGACGGGTCACCGGACGAGCCGGCGCTGACGGGGCACCGCTCGACGCCCTTCGCCCGCCCCGGCCTGTGGTTCGTGATGGTGGTCGTCCTGCTGCTGATCTTCGTGTTCACCGCCTACGCCGGGGGCGGCAGCGGGGCCGGCGGCGCTCCGTAGGGGCTACGGCGACAGCGCTGGGGCCTGCGCGGCCCGCTCGATCACCCGGTCGATGAAGCCGTAGTCCGTGGCCTCCTGGGCGGTGAACCAGCGGTCTCTGTCGGAGTCTGCCTCGATGCGCTCGACCGGCTGGCCGGTGTGGAAGGCGATGCGCTCGGCCATCATCCGCTTGAGGTAGATGATCTGCTCGGCCTGGATGGCGATGTCGGTGGCCTGGCCCTGCATGGCGCCGGAGGGCTGGTGCATCAGGATGCGGGAGTGGGGCAACGCATAGCGCTTGCCGGTGGTGCCGGCGCAGAGGAGGAACTGGCCCATGGAGGCGGCGAGGCCCATGCAGACGGTGGACACGTCGCACGGCACGTACTGCATGGTGTCGTAGATGGCCAGGCCGGCGGTGACCGAACCTCCGGGCGAGTTGATGTAGATGGCGATGTCCCGCTCGGCGTCCTCGGCGGCAAGGAGGAGGAGCTGGGCACAGATGAGGTTGGCCGACTGGTCGTCCACCTGGGTGCCGAGGAAGACGATGCGCTCCTTGAGGAGGCGGGCGTAGATGTCGCTCGTCCGGTCGCCCCAGTTGGTTTGCGCGGTCGCCATAGGCAGAGAAGGCATGCGCCGAAGCTACTTCACGATCGGTGCAACCTCGTCCGCGTCGCTTGCCCGGCCAAGCGGCTGCTCAACTCCCGGACGAGTTGCCGCCCTCGGTGCTTCTCACGTTCGCGTTGTCGCCGCCGTCCCCGCTGGCGTCGCCCCCGCCCGGCGTCGTGGTCGACGTCGTGCTGGAGGAGGCCCTGCCGGAGGCTGAGCCAGGATCAGGGGACGGCTCCTCTGCCGCCCCCTCCGGAGGAGGGACGCTGGTGCTGGTCGGTGTCGGTCCGCGTCCCACCGAGCCGTTCTTCCCGGTGGGCTCGTCGGTGCCGCTCGTGCTCTCCTCGTTCGGGCTCCCGGTGTCCGTGGGCTTCCGGCTGTTCTCCTGCCGCCCGGTGTCCACCGGTTTTCCCGGTCCTTCCGGCTCGACGGTGTCGCTCGGCTTTCCGGTGCTCTCGGGCTTGCCGGTGCTCTCGGGCTTGGCGGTGCTCTCGGGCTTGCCCCGGTTCTCGGGCTTGCCCGGGTTCTCGCGCTTGCCCGTGTTCTCCGGCTGGCCCCCCTTCTCCGGCTGGGCCCCGTTCTCCGGCCTCCCCGGCACTCCCGGCGCCCCCGGGTCGCCCGGCCTGCGCTCACGTGCCTCGGTGGCCGCTACCGGCTTGCCGCACGGGGACTGAGCAGCCAGTTCCCGCTCGTTCTCAGGCGTGGTGGCGACGTCGGGATGGGCAGCCACGTACTCGCCGTGGGTGCCGACGAACGGCCGGCCGTCCGGATAGGTGCAAGGCGTGCCGGCATCACCGAGGAAGCGGGCGGGGGCCGTGGCGTGGGCGGGGGCCTCGACGGGCTTGGCCTTTGCCGGGGGCACGGGGACGCCGACCTTGGCCAGCACCGTGTGCGCGACGTCCTGCACGGGCGCGGGAAGCGTCCCCGTGGCGGCCGAGGCCAGGCTGCCGCCGCCGAGGAGGACGCCGCCGAGGAAGGTGGCCGCGAGCAGCACCCTGCGGCTTCGGGGCGGGGTTTCGTCGCTGCTGTTGGTCGTCCTCCGGTGGGCGGAGACGGCGGCGGCGGACACCGCTGCCGGGCCCCGGCCGGCGGCCTCCCGGTAGCCGAGCAGCCGCCGGTCGGCGAGGTCGAGCAGGGACGGCCCGTCGGTCACCTCGTCGGGGAAGGCGGCTGCGCCCCAGCTGAAGGCCGGGGGAGTGGCGGAGCGAACCCGCGTGACGAATCGAGAGACGTCGTGAGGGCCCATCTCGGGCAGGAGCACCACGAACTCGTCGCCACCCACCCGGTAGGCCGCGTCACCGCCGCGGAGGGCGCCGCGCAGAGCGCCGGCGAGGGCACGCAGCACCTCGTCGCCCATGGTGTGGCCCTGGTGGTCGTTGATCTTCTTGAGCCCGTCCAGATCGGCGGTGAACAGGCTCAGCCGCCGGCGGTGGCGCTCGGCGACCGCCATCTCCCTTGCCAGGTCCCGCTCCAGGGCTCGTCGGTTGAACAGCCCGGTGAGCGGGTCGAGGAAGGCGTCCTGCTCGAGGCGCTCCGCGGCGCGGGCGGCGCACACCTCCACGAGGGCGTCGAGGGCGACATCCAACTGGTGTTCCGCTTCACGGACGACGGTGGCCGGCAGCTTGCTCTGCGCATGATGGTGGAGGACCTGGCGCAGGAGGCTGAGTTGGCGGACGAGCGCCCCGACGCCGACGTTGTTCTCGGCCAGCGTGTCGGCCACCGGGGCGAGCGGCGAGTTGGCCGCCTGAGCCTGCTCGGGAGACTGAAGGAGGCAGGTGAGGGCGGCGACGACGGTCGGCCCGACGGCGGTCACGACGGCCCGAGCACGATCAGCGGTCAGCTCGTCGCCCTCTTCTGGTCCGGCGCCGCCGTGGACGAGGGCGTGAGCCGTGCAGGCGGCGCGCCAGTCGTCGACGAGGCCGGCTGCATCGGCTCGTAGCAGATCCGCGGCTGTCCGCGGCTCCCCCATCTCGACCAGATCCATCACAGCTCTCCTGAGCGCTTTGTTCCCTTGCTCCATCGGCCGACCGAGCGAAGTCCTGAAGCGAATCTGAAGCGAAAGCGTGGTCCCTCGTGTAGAAACAGGCCAGTTGGCCGACGTAGCCCAACGGCAGAGGCACGACGTTTAGGTCGTCGTCAGTGAGAGTTCGAATCTCTCCGTCGGCACGAGGAACGAGACACGAGACGGCCGTGCCGGCGTGGTCAGGTGACTTCGCGACGGGCGAACACGAAGGCGCCGGCCGCCAGTGTGGCAGCCAGGTAGACGGCGAGGATGACGGCCGCCTCCAGCACGGTGCGCTCGAAGTCAGCCGTCCGCAGCTGACGCCCGGTGAGGAAAACCGCGCCGTTGTCACCCATGAGCCAGCGCTGCCAACCGGGCTTCAGGGCTCGCACCAGGGCCTCGAACACCGACACGTAGGCGAAAGCCACGCCGAGGGCGGCCGCCGTGTTCCGCCCGATGGAGGCCACGGCGTAACCGAGCACGGCGGCACCGGCCCCGAGGGCAGATGCCCGCAACACCGCGCCTGAGGCGGCCCGAAACCATTCGGCATCGGCCCCCGCCGTCGTCCCTCGCCAGAGGGCGGCCGGGAGCACGGACAGGCCCACCAGCGCCTGCAGGACGATCCCGAGCACGAAGGTGACCAGAAGCGCGGCGGCGGCCTTGGCCAGGAACACGCGGACTCGCCGGGGCTCCCACGTGAGCAGGGTCGTGATGGTTCCCCAGCGCCACTCGCCGCCGATGAAGGTGGCGCCGCCCATGAGCGCGCCGATGACGAGGAACACCGCCGTCACGTGCAGGATGCTGTCCCCCTCGTCCACCGCCCACAGGTCGGTCAGGTGGAACCTGTTGTCCCGGACGAAGCTCTCGGGCGGGGGGACCGCCTGTTCGCAGGCTTCGGTCAGGCTGGGGCCCGGACTGCGCACCTCGCCCCCGAACCCGTTGGAGCCCACGCAGTCGGCGAGCACCCGGTTGTGATCCGCCTCCGCCTCGGCCAGGCCGCCAGCAGTGTCGAAGGTGGCCCGGGAGGTCACGAAGATGCTGACGCCAATGACGGCGATGCCGAGGAGAGCGACGGCCAGGAGCCCCCTCGTGGACCGGCGAGCCAGTCCCCGACGCATCTCGACGCCGATCAGCGAGATCACGCGCCGCCCTCGGAGGTCAGCTCCAGGAACACCGTCTCGAGATCGATCTCGTCGGGCCGGAGCTCGTGCAGGAACAGCCTCGCGCCGGCCAGCACCTCGGTGATGCCCGCCGCCCGCGCCGGCGCCACCGACACCCGCAGCTCGTCCTGGGACGCAGTTCCCGTGCGCTCGGCGGTGTAGCCGGCCTGGGCGAGGACGTCCAGGGCCCGGTCGGCATCGGCCACCTTGACCAGCACGCCACTGGCCCTGCCCCGCTCCAGCACCTCTGCCACTGGGCCGGCGGCGATCATGCGCCCCCGGGCCAGGATCGTCACGTGGTCGCACAGCTGCTGCACCTCGCCGAGCAGGTGGCTGGAGAGGAAGACGGTGCGCCCCTCGTCACCGAGGCGTCGCAGCAGCTTGATGCCGGCAGGATCGAGGGCGTTGACCGGCTCGTCGAGGACGAGCAGCTCCGGGTCGCGCAGGAGGGCGGCGCCCATCCCGAGCCGCTGGCGCATGCCGAGCGAGTAGCTCTTCACCTTGTCGTCGGCCCGCTCCGCCAGACCGACCAGCTCCAGCACCTCGTCGACGCGGCGCAGCCCGATGCCGACCACCCGGCCCAGCAGCGCCAGGTTGCGCCGCCCGGAGAAACCGGGGAACAGCGCGGGAGTCTCGACGATGGACCCCACCCGGCCGACCACCGACGCCAGGTCCCGTTGGGTGTCGACACCGAACAGGCGCAGCTGGCCGGCGGAGGGCCGCACCAGCCCGAGCAGGCAGCGCACCGTGGTGGTCTTGCCGGCGCCGTTGGGCCCGAGGAAGCTGAAGACGCCGCCGCCGGACGGCACCGACAGGTCGAGGCCGTCCACGGCGACCGTGGTGCGCCCCCGGATGCGTCGATACTCCTTGCGCAGGCCCTCCACCTCGATGACGGGAGTGGCGGAGCTCACCGATTCACTCTGGCACCGCCGGAGTACCCGCCGCGGGGATGTGGAGGCCCGCGGCCAGGGCGCGGAAGGCCCGGCCCCGGTGGGACACCGCATTCTTCTCCGCCGCCGTCATCTCCGCGAACGTGCGCCCGTCACCCCCGGCAGGCACGAACACGGCGTCGTAGCCGAAGCCGCCCTCGCCCCTCGGGCTCATGGCGATCTGGCCGTCCACCACCCCTTCAGCCGCCACCTCGCGCCCGTCGGGGAAGAGAGCCAGAGCCACCGTGCGGAACCGGGCCTGGCGCTGGTCGAGGGCCACGCCATCCATGGCTTGGAGCAGGCGGGCCACGTTGTCGGCGTAGCTCGCGCCGGGGCCGGCGTAGCGGGCGGAGCGGACCCCGGGCGCGCCGCCGAGGGCGGCCACCTCCAGACCGGTGTCGTCGGCCACGGCCGCCTCGCCGGTGGCGGCGACCAGGGCCTCAGCCTTGAGCCGGGCGTTGTCCTCCAACGTTGCGCCGGTCTCCTCCACCTCGGGAACACCAGGCGGACGGGGGACAAGGTCGAATCCGGAGGTCGCCAGCAGCGCAGCCATCTCCGCCGCCTTGTGGGGGTTGGCCGACGCCAGTACGAGGCGCACGCCCACGCTCAGCGGGGTTGCGGCGGTTCGGCCACCAGGGTCGCTTGCAGGTCGAGGATCCGGGCGATGCCTTGCTCGGCCAGCCCGAGCAGGTCGTCCAGCTGCGAGCGGGTGAAGGCAAGCCCCTCGGCCGTTCCCTGCACCTCGACGAAGCGCCCCGACGACGTCATCACCACGTTCATGTCGACCTCGGCCCGCACGTCCTCGGAGTAGTCGAGGTCGAGCAGGGCGACGGCGTCCACCAAGCCGACGGAGATGGCCGCGCATCCCTCGGTGACGGGGTGGGCGAGCCCGGGGTTGTGCTGCACGCGCCGGGTGAGGGCGTCGTGCAGGGCCACCCAGGCGCCGCAGATGGAGGCGGTGCGGGTGCCGCCGTCGGCCTGAAGCACGTCGCAGTCGAGAACGACCTGCACCTCGCCCATGGTCCTCATGTCGGTGACGGCCCGCAGGCTCCGGCCGATGAGACGCTGGATCTCCTGGGTCCGCCCCGACTGGCGGCCCTTGACCGCCTCGCGGTTGACCCGCTCCGCCGTGGAGCCGGGCAGCAACGAGTATTCCGCGGTCACCCAGCCCTTGCCGCTGCCCTGCATCCACCGCGGCACCTTCTCGTCCACCGAGGCGGTGCAGAGGACCTTCGTTCGGCCCATGGTGGCCAGGACCGAGCCTGGGGCGAAGTCGGTGTAGTCCCGCTCGAAGTGCACGGGGCGCAGGTCGTCGGGCTTCCTGCCGTCTGTCCTCATGGCCCGGCCGGGGCCCCACGACGACGCCGTAGTCGAGCGTCGCCCGGCCTCCTCCCCGAGGCGGGGTCCCCATCCCCGCCCGGCGCCGTCGCTCATGGCCCGGCCGGGGCCCTAACCCGGCCCGGGGCGGCGGTCATACCTCGTACTCGTCGTGCAGGCGGGCCACGTCCACCGGCCCACCGTACGCCGCGGCGGCTTCGGCCTTCGAGGTGGTCGGGTCGACCGTGGGCCAGACATGGGTGATGACGAGGCGTCCCACGTCGGCCGCCCTGGCCATGGCGCCGGCCTGGCGGGCGCTCAGGTGGCCGCCGCCCGTTCCCTCGTGGTCGGCCAACCAGGTGGCCTCGCACAGCGCCAGGTCGATGCCGCCTCCGAGGGCGGACAAGGACCAGCCCGGCCCGGTGTCGGCCGAGTAGGCGAGGGAGCGCCCGCCGGCGTCCACCCGCACGGCGAGCGTCTCGGGGGGGTGGTCGGTCCGGGAGAAGCGGAGCCTGACGCCGCCGTGGTGGTCACCGAGGTGGACCTCGTCGCCGTCGGTCACGGGGTGCCACTCCACGGCCGGCTCGAAGTCCGAGAAGACTCGGGCCCGGACGCCGGCGGGCGCGTACACGGGCACGCCGGTGCGCTCCATCACATACGCAGCGGCCACCCGGTAGCCCTCGATGTCGCTCCAGTGGTCGGGGTGCTCGTGGGACAGCACGATGGCGTCGATCTCGTCGAGACCCAGATGGCGTTGCAGGTTGGCCAGGGTGCCGGAGCCCGCGTCGAGCCAGATCGTCATGCCCGCCCCCCGCACGAGGTAGCCGCTACAGGCGCCGGCCGGACCGGGGTAGCTGCCGTCACAGCCGAGCACGGTGACGCGCAGTGCGCCGTTCAGTCCCACGTCCAGCCCTCCACATCGTCGAGCTCCGGGCCGAGCAGGCGGGAGCCGAGCTCGCGGAAGCGTCGAACGTCGCCGGAGGAGATGAAGCGATGAGCGCCCTTTCCGCCCGTGCGGCGGAACAGTCCCGTCTCCTTCAGGATGGACCGGACCTCGAAGGCGGTCTCGTCGGCCGAGGAGACGAGCACGACCTCGCGGCCCATCATGTCGGCGATGATGCGGGCGAGGAACGGATAGTGGGTGCACCCCAGCAGCAGGGTGTCGATCTGAGCCTGGCGCAGCGGTGCGAGACGCTCCTCGACCAACGCCCGCGCCGCGGGGCTCGTCGTCTCCCCGCGCTCCACGAGCTCGACGAAGCCCGGGCAGGCGCAGCACGTGAGCACCACGTTGGCCCGGTGGGAGGCGACGGAGCGTTCGTAGGCGCCGGACGCCATGGTGCCCGCCGTTCCGATGACTCCGACCCGCCGGTTGTCAGTGACGGCGAGAGCGGCCCGCACGCCAGGGTCGATGACGCCGACCACGGGCAGGTCGTGCTCGAACCTCAGGAGCTCCAGGGCGGCGGCCGCAGCCGTGTTGCACGCCGCCACCACCATCTTCACGTCGTGGCGCCCCACGAGCACCGAGGTGATCTCTCGGGCGAACTCACGCACCTCGTCGAGTGGGCGAGGCCCGTAGGGGTAGCGGGCGGTGTCGCCGAAGTACACAAGGTCCTCGCCGGGCAGGAGGTCGATGAGCGCCCGGGCCACGGTGAGGCCCCCGAACCCGCTGTCGAACACGCCGATGGCTCGGTCGTCCACGGCGGGCGAGCCTAAAGCCTCGACCACTCAGGCTTCGAGGACATAGCGCCCGGTTTCCGGGCCCTATGTCCTCGAGAGGCGGAGCGCGTCAGAAGTAGATGGTGCCCCGGGCCCGCTCGACGACGTGGTCGATGTCCTCGGTCCACGCGCCGGTGGAGAGGTACTTCCAGCCCCCGTCGGCGACGACCGCCACGACCACGCCCTCGTCGATCTTCTGGGCGCAACGAACGGCGCCGGCGACCACCGCGCCCGAGGAGATGCCGGCGAAGACGCCGACGTCGCACAGCCGTACCGTCCACTCCACCGACTCCCGCGTGCCGACCACCGTCTTGCGGTCGAGCAGCTCGTAGCCATCGTGTTCGATGAAGATCGGGGGCACGAAGCCCTCGTCGAAGCTCTTGAGCCCGTCCACCATCTCCCCCGCCGGCGGCTCCACCGCCCACACCTGGACCGAGGGCTTGCGCTCCTTCAGGAACCGGCCGACGCCGACCAGGGTCCCGCTGGTGCCGAGGCCGGCGACGAAGTGCGTCACCTCCGGGCAATCCCGCCAGATCTCGGGACCGGTGCCCTCGTAATGGGCCTTGGGGTTGGCGTGGTTGCCGTACTGGAACGGGAACCAGCGGTCGGCGTTCTCGGCGGCCAGACGCTGGGCCATCCGCATGGCCCCGTTGGAACCCTCGCGGCCAGGCGAGAGGATGATCTCCGCCCCCCACACCGCAAGGAGCTGCTTGCGCTCCTCGGACACGTTCTCGGGGAGGACCACCTCGAGCGGGTAGCCCTTGACCCGGGCCACCATGGCCAGGCCGATGCCGGTGTTGCCGGAGGACGATTCGAGGATGGTCTGGCCCGGCACCAGGGTGCCGTCCTTCTCCGCCTCCTCCACCATCGACTTGGCGACGCGGTCCTTCACCGAGCCGCCGGGGTTCTGGCCCTCCAGCTTGACGAGGATCCGCACGCGCGGATTGGGGCTGAGACCCGAGACGTCGACCAGCGGCGTGTCGCCGATGAGGTCGAGGATGCTGTTGTACAGCGCCATGGCGCCTCGGCTCAGTTCGTCGCCAGGGCGCCGCCGGCCACGGCGGGCAGGATGGACACCACGTCGTCGTCGGAGACCTTGGTCTCGAGCTTGTCGAGGTAGCGTACGTCGTCGTCGTTGACGTAGACGTTGACGAACTTGTGGAGCGTTCCGTTGTCGGTGACCACCTGCCCGGCCAAGCCGGGGAACTGGCGGACCAGATCGTCGAAGACCTCGGCGAGGGTGGTCCCGTTGGCCTTCACCGAAGCCATGCCCCCGGCATGCTGTCGCAGCACCGTGGGCAGGCGGACATCGACCGGCATGGGACGGGCCTCCACTCAAAAGTTGACCGGAACGCTCACCATTCTACAAGGCTACCCGCCACCGACCGCGACCGGCTCCTCGGTCACCTCGCCGTCGACGATGCGAAAGGACCGCACCACCGGTTCGGGTTCCTTGAGCGACACGAGCACGTAATGCCAGCCCGGGTCGGGGGCTTGGGCCACGTCGGTGGGCGAGGGGTAGGCCTCGGTATGGGTGTGCGAGTGGAAGACACCGACGATCTCCAGGTCTCGGGCCTCCGCGTCCTGGTCGGCCTTGAGGTGCTGGAGGGGGTCGACCCGGTACAGCCGGGCGGATGCCTCCACGTTCCCCGTCGGGTAACAGACGACGACGTCGGCGGTGCCCGGCGGTGCCGCCAGCAGCCCGCACCCCTCCTCGGGAAGACCGGCGAGGCAGTGCGCCACCATCTGCTCGTACACGTCGGTGGGCAGCCGCAGCACGGGAGGGGACGCTACCGCCGACCTCACCGGGCGCGTCCGCCGGTACCGTTGCTGCGTGCCGCCCAAGGGGACGCGTCCGGTCGCCCAGAACCGCAAGGCCACGCACGACTTCGACGTGCTGGAGACCTTCGAGTGCGGGATCGTCCTGCACGGCAGCGAGGTCAAGTCGTTGCGGGCCGGGAAGGTCCAGCTCCGGGAGGCCTACGGCCGCGTGGAGGGTGGCGAGGTGTGGATGTTGGGTGCGCATGTGGCGCCGTACGCCTTCGCCACCGGGTTCGGTGGCCATGATCCCGAGCGCCGGCGCAAGCTCCTGCTCCACCGGCGCCAGATCTACGAGCTGGGCGAGCGCACCAAGCAGGAGTCGCTGACGCTGGTGCCGCTGTCCATCTACTTCAAGGACGGCCGGGCCAAGGTGGAGCTGGCCCTGGCCCGGGGCCGCAAGAACTACGACAAGCGCCACGCCATCGCCGCCCGCGACGCCGCCCGCGATGTGGAGCGGGACACCTCGCGCCGCCGCAGTGGAAAGGGATGAGGACATGACCGGCCTGCTCGACCACGACCGCCTGGTGATCAGCCAGAAGGCCAAGCTCATCGAGCTCACCAACGAGTACGTCATCCGCGACGAGGCCGGCACCCAGGTGGGCGTGGTGCGCCAGGAAGGCCAGTCGAAGATGAGGAAGGCCCTGCGCCTGGTCTCCAAGCTGGACCAGTTCATGACCCACCACCTCTCCGTGTACGACGGCGGCGGCGCCAAGGTGCTGTCGCTGACCCGCCCGATGGCCCTGCTCAAGTCCACGATCGAGGTGGCCGATGCCGGCGGCACCGCCATCGGCCGCATCGTGCAGAAGAACATCGTGGGCAAGATCCGCTTCGGCTTGGAGGACGCGGCGGGGACGCCGGTCGGCGAGATCAGGGGCGAGAACTGGCGGTCGTGGGACTTCTCCATCGTCGACGCCACGGAGCGCGAGATCGGCCGGGTCACCAAGAAGTGGGCCGGCCTGGGAAGGGAGATGTTCACCACGGCCGACAACTACGCCTTCGAGGTCGCGCCCGACGCGAGCGGTGCCCTGCGCCTGCTCGCCTTTGCCGCCGCCGCCGGCATCGACACCGCCCTCAAGCAGGACAACGGCTGAGGACATGCTCGCGGCCGGGTACGATGGGGGAAGCAACAGAAGGGGGTGACTGGCTTCGACTTCGGTGGTCAACGCAGGTGAAGCGAGCCGTGGTCTCCGGAACCACGTAAAAGAGCCGGAACAACAAATACCTGTCGACAACAACGACAACCTCGCTCTCGCCGCCTAGGCGGTAGCGACGCGAGCCCGGTCCCGGCCCTGCGGACCGGTGCTGGCGCCATCAAGCAGGGCTCACCTCCCGGCCTCGCCAGCGGGCCGGAGGGGGAAACTCAGCTGGCTGGGGCCTTCCGCCGATGCCGGTGGCGAGCAGAAGGCCCGAGATCGATCACCGGATGCGCTCGGAGAAGCCCTGCGGAGAAGCTGAAGGACGCGGGTTCGATTCCCGCCACCTCCACGACGTTTTAGCTGCAAAAGCCCAGTTCACAGGCTTGTGCCAGTTGGTTGAGACACCACCAGGACACGAAAAAGACACAAGAATTTGAGCCGGTCCGTGCGGAGACGTCGGCCGGCGGGCATGCCACCCGGCCACGACGGGCTCCAACTCGTCCTCGAACGAGGGCGCCCGAACCCCCTGCAACACTTCCCTGACGACGCCGGCATCCCGCCGAGCACAGCCCCTCGCGACCACCGTTCGTGGCGATTTGCGCAGTCCCCCGCCCCGGAGGAGTCGATCCCGATGGCGGTGGTCTGCAGGTGCCGGTGGTGCAGCACCTGGCCGATCTCATGGAGCCCGGCGCCGCGGCGCAGCAGCTCGGTGGCGACGCCGGGCGGAAGCGGTGGGTGCTTGTGTCGGGGATACCGGCCCGCTCCCAGGCCTGGCGCACCACGGCCCGCACGCGCTCATCGACAACGGTCCCCCCGGGGCGCCCGAGCCCGCAGGAGCACCTCCACCCCCAGCGCGGAGCGCGTCGGCTGACGTACGCGACCGCCTCGGGGTCGCGCGGTCCGCCAGGAGATCTGCCGCGATCCTTGGTGGGAGGGCGACGGGGAGACCACGTAGGCGATCCACTCGCCGTCCTTGAGGCGGCGGCGGTGGAGCCGGAGGGCGGGACGGCGTCATTGGCACCGCTGCGGCAGGTGAAGTCGTGGGTCTCGGCGGGCAGGTGGCCGAACCCCCAGAGCGCGGCGGCGGAGCGGTGCGAGACGACGCCCTGGTCGGGGCGCGGCTCCCAGACCAGCGTGCCCGGTTCGAGCTGCAGCCACGCCGCCCGCAGCGCGGCGTGGTCGGGCAGTGGTGCGCCAGCCAGGTGGTAGGCGCCATGTGCGACCGTTCGAGGATGCCGCCGCTGAGGTCGTCGATCTCGTCGAGGAGTCGTCGGGCACGATCGTCCGCCTGAGGATCCCGCCGGGTTCGCTCCGGCCGCATCGGCAGCTCCTGGACCGGGTCGGAGCCCGATCTCTGGGCTGCGGTCGAGCCAACGCCCAACCTCATCGATCGCGCCGAGGGTGCGCGCCCTCAGCTCCGGAGGATCCGCCTTGCCTCGGCCGTCGCCTTCAGGCTGCCGCCGGGCCCGACCATCGATCTCAC
>PJQG01000022.1 GCA_002861595.1 Actinomycetota bacterium
GCCGCCGCTTCGTGGTCCGCCTGCACCTCGAGGGGGATGCGGCGGTAGGCGTCCCAGTGGCCGTGCCCCTCGCAGCGGCCCCGGAAGTAGGCACCGAGGTAGCGCACGAGGAAGCCGACCACGCCCAGCTCGCGCCATTGGCGCACGTGCACCAGCTCGTGGCGCATCAGCCGCTCGTCGCCGGCGGCCGACCGGCGCACGATGACCAGCCGCCCGAGGGTGATGGCCGCCGAGCCGGGCGGCACCGGCCCGCCCACCCACACCCACACGTCACCCCGCCGCCTCACCCGCACGGCTTCGAGTGCAGAAGACCGCATATCCCGCGGTCTTCTGCACTCGAACAGCTCGGGCCCCCGCTCAGTTCAGCTCAGAACAGCCGGGCCGTCATCAACTTGCGGTACTGCGTGGACCGGGGGTCGTCGGCACCGAGCACCTCGAGCAGGTCGAGGTAGCGCCGGCGGGCGTCGACGTCGCCTTTCACCAGGGGCAGCAGCGCCTCCAGCTCCTCGACGATCTCCTCGCCGCCCTCCGGCGGAGTCGCGCCGCCCGCTCCCACCCGAGCCCGGGCCGCCACCCGCCGCACCTCCGCC
Source organism: Actinomycetota bacterium (assembly GCA_002861595.1). GTDB lineage: Bacteria > Actinomycetota > Acidimicrobiia > Acidimicrobiales. The sequence continues at coordinate 591 of PJQG01000022.1, forward strand.
GTCTCCGGCACCCGGGCCAGCAGGGCCAGCGCCTCCTCGGCGTCATCCCGCTCGACGAGCAACTGGGCCAGGCGCACGACGGCCCCGGGGTGGTCGGCCTGGAGCTCGAGGGCCTCGCGGAGCGACGCTTCGTCGCCCTTGGCCGCCAGCAGGTCGGCCTCGGTGGGCGGCGGCGCCACCCGCTCCACGAACCGGCGGACCTGGGCCTCGGGCAGGGCGCCGACGAACTGGTCGACCACCTGCCCGTCACGGATGGCGAACACGGCCGGAATGGACTGCACCCGGAAGCTGGCGGCCAGGCCGCGGTTGGCCTCGATGTCGACCTTGGCCAGCTCCACCCGCCCGCCGGCCTCAGCCACCACCTTCTCGAGGATGGGCCCGAGCGTCTTGCACGGCCCGCACCACTCGGCCCAGAGGTCCACGATCACGGGGACCTGCTTGGAGCGCTCGATGACGTCGCGATCGAAGGTGGCGTCTGTTACGTCGGCCATCACCGTGAGTCTACGGTTGGGCCATGGACAGCACCGAGGTCGGGCGGCTGGGCGCCTGGTTCGCCGCCAACGTCGCCGGCTCGGCACCGCCGCTGACCGCTGCGGCGCTTCCCTGGGGCCGCTCCAACCTCACCTACCGGGTCACCGACAGCGCCGGCCGGGCGTGGGCGCTGCGCCGCCCGCCGCAGGGAGCGGTGCCGGGCAGCCCGGCTCACGACCTCGGCCGGGAGCACCGCATCCTCGTCGCCCTGGCGCCCACCGCGGTGCCGGCGCCGGCGCCGGTCGCGTTCTGCGACGACGAGTCCGTGATCGGCGCGCCCTTCTCGGTGACCGAACACGTCGCCGGCCACGTGCTGCGGGAGCCCGCCGATGCCGAGGCCGCGCTCGACGAAGCGGGCCGGCGCCGGGCCGGCCAGTCGTTCACCGACACGCTGGTGGCCATCCACGCCGTGGACGTGGACGCCCCGGGCCTGGCCGACCTCGGCCTCGGCGGTGGCGGTGGCGGTGGCGGTGACATCGCTTCCCAGTTGCGGCGCTGGTACAGCGAGGTCCGCGCCGCGCAGGACATCACCGGGCGGGGCGTCCTGCTCATCGAGGACATGCACCGCCACTTGTGCGCCAACGTGCCGCCCGACGCCGGCGCGGCACCGCTCTCGCTGGTGCACGGCGATTACCGGCTCGACAACGTCATGGTGGACGACGACGGGGAAACGGTCGCCGTGCTCGACTGGGAGACTGCCAGCCTGGGCGACCCGCTGGCGGAGCTCGGCCTGCTGCTCGCCTACTGGACGAACCCGGGCGAGCAGAACGTCGCTCTCGGTGGAGTGGCGCCGACCGCGGCCCCGGGCTTCCCCACCAGGTCCGAAGTGGCCGTGCGCTACGCCGAGCGCTCCGGGCGCGACCTGGCCCACCTCGACTTCTACCTGGCCTTCGCCTACTGGAAGCTGGCCTGCATCCTGGAGGGCGTCTACGCCCGCCAGATGGCACAAGCGGCCAGGGCCAACCGCGACGACCGCGACACCCTCGCCCCCTTCGCCGCCCAGGTCGTGCGGCTGGCCGAGGCGGCCCGGGAAGCAGCGGCCTGACGTGTCGCTGTTCCGCAAGCTGCTCGACCTCGACCGGCAGCTGGAGGCGCCCGTCCTGGTGCTCGGCATGGACGGCTGGATCGACGCCGGCCTGGGAGCGGGGACGGCCATCGCCCACCTGCTCAACATCGTCCCCACCGAGGTGCTGGGCACCTTCGACCGCGAGGAGCTGATCGACTACCGGGCCCGCCGGCCGATGGTCCCCATCGACAACGGCGTGGCGGGCGAGCTGAGCTGGCCCGAGATCCGCCTGCGCGTCGGTCAGGACCGCGTCGGCCACGACGTGCTGGTGCTGGTCGGGCCCGAGCCCGACATGCGCTGGAGCACCTTCGTGCACGACGTGGTGGAGCTGAGCGGGCAACTCGGCGTCCGCCTGGTGGCGGCGGTGGGCGCCTTCCCCCTCTCGGTGCCCCACACCCGCCCGGTGCGCCTGGCCGCCACCGGCAACTCACGGGAGCTGGTCGACCAGGTGGGCGTCGTGCCCGGCACCATGGAGGTGCCCGCCGGCATCCACGCCGCCCTCCAGGAGGGCTTCGGGAAGGCGGGCATCCCCGCGGTGGGGATCTGGGCCCGGGTGCCGATGTACGCGGCGGGCATGCCCTACCCGGCGGCCAGCGCGGCGCTGATCGAAGGGCTGGGCCGGGTGGCGGGGCTCGAGCTCGACGCCGGCGAGCTCCAGGAGGCGGCGGCCATGGCGGCGGCGCGCATCGACGACCTCATCGCCTCGAGCGCCGAGCACCAGGAGATGGTGCGCCAGCTCGAGGCGGCGATCGATGCCGAGGACACCGCTCCCCCGCTGGACTTCTCCGACCTGCCGTCGGGCGACGAGATCGGCGCCGAGCTCGAGCGCTTCCTGCGGGGCGAGAACCCCGGCGGCACCTCACCCTGACACCCCCCAACCTGTACCGCAAAGCGGCGCCCTGGCGCCGCTTTGCTCACCAAGTTCGGGAGTTGGGGGCTCAGTGGGCCTGGAGGATGGCGTCGTCGCGCATGTCGGCGAAGAGACCGGCGGCCTCGGGGCCGACGAACACCACGGAGAGGGCACCGGCCTGGCCGAGGCGGGAGGGCATGGTGACGTTGCGCATCCTGGCCGGGTCGACGCTGAGCCCGAGGCGGCCGAGGCGGTACAGCTCGGGGAGGGCGACGTCGTTGAACCGCACGTGGCGGGCCAGCGCGGCCAGGTAGCGCAGGGTCGCCCCCGGCCCGGGGTTCTCGGCCCGCACCTTGGTCAGCGCGGAGAGGATGAGCAGGCCCTGGTGCTCGGTGCGCCGCAGGTCGCCGTCGGGGATGTAGCGGTTGCGGGAGAAGGCCAGCGCTTGGCGCCCGTCCATGTGCACCCGCCCCTTGGGGAAGTCGGCCCCGGAGTTCTTGTCCTTCATGGCGATGGGCACGTCCACGTCGAGCCCGCCCAGGTCGTTCACCAGACCTTCCAGCCCGGGGAAGTTGGTGGTGAGGATGAACGACGGATGGATGCCGGTGAGGCGCTCAACGGCCTCGGCCTGGAGGTGGGTGCCCCCGTAGAAGAAGGCGTCGTTGATCCGGCCCCGGCCCCGGCCGGGGATCTCCACGAAGGTGTCCCGGGGGAGGTTGAGGATGGTGCCGGCGCCGGCGGCGGGGTTGACGCCGATGAGGTGGATGGCGTCGGCCCGGTCGCCCAGCAGCCCGGCCCGCCCGTCGATGCCCAGCGCCAGGAAGAACACCGGTTGGCCGGGGACGGGCAGGAAGTGGGCTTCGTCCACCTTGTGGATCTCCACCGCGGCCAGCCCGTTCCGTGTTCCCGTCACCGTCGTCAGGGCGAGCATGGCGAACCCGACGAGGGCGGCGACGACGAGGGTGAGGACGCGCTTCACCTGGTGTCCCTCGCCGTGCGCAGGTCGAAGGAGTCGATGCGCCAGGCGTTGTTGTCGAACACCAGCGCCATCTCGCCGGTGCGGGCCACGGTGAGGGTGGTGCCCTTGCCCTTCACGGTGAGGGCGAAGTCGAGCTGGGAGACGACCACGGCCACGGCGCCGGCCGGGTCGGTGAGGGCGGTGAGCCTGGCGTCGGCCCGGTCCTGGGTGACCTTGCCCGACACCGGCTGGCCCTCCTCGAGGAGGGCGAGGCGGTCGGGCTGGCCGCCGGCCAGCCGGGCGCCGGCCGCGCCCGTGAACACGCCTTCCAGACCGCCCGGGGGCTTGCCTGTCTGCAGGGGAGCGGCCACGCCGTTGACCAGGTAGGTGTCGAGGCTGGCCTTCACGGCGGCCTTGACGTCCTCGGGGAAGGGGGGCGGTTGTGGCGCCGCCGACTGGACATCGGCGCCGGTGACGGTGAAGGCGAACGCCGCCGCCGGCTCGCCCGCGTCCGGGGCCACGGCCTTCTTCTCGGCGTCGTCGCCCCCGCCCGAGCAGCCGGCGGTTACGACGACAGCGAGGACCGGGCCCACCAGCAGGGCCGACCACCGCCGAAGGGAAGCGGTCAAGAAGAGCCGACCTACCCTGGGGCGGGGGCCGACTTCACCAAGCCGATGAGGTGGCCCTCCGGGTCGGTGAACTGGGCGATGGTGACGGCCCCGGGGATGTCGGTGACGGGCATGACGGTCGTGCCGCCCAGCTGCTCGGCCTTGTCGAGGGCGGCCTGGGGGTCGTCCACCTCCACGTAGAAGGTGACGTAGCCGTCGCCCTGGCCGAAGGTGCCCCCGATCCCTCCGCCGATCCCCTTGCCTTCCTCGGGCGTCACCATGCCGTAGTTCATTGGGTTGTCGGCGTTGACGTTCCACTCGAACAGCTCGCCGTAGAACTTCTGGAGGGCGGCGCCGTCCTTCCCCGTCACCTCGAAATGCACCACCGGGTTCTTCATGCCCGTCACATTACGAGGTTGACCAGGCGGGGCGGCCGCGCGATGACCCGCTTCGGGTGAGCGTCGTCGAGTGCTTCTCGCACCGAGGGGGAGGCCAGGGCCACGGCTTCGGCGCCGGCCTCGTCGATCTCGGGGTCGACCTCGATGCGGTCCTTCACCTTCCCGTTCACCTGCACCACCATGGTGACGCGGTCGGCCCGGGCCAGCGCCGGGTCGGCCACGGGCCACCGCTGAGCGTGGACATGGGTACCGGCGCCGTGCCGGCGCTCCCACAGCTCGGCGCTGATGTGGGGGGCCATGGGGGCGAGCAGGAGCAGGAGGGTGTCGACGGCGAAGTCGGTGGTGCCCTCGCGCTGGAGGAGGTTGGCGAACTCCATGAGGGCGGCCACGGCGGTGTTGTACGACCAGCGCTCGAACTCGTCGGTCACGCGGGCCACGAGGCGGTGTGCGGCGCGGTCGACCTGGGGCGCGGCATCTGGTGACGCCGGCGGGGCCGCCTCGCCCAGGGCCAGGCGCCACACCCGCTTGAGGAAGCGGGACGTGCCCTCGATGCCGACGGTCTCCCAGTCGACGTCGTCGGCGGGCGGGCCGGCGAAGAGGTGGGCCAGGCGCAGGGCGTCGGCCCCGTACGCGGCCACCATGTCCTCGGGAGCGACCAGGTTGCCCTTGGACTTGGACATGCGGGTGCCGCCCAGGCGCACCATCCCCTGGGTGAAGAGCCGGCGGAAGGGCTCGCGCACGCTCGCCGGCGCCATTCCAAGGTCGGCCAGGGCCTTGGTGTAGAAGCGGGCGTAGAGCAGGTGCAGGATGGCGTGCTCGATGCCGCCGATGTACTGGTCCACCGGCATCCATCGCTCGGCCGCGCCGGGGTCGAAGGGCCGCTCCTTCGACCACGGGTCGCAGAACCGCAGGAAGTACCAGGACGAGTCCACGAAGGTGTCCATGGTGTCGGTCTCCCGCTCCGCCGGGCCGCCGCACGTGGGGCAGGTGGTGTGGCGGAAGCCGGCGTGGGCCTTGAGGGGCGACTCACCGCTTGGGCGGAACTCCACCTCGTCGGGGGCGAGCACCGGCAGCTGGTCCTCGGGGACCGCCACGATGCCGTCGGTGGGGCAGTACACGACGGGGATGGGGCAACCCCAGTAGCGCTGGCGGGACACCAGCCAGTCGCGCAGCCGGTAGTTCACCTTGCGCTGGCCGAGGCCCTGCTCCTCCAGCCATTCGATGGCCTTGGCCTTGGCGGTGGCCACGTCGGTGATGCCGTCGAGCCACTCGCTGTTGATCTTGGGCCCGTCACCGGTGTAGGCCTCGCCCTGCCAGCCCTCGGGCGGCTGCACGGTGCGTACCACAGGAAGGCGGTGGGCTTTGGCGAAGTCCCAGTCGCGCTGGTCCTCGGCGGGCACGGCCATGATGGCGCCGGTGCCGTAGCCCATGAGCACGTAGTCGGCCAGGTAAACGGGGACAGGCCGGCCGTTGAACGGGTTGAGGACGTAGGAGCCGGTGAACACGCCGCGGTCCGAGGCGGCGGCGGCGCCGGCGGCGCTGTGGTCCTCGCTGGCGAGCCGCTCGATCTCGGACTTTGTGGCCACCCGCGCCACGAAGTCCTCCACTGCGGCGCGCTGCTCGTCGCTCGTGAGCTCGGCCACGAGGGGGTGCTCGGGGGCGAGCACGGCGTAGGTCATGCCGAAGCTGGTGTCGGGGCGGGTGGTGTAGATACGGATGGCGAGCTTGTCGGGGTGGTCGGCGACGACGAGGTCGAACTCGGCGCCCTCGGATCGCCCGATCCAGTTGCGCTGCATGGTCTTGACCCGCTCGGGCCACTCCAGGCCGTCCAGCTCGTCGAGCAGCTCCTCGGCGTAGTTGGTGATGGCGAAGAACCACTGCTCGAGGTCGCGCTTGGAGACGGGGTCGCCGGAGCGCTCGCAGGTGCCGTCGGCCAGGACCTGCTCGTTGGCCAGCACCGTCTGGCACCCCGGGCACCAGTTGACGGGTGCGTTGCGGCGGTAGGCCAGCCCGGCGGCGAGGAAACGCTGGAAGATGACCTGGTTCCAGCGGATGTACTCGGGGTCGTGGCTGCGGATCTCCCGGCGCCAGTCGTACACGGCGCCGATGCGCTCGATGGATGACTTGAGCTCGTCGATGCGGGCGTCGGTGAAGGGCCGCGGGTGCAGGCCCGTCTTGATTGCCGCGTTCTCGGCCGGGAGGCCGAAGCTGTCGAAGCCCATGGGCGAGAGCACGGCGTGGCCCTGCATGGTGCGGTGTCGGGTGATGAGGTCGCCGAAGGTGTAGTTGCGGACGTGGCCCATGTGCGCCCGACCGCTCGGGTAGGGGTACATGGACAGCACGTAGAAGGGCGGGCGGGGGTCGTCGTTGTCGACGTCGTAGGTGCCCTCGTCGCGCCAGCGCCGTTGCCATTTTGCTTCGACGGGCCCGGGGTCGTAGAGCTCGGTGGTGTCGGCGGCGGGCTCGGCGGTCACGGTGCCGATGCTACGGACTCCGCCCGAGAAGGGGGCCGAGACAAGCTCGACCACCGCGGCGCCTTGGCCGCACCAGCGCCGTGACGCTCAGAAGGGGCGGGGCGCGAGCCCCGCCCCTTCCTTTGCTCGACCGAGCTCAGCAGCTACGCACGGGGGAGGAAGCCGAGCCGCCACTGCAGTGCCGTGTCCGGCTTCCGCAGCGCCGTCACCACCACGCCGGCAGCCAGGGCCAGGAGCGCGGCGAGCGCGGCCAGGGGCAACCAACCCAGGCTGGCGGACAGGGCTCCGTCAGGGTTCAGGTAGGCCATCACGGCCAGGCGCTGCAGCACGGCGGGAGCGGAGCCACCCTTGGCCACGGGCTCGGCGAGGATGGCGAGTGTCTTGGTGCCAGCGCTGAGCTCTCGCGGGGGGCGCACCTCGAAGGCCACGGTCCGAGCTTCGTGGGGCGCCAACAGGACGTCCTCGGCGTCGAGGTCCACCCACCCGGCAGCAGCGGGGTCGCCGCCCAGGCTGGCGGCGCCGGCCTTGTCGACCTGAGCGGGAGCCACCGACAGCCGCACGCGCATGGGGTCGGGGGTCTTGTTCCACACCCGCACCTCATCTCGGGCGACGCCCCCGGCCCGCACCTTCAGCTCGAGCTTGCGGGCGGCGCCGGCGCCGCTCCCTCCGGTGGTGTCGATGCCGAACGAGGCGCTCTCGATGGCCCCGGCCGGCGTCGCCCCCAGGAGGGCGACGCCGAGCAGCAAGGCCGACGCGATGGCCAGGCGCAGCTTCATGACTGGAGGGCGGTGACGACGAGCGTCCCCTTGTAGTTGCCCTTGGCCGCCGTGGTCGGCACGTCGACGTTGAGGGCCGGGAACGAGAGGTAGGTGCCGGTCTGGGCCCGGACCTGTTCGGGGACCAGGTTCTCGACGGTGGCCACGGTCCCGGCGAGCACCGTGGTCACCTGGGCAGTCGTGAGCAGCTCCCAGTTGGCCACTGCGGCCGACAGGCCGTTGATGATGGTGGTGTCGCTGATCAGCTCGGAGCGAGGATCGGTGTCCAGGGCGCCCTTCAGGGCAGACAGGACCGCGTCGGTGCTCACGACCGAGCCAGCCAGCATCCGCCGCGGGGTGGGCGTGAAGGAACTGGGCTTGTCGGGGTCGTTGGCGCCCACCCCGGCGTAGTCGGGGTCGGTGAAGGCGCCCGCCTCGGCGGCCTGGGGGAGCAGGGGCAGGTTGGTGAGGTCCGACAGCGTCACCGTGACCGGGACGGCGGACTGCACGTTGCCGACAAGGCCCGTCGCCGAGATCTGGCACACCTGGCTGCCGTTGACAATGCTCGTCACCAGGCCGAGGGTCTGGCAGATCAAAAGGTCGCTGATGGTCGAGACGGTGTCCACCGCGGGGCGCACCGAGGCCGAGACCTCGAGCACGTTGAGCGGGTCCGCCGTGTTGCTGATCGACAGCTTGGCCGAGTCGATCTTCTTGGCGTAGTCGATGGTGCCGCTGTCGTCGACGTAGAGGTTGGTCATGGTCGCCGACACGCTGAAGCCCGAGCGGTCCATGGTGGTGTCCACGACCCGGACCCGGAACGGCAGGGACCGGGTGGTGCCGAAGTTGAGGCCGGTGAGCTCGTTGCCCGCCAGGTCCTCCACGTAGAGGGTGCGGCTGCCTCCCGGATTGTCGACGGCGACGACGACCTCGCCGGCGCGCGCCGGCGCGGCGATGGCGGCAAGCAGCCCTAGCGCCGCCACTCCGCAGAGAACTCTTCGCTTGCTCATGTTCGTGCCTTTCTTCTTGAGGGGCCGCGCCACAGCGGCGAGGAGGAACCCGAAGACCACGAGGCCGACCGCAACGGCAACGAGGTCACCGATGGGAAAGCCGGTCGTCGGCAGCTTGCCGATGGTCCCCGGCTCGGTGACCTCGACGGAGACCGGGAGGTGTCCCTCGAATGTCATCTCGCGGGTTATCGCCTCCACCACCACTCTGGACATGGCCCGTCGGGGCCATTTCCCTAGCCACCCGCACTAGCGCGAGGCGCCCGGGAACTCGTTCCCTACCGGCAAGCCACTTCTCTTGCACCCTTTCCCAGCACATCCTATTTTCGATGTTTTCCATGTCGGTGGGCCGAGGGACGAGAGGAGCGAGCCCGTGGGCGACGTCGTCGCGGTGGACCCGGAGGGGATGCGGGCGCTGGCCGCGGTGATGGACGGCGTGGCCGACGAGCTGGGCGACATCGGAGCCGAGGTGGCGTCTGCGCTTTCGTCGGTGGGCGAGGCGAGCTGGGCCACCGCCGAGGTGGCCATGGTGGCGGCGTGGCTGGAGGTGGAGGCGCATGACGTGCGCGTGCGGGCGGCCAACGTCGAGGCTGAGCGGGCGTGGCGCCAGATGCCGATCGGCGCGCCGTTGCTCGTCTTCGACCACGACGCCTTCGGCTGGGGGGGGCATGGGCGATTCCGCGCTCGACCAAGGCGAGGAAGGCGCGGAATGCGTTCCGCGACCATCTCTCGGACAAGGACCTGGTGGGGGCGTTGCGCGACACTGCCGGCGTGCCCCTGGCGAAGAACGCCAAGGTCTTCGAGCACCTGAACGAGGTGGGCGAGGCAACGGCGTCGCTCACGAATTCGTTGGAACGGCTGGTCACGCAGCTTCCCGCCACCGTGGCGTGGACTCGCGCCGGCTCGGAGCTCAGCCGCGACCTCGAGTGGCTCGCCATCACACGGGCTGAGCTCGAGCGGCTCCTCCCCTCACTGAGGAGGCCGGACAAGTGATCGAGCGGTTGAAGACAACGCCTGAAGACGATCGACTCATCCTGGACGAGACGGCGGATCCGCAAGACCAATGGGACATCGCCACACGGGTCGGCTTCGATCAGCTGTACCACCTGGAGCCGGCGCTGGCCAAGATGCTGTTCAGCGACAACGACTATCGCCAGATGACTGGCTTGGTGACCCTGGTCGCCCGCTGGCGCATGGAGAAGTACCTGGACCGGGCTATCGAGTTGTTGAATGATTCGCCGAAGGCAGTCGTGAGAAGCGACGCAGCAGGCGCTCTTCGCGGCTTCCTCTGGGACATCCCCGACCGCGACCGTCGCGCCGGCTTCGTGAAGCGGATCCTCCCCGAATGGGCCCGACGGATCGTGGACGACCCCGACTGGGCGGTCCGCCGCGAGTGCTATCGCTATCTCGTCCTCGAGCTCGACCCAGAGCGCTATGACGAGGTGCACCACCTCCCCAACGACTTCGACCCTGCATTGCACGGCGACTGGTCGGTGATCGGACCGCTGCTCGATCCGGCCGACGTCCCTCACCACGAGGCGCCGGCCGATCCCTTGTCGTTGCCGGGGGACGAGGCCTTGTTGGGCGATGAGGCCGCTCCCGCCGAGGCACGGGTGGCGGCGCTGCAGCGCCTGGCCGCCGACCGGCGCTACGAGCTGGAAGAAACGGTGCGCAACCTGGTGGTGCACCCCGATCCCGCGCTGCGCGGTGCGGCCATGCTGGAGTTGTGCCGCACCTGGCGGCGCTGGGAGAAGACCGAGGACTGCTGGGACATGTTGCACCACGACCCGGGCTGGCAGGCCCGGGCCTCGGCGGCCGCGGCCACCGCCGCCTTCGTGGTGGGCGCCGGCGTTTTCCGTCAGAGTCACCTGCAGCACCTGGCGCGAGCTGTGCTGGAGGACGACGACCCCCGCGTCCAGCGGGCCGCTTGGGCGCAGGTGCTGGCCATCCTGGGCGACAACCGCCCCGTTCCCGAGGACTTCGACCCAAGCCGAGATGTCGACCTCGCCCTCATCGAGCCGTACCTGGCGGAACGGTGACCCGTCCCCGGGAGGATGAGCGGCTGGACTCCAGTCCGGCCGACGATCTCCTCGTCCTCCTCGTCGGCGACGAGTCGGCGCCCCTCGGGGGGCGGATCGAGGCGCTGAAGCGGATCGGCCACGACCAGCTCGAGAGTCGTGCGCCCCTCGTCGCACCGCTGCTGGACCACAACGATCCCCTCCTCCGGGGCACGGCCGCCTACGTCCTCGTCGGCCTGTGGCGGATGGTGGCCTACCTGGACCGGGTCCTGGACCTGCTCGGCGACGACGACGAAGGCTCAGCCGGGGCGCTCTCACCGACGACGACGTCGAGAACCGTGGCGCGTACTACGACGTCCTCGCCCGGGCCCTGCCGGCGCTGGAGGCCGGTCCCACCCCGGACCTGTCCGAGCTGTCCAGCGTCAACTGGGTCCCGCTGTCCCCCTGGTTGGCGCCGGGCCAGGTTACCGGAGGAGTGTCTGCGCCGGCGGGGCTGAGACGAGGGTAGGCTCGCTGCTGTCGGGGGCGTAGCTCAGCTGGTAGAGCGCTTGACTGGCAGTCAAGAGGTTCGTGGGTTCGAGTCCCATCGCCTCCACCACCACCACACCACTTTCAGGGTTTGACGGCAGAAAGCGTCGAATAGCGACGGTTTTTGCCGTGAAAGCGCCGGCCCGCCGGCCGCCAGAGCGGTTACCGGGCGGCGGCGGTTGGCGATTCAGCCGAGGCGCCGGCGCCGGCGCCATCCACGTCCCACGCCACGCGGGGAGCGTCGGCCCAGAGGCGCTCGAGGTCGTAGAAGCGGCGGACCTCGTCGAGGAAGACGTGGACCACGAAGTCGCCGTAGTCGAGCAGCACCCAGCGGGCGTCGTCGAGGCCCTCGACCCGCAAGGGCTTCGGCCCGCCGGCGGCGGCCACCTTGTCCTCCACCTCCTCGGCGATGGTGCGCACCTGGCGGGCGTTGGCGCCGTGGGTGATGACGAAGCCCTCGGTGATGACCAGGATCTCCCCCACCTCCAGCACCACCACGTCCTCCCCCTTCTTGGCCGCTGCCGCCCTGGCCGCCACTACCGCCAGCGCTCGGATCTGTTCATGCATGCTCAGGGCTGAAAGTCCTTTCCCACCACGATGGTGACGTCCACCACGTCGAGCGGACGGCGGCTGAACACCAATGTTCCCACGCCCAGCGCCCGGCGCACCTTCTCGGCCATGGCCTGCTTCTCGCGGGCGTAGAACACGATCTCGGTCTTGTCCTGATCGAAGGCGGCGGCGTTCCCGGTGAGGCGCACGTCGAAGGCGGCCCCGAGGCGGTCGCGCACCGAGTCGGCCAGCCCAACGGCGCCGGTGCCGTTGAGGATCTGGACCCGGGGCCGGGCCTGGGCCCCCTGCTTGGCAGCCGTGGGGAACGAGGAGGCCACCATGCGGGCCAGCTCGGCGGCGCGCACCTTGTACAGCTCGCCGTCCTCGGGCGAGGTGCCGAAGCTCTCCACCGGTACCACCCGGGTGCGCACCGGCCCGCTCACCAGGGCGGTGAAAGCCCTGGCCAAGGCCGCCGGCTGCGTGGGGGCCGCCGCCGGCTGGGCCTTCAGGGCCGCCAGCCACGCGTCCCAGATGGCCTGGTGGCGGGCCAGGCGCTCCAGGTCGTTGCCCCGTCCCTTGGCCGACAGGAAACGGGCGACGTCCCCGGGCTCGATCTTGTTGGGGCCGGCCTGGTAGAGCACCTCGACCCGGCCGCTCTTGTCGACCTCCTCCACCCGGTGAGGGAGCCGCACGGTGAGCGGGCCGACGGGGGCGACCATGGCGGCGATGGCGTCGTCGTTCACCACGGCGACCTCACCGAGGCTCGCGCCCAGCAGGTTCTCCACCGTGGCCTGGAGCCGCTGCGGCCCGCCGAGGTCGAGCGACCGGCCCACCGGCTCGAGGCCGAGGGCGACGACCTCGGTCATGGTGCCCGGCGGGACCAGCACGAGGGTGCCGCCCTTGCCCTTGGCCGTGGGGACGAGCACGGTGAGCGACACCGCCGGCCCCGACCCCTGTTGCTGGGCCAGGAGCACGGGGGTGGCGCTGGGGACCGCCGCTGGTCGTGGCCCGCCGGCTCGCCGATCACGGTTCCCGCCGCCGTCGCCATCCCCGCCGGCGCTCCCGAACTCGAGCAGCAGGGCGATGGCCCCGACCGCCAGGCCGACGACGACCAGGACGCTCAGGCCGCGGCGGCGTCGCAGCTGGCGTTGGCGCTTCTTGCGCCGGACCCGGCCGCTCCGGCGAGTCTCGGGGAGGGCGACGGGTTCGAGGTCGAAGGGCTCAGCCGGCTCCGTCACCTGCGTCGTCCCACCGGCGGTCATCTCTGCACCCAGCGTACAGGCCCCGCCGGCGTATCTCCTGGACAGCCCCGGGCGGCACGAGCACGTCGAGCGGGCGCCCGGCCGCGGCCCGGGCCCGCAGCTCGGTGCTCGACACGTGCAGGGCCGGGACCTCCACGACCATGCTCCGCCAGGGTGGCGGCGGGGGCTGCAGGAGGGCGACGCCCGGGCGGGTGACGACCACCAGCGTGGCCAGGCGGCACACCTCATCCGGGCGCTCCCACGTGGCCAGGTCGTCGGCCACCTCGGGCCCCACGATCAGGAACAGCTCCACCCCCGGATGACGGCGGGACAGCTCGGCCAGGGTGTCGGCCATGTAGGAGGGGCCGGGCCGGTCCAGCTCCAGCCGGCTGGCCTCCAGACGACGATCCTCCAGGCCCTCGAGGGCGGCCTCCACCAGGGCGAAGCGGTCCTCGCCCGGAGCAATGGGCCGGGTCCCGACCTTCTGCCACGGCTCCCGCGCCACCACCAGCAGCACCCGGTCGAGACCGAGGGCGTGACCGACGTTGACGGCGACCGCCAGGTGCCCGACGTGGACGGGGTCGAAGGTGCCGCCGAACACACCGACGCGGTGGTTGCCGGCGCTGCGGCCGGGGCCGGCGGTGCGAGCAGCACCGTCGGGGCCCAGGGCCATGTCGCGCGAGCCTAGGTTGGCGCACATGCCCGAGGCGGCGCTCCCCGAAGGCGTGGAGGGCTCGTGCCACCCCCGCTTCGCCGCCGTGGCCCAGCTGCTCGGCGCCCAGCTGGCGACCGGCGCCCACCACGGCGCCGCCGTCGCCGTGCGCCACCGGGGGGAGCCGGTGGTCGACCTCTGGGGCGGCGTGTTCGTCGAGGACACCCTCGTCGTCTCCTTCTCCACCACCAAGGGCCCCGTCGCGGTCGCCCTGCACCTCGCCATGGAGCGCAACGGCGTGGGCTATGACACCCCCGTGGCCGAGGTGTGGCCCGAGTTCGCCAGCTGCGGCAAGGGCTCGGTCACCATCCGCCAGTGCCTGTGCCACGAGGCCGGCGTCCCCCAGATCCGCGACCAGGTGGACGACGTGTGGGCCATGGCCGACTGGGACGCCATGGTGGCCATGACCGCCGGCCTGGCGCCGCTGTGGGAACCTGGCACCGCCAACGGGTATCACGCCGTCAACTGGGGATGGCTGACCGGCGAGTTGGTGCGGCGCATCGACGGGCGAGCCATCGAGGTGTTCCTGGCCGAGGAGGTGGCCGGTCCGCTGGGCCTCGACGGGTGCTTTCTCGGCGTGCCCGCCGACCAGCGTCACCGAGTGGCGCCGGTTGCCCTCGACCCCGCCTACAGCGGCATCCCTCGCCTGGAGGACGTCCTGCCGCCCGACTCCATCACCGTGCGGGCCCTCACGCCCCGAGGCGACATCGTCGAGTTCGTCAACAGCCCCACCGGCCTGGCCGCGTGCGTGCCCGCCATCACCGGCGCCTTCACCGCCCGCTCGCTGGCCGTCATCTACGCAGCCCTGGAACGGGGTGGGCGTCTGGCGGGGAGCCCGCGGCTGCTCGAGCCCGAGACCGTCGCCAAGGCCACGACGGTGCAGAACACCCGGCCCGACCTGGTGCTGCTCGTGCCCGTGCACTGGCGGCTCGGGTTCATGAGCGGCGGGCTCCCGACCTTCTCCCCCGCCGGTCCCAACGCCGGCGCCTACGGCCACGCCGGCTTCGGTGGCTCCCTGGCCATGGCCGACCCCGAGACCGAACTCGCCGTGGCCGTCACCCTCGACCGCCTGCAGCTCGACCTGCTCGGAGACAACCGCAGCCGCAGCATCGTGGCCGCGGCCGTGGCCGCCGTCACCGGCTGACGCTCCCGACAGCGGGGCCGAGCCGGGCGGGACCGGAGAACGAGACGGCGCCGAGCGGTGCCAGGGGATGGCGAGGACCGTGGCGACCTGGTCGTCGCCTGCCGGTCCCGTTGCCTGAGCGTCGCCGCCCTCAGACCAGACGTCGGCGGGCCAGGACCCAGGCGCCTCGGGCGGCCAGGGCCAGGGCTCCAAGCGACAGCAGCAGGATGAGCGCGGTGCCCGACCCGGCGACGATCGCCTCGACGCCGCCGACGAAGCCGTCACGGGCGTCGTCCCATGCCCCCGCCAGCCCCGACCGCTCCGCGCCTCGGTTGAGCCCCCCGCCAGCGCCGGGTTCAGCCAGGCGTACGGCGAGGGTGCCGAAGGTGGTCTGGTCGTCGAGCAGCTTCTGCTGGCCCTGGAGCTGCTCGATCTGGACCTGGACCGAGTTGAGCCGCTCCTGCACGGCGAGGATGTCGCCCACGGCGTTGGCCTTGGAGAGCACGGTCAGGATCTGGTCGCGTGTGGCGCCGAGCGCCCTGAGGCGCGCCTCGAGGTCGCTGTAGCGGGCCGTCACGTCCTGGCCCCGGCTCGAGGCCGACTGCACCTTGCCGAGGCGGCGGACCTCCGACACGGCCTCGTCGAACCCGCCGGCAGGGATGCGCAGCGTGACCGTGCCGCTCGGAGCGTCTCCGCTCTCCGACGTCTCGGTCTGGGTGACGAAGCCGCCCCGACCCACGGCCAGGGCGCTGAGGCGGTCGAGGGCCGCCGAAAACCGGCCGCGTCCCACCTCGATGTCGACCGTGGCCGTCTTGACCACCCGGGCGAGGGCGTCAGGCGCCGGCGCCTGAGCCGCGGAAGCGACGTCCCCGCCCGCGCCCGGCGCTGCCCCCGCCGCAGATGTGGGCCGGGCTGGCGACGCAGCCCGGCTCTCGGCCTGCAGCCCGGTTGGTGCCAGAGGCGAACCAGCGTCCTCGTCGAGCCCGGAGTTGAACTGCTGGTCGGAGCTGTCCGTGCCTCCCGTGGCCAGCGATCGACCCTGCGGCCGGGGAGCGGGGCCGGCTTGGTCGGACAAGCGCATCGTCTCCCCCCCGCGGCCGGTGCCGACGTTCACCACCACGGCGCCGAGGAACAAGACGACGACCGCTGCCGCGGCGGCGATCCAGCGGGGGCGCCGGTCCGTTCGTCGTGGTGACCGGGGCGTTTCGGTGGGCCGTCGCTCGACCTCGACCCCGGCGGCCTCGAGGACGGCGGCGGGCCCGCCCTCGGGCACCTGATAGGCGCGGGCTGCCTGCTCCATCAGCTTCGTCAGATGCCGTTCGTCGATCATCAGGTGCCTCCCTCGGCGAAGTCCTGGGCTAGTGCGCCGAGGCGGGGGTCGTCGGCCAGGAGGCGTCGGGCCTCGTGCAGGCGGGACTTCACGGTGCCCGGTCGCCGGCGGATGGCGGTGGCGATCTCCCGCTCGGACAGCCCCGACCAGTAGCGCAGCACGACGGTCACCCGGAGGTGCTCGGGCAGGTCGGCCAGTGCCTCGCCCACCAGCCGGGCCACGTCGCCGCCGGCGGCCACGGCCTCGGGCGACGGACCGGCGCCGGGCAAGGCCTCCAGCGCCTCCCATCCGTCGGCCACGCGCCCGGCCCGCAGGGGCCGCTCCTTGCGCAGGCGGGAGCAACAGGTGTTCACCAGCACCCGGTAGAGCCACGGGCGCAGACCTTCGCCCTCGGGCATGGCCGAGCGGAACCGCCACGCCCGCAGGAAGGCCTCCTGCACCGCCTCTTCGGCGTCGGCCCGGTTGTGGAGGATGAGGCAGGCCGTGCGGAACGACGGTTCGTACGCCTCCTCGAGCCACTCCCGGAGATCCTGCATGCACCACAGTTGACTCCCGTGGCGCCGAAAAGGTTCGTTCCGGGTCGCCGGCGCCGCCTCACGTGCCCGCGAGGCGGGCGACGACGGGGGCAAAGGCCTCGAAGGCGGTGGCGGGGACGGCCCAGTAGCTGAAGCCGTACTCCTCGCGGCGCTGCTGGAGCGTGTCGCACAGCTCCTCGACGGTGCCGACCAGGGCGATGGGCACCTCCAGCGCCTCCTCGGGGGTGACGCCGAAGGGCCCGGCCATGACCTGGGCCACCTGGTGGCGGTCGGCGCCGACCATGCAGACGAAGGTGTGGCAGTGCAGCTCCAGGTCGTCGAATCGCTCCCCCGCGGCGGCCCGGACCCAGCCGACCCGTTCCCGGAACCGCGTGGCCAGGGCCTGCCGGGCGACGCCCGGGCCCACCTCGCCGGCGGCCAGGTTGGCGTTGAAGCCCACGATCTCCGCCTCCCGGGCGGCCAGCGACAGCATGCGCCGCCCACCCCCGCCCATGAGGAGGCGGGGACGCGGCCGCTGCACCGGGCGGGGCCGGCGCTTGGCCCCCCGCAGTGAGTAATGGGCGCCCTCGAAGTCGGCGTCGCCGCGCCCCTCCGACCAAAGTGCCTTGATGACGCCCACCGCTTCCTCGAGGCGGTCGATGCGCACGCCGGGGGGGTCGAACACCAGGCCGTACTGCTCGTAGTCGGCCCGCCTCCACCCGGCCCCGAGGCCGAGCTCCAGGCGTCCCTCGGACACCAGGTCGAGGGTGGCCATCTCCTTTGCCACCACCGCCGGGTGGCGGTAGTCGTTGTCGAGCACCAACGGGCCGATGAGCAGCGTGGTCGTGGCCGTGGCCGCCGCCGTCAGCGCGACCAGCGGCCCCCACTGGTCGTCGAAGTGGTCGGGCACCCAGAGGGTGGAGTACCCGAGCGCCTCGATGCGGCGGGCCTGGTCGGCCCACTCTCGCCCGCCGCCGGCCGCACTCACCTGCACTCCGAAGCGGAACGGCCTGGTGCCCATTGCCACGCACCCTACGGTGATCCGCCCGGCGCCGACCTCGGCGATGCGGGCGCTGTGACAGGTGGGTTTGACGGCCAAAAGCCGGTAGAGCCCGGTTCTTTGCCGTCAAAGGCGTCGGGGCCGGCGCCGGCGGGTGGGGCGCCGGCTGCGGGGTCGCCCGCTGCGGAGCGCCGCGGGCCGGTCCGTTCGCGTCATCCTCGTCCAGAACCTCACGTCCCCCTACTTGCAGTCGTAGAGGGCGGCATGGACAAGCCGATGTGGCTGAAGCGGGAGGCCATGACGCGGTGCGGCCACTGCGGCGAGCGCCAGCCAGTGGCCATCGCTGCGGTCGGCTACCAGTGCCGGGCCTGTGCCACAGACTGGCGATGGGCGGTCTGTGGGAACTGCGAGCTCGTGCAGGTCGCGCGGGAGGAGCTCGAGGCCTTCGTGTGCGCGCGATGCCACGCCGTGCAGGTCGCCTGGTGGAAGACGCGGCATTCGGAGTCCATCGCCGGCATGGTGAGCGAGCGCCGGCGCGAAGACGATGCCCGACGCCGGCGGGTTCGGCGGGCCTGGGTGGCCGTGGGCGGGCTGCTCCTGGGCCTGGCGCTCCTGGGCCTGTGGCTGGCTTTCGTGGGGTCGCCAGGGGCACCGGGGTGAGACGGCGATGAGATGTCGCTGAACGAGGCCGAGCAAGACCGTCAGCGGAACTTCGCCACGATCGGCCGGGCGAGGAACGGGCGAGTCCCGGGCGCCTGTCGGCAGCAGCCCGCGGGCACGAGGCGCCGGCGCCGTGTCCTCCCCTCGCCGTGACGGCGGCCACCTTCTCCTGCCCGCCGGCGGCACCAGTCCGTGCTGAGCTTCGTCCGGCTGGTCCGCCTGGTTCGACTGCTTCGCTGCTGTCGCGCGGCTGCTGACGGCCGGCGCGGCAAGGGCGGCGGCCAGCACCTCGGGGATGGCAACAGCGCCTGCGGGAAGCCGCCCGCTCCTTGCGCTGAACGGCCGAAACAGCAGCGGCGTACGATTGGAGGGTGGCATCGGCCCAGTGGACCCCGAGCAGTTGGCGCGACTTTCCGGCCGAGCAGCAGCCGGCGTGGCCCGACGAGGGCGCCCTCGAGCACGTGCTCAAGCAGCTCAGCGCCTTCCCTCCCCTGGTGTTCGCCGGCGAGGCCCGCCAGCTCCAGAGCCAGCTGGCCGAGGTGGCAGCCGGGCGTGCGTTCCTCCTCCAGGCCGGCGACTGTGCCGAGTCGTTCGGCGACTTCTCGGCCGACGCAATCCGGGACAAGCTCAAGGTCATCCTCCAGATGGCGGTGGTCCTCACCTACGGGTCGGGCGTGCCCGTCGTCAAGGTGGGCCGCATCGCCGGGCAGTTCGCGAAGCCCCGCTCCTCGGCCACCGAGCGGGTGGGCGAGGAGGACCTCCCTTCGTTCCGGGGCCACATCGTCCACGACCACGCGCCCACGGCCGTCGCCCGGGTGGCCGATCCCGAGCGGCTGATCGGCGCCTTCCACCAGTCGGCGGCCACCCTGAACCTGCTGCGGGCCTTCACCAAGGGCGGCTTCGCCGACTTGAGCCAGATGCACGTGTGGAACCAGCAGTTCGTCACGTCCAGCCCCGAGGGCCGGCGCTACGAAGCCATCGCCGGCGAGATCGACCGGGCCATGCGCTTCATGCAGGCGTGCGGCATCGACCTGGCCGCCGGGGCCCAGCTCCACGAGGTGGACTTCTACACCTCGCACGAGGCGTTGCTCCTCGGCTACGAGGAGGCCCTGACCCGGCGGGACTCGCTCACCGACGACTGGTACGACTGCTCGGCCCACATGCTGTGGGTGGGCGACCGCACCCGCCGGGTGGACGGCGCCCACATGGAGTTCCTGTCGGGCGTCAAGAACCCAGTGGGGTGCAAGATCGGCCCCTCGGCCACTCCCGCTGACGTGGTCGACGTCTGCGCCCGCCTCGACCCCTCCCGCACGCCGGGACGACTCACCATGATCTGCCGGTTGGGTGTCGGCCGGGTGGCTTCGGCCCTGCCGCCGCTGCTCGGCGCCGTGCGGGACGCCGGCCACCCCGTCGTGTGGGCCTGCGACCCCATGCACGGCAACACCTTCGTGAGCCCCTCGGGGCACAAGACCCGCCGCTTCGACGACGTGCTGGGCGAGATCGTCGACTTCTTCGCCGTGTGCCGGGCCGCCGGCGTGTGGCCGGGCGGCGTGCACGTGGAGCTCACCGGCGACGACGTCACCGAGTGCCTGGGCGGCGGCGAGGAGATCCTGGAGGACCACCTCCACCAGCGCTACACCAGCACCTGCGACCCCCGCCTCAACGCCCGCCAGTCCCTCGACCTCGCCTTCCGCGTCGCCGAGCTCCTCCGC
>PJQG01000080.1:0-16359 GCA_002861595.1 Actinomycetota bacterium
GGCGCTGATCGCCGCCTGCTGCACGAATGGGATTCCTCGGTGCACCCGCCGGCCAGAAGAACGCGGAGTTCCGGCATCCCGACAGTGACTGTGGTTCCGCCACGCCACGTCGAAGCTCTCCTCACCGTACGAATCCGCGGTGCGTAAACAGCGAACTCTCGGCTGCGCCCCGGCTCCCGCGTCGTTTCACGCCAGGTGATGGCCGTCGGGACCAAGGAGGAGAAACAGAGCGGAGGTAAAGGTGTGGTGCCGGCTGCTCGGCGGAGACGACAAAGGAACCCAAGAGCATGAACGGAACCTTCGACGGCGAGCCAATGCGACCCTGTGCAGTCACCCGACGACTCCTGCGCTAGTCGTCGCGAGTCGCTTACAGCCGACGTCGACGGTGATCGCCGGCTGGGACACCCACGGTGGTGATTACATCGGAGCGGACTTGTTCGTAGGTGTCTGCATGTCGGACGGAACCCAAACCCGCGTCATGGTCAGTGGGATGGGTGAGGTGGACTTCATGGCCGTTGACGTTGAAGAAGAGGACGTGACGAGATAGTCCAAGGCGGCACGACGGTGTCACAATCCGTCTCCGAGGTGATTGTCTTCGTAGCCCGCACGCTATGAGTGGTCGAAATCGTCAGCCTGGTCAGAGGGCCGACGAACCTTCCGGGGCAGACCGGTCCCCAAAACGCGGTGGAGCAGTGGGGAGTGAGGATGTTGATGGCGACGGCATTCGGCGAGCTCTTGCAAGCGAAGGCTGTTCGCGCCCAAGACGGTGCGACACTTCATCGGGAGGGCTATCAGCTTCGGGGCCAGTCGACGACGACCTTTCAGTACTCCCGACACCCAGCTCGCTCGCTTCGCCTATCCAGACGAGCACCTGGTCCGACGCTGCTGGTGCGACGGAATAAGTGATGCCGCTCTTCGTGCCCTCCTGCCTTCCTGCCCTTTCGCGGGCCCGTCGCGCCGGAGGACCAAATTGACCCATTCGCGCTCGCGCCAGCGCCGGCGCCATCCGCGCTCGCGGCCTCAACTGCGACCTGCGAATGCCGATTCAACCGGGTGTGAAGTCCTCCTGTCGCGCCGTTCGCGTCCTCGTCCCGACCGTCGTGGCCCTGGTCGTCGCCGGCGGCACAGCTGTCGCCCTCGAGCCGAAGTGGATCAACGAGACAAGGGTTCAGGTGGGCGGGACGACGGAGTCGGCCGCCGCGCCCCTACCGGCCGCTCCGACGCCCGAGACGGCCGAGCCGACCGTTCCCGCGCCGACCACGCCCGCGGGCACGCCGGCGGTGCCCAGCCTTCTGAACGTTCCGCATGTTCCGAGCGTCCCCGCCGTACCGGCCGTCACCGTCCCCCGGGTGCCGATCCCCACGACGACGCCGCCTTCTCGCCCCGCCCGGCTCGAGGCCAACCGCAACTACATCGCCGATGCCGACGGCAGCGGGCTGGTGCTCATCGACACCGATCTCGACTTCGCCGCGGCTCGCCTGTCGCCCGACGGAAGCCGCCTGGCCTTCCTACGCAACGACAGGGTGTGGGTCGCCAACGCCGATGGCTCCGAGGCCTCCCCGATCTCGGGCGACGAGCGGGCGTGCTGCCATCTCGACTGGTCGCCGGACGGACGAGACATCGCCTACGAGGTGTCTCCTCGCTCCGCCCCGCGCTTGCGGATCCTCGCCGTGTCGCCCGACGGAAGGGCCAGCCGGGTGCTGGTCGACGACGGTGCCCAGCCGGTGTGGTCGCCCGCCGGTGGCCGCCTGATGTTCATGGGGGGTGCGCCGGAGTTGTGGCTGAGCGTGCGACAGGCCGACGGCACCGTGCAGCGGATCTTGAGGGGCATGCAGAACAGGCCGGCATGGTCTCCCGACGGGAGGCAGCTTCTCGTCTCTGGCACCGACCATGAGACGGGCCGGGAGGGCACCTGGGTGGTCGAGGCCGACGGCTCGGGCCGGCGCCGCATCGACGCCGCCGGCGACTACGCCAGGCAGGCGCTGACCTGGTCTCCCGACGGGGCCTACATCACCTGGGGCGTGGGGCGCCCGGGCCCCGGCGAGGTCCCACGCACCTGGATTGCCCGCCCCGACGGCAGCGGCGTGCGGGAGATCGGAGCGACCTTCGTGTCGCCTGTCTGGGTCCCCCCGGGGCACAAGCTCTTGGTCCCCGACGGGGGAAGGGCCGACATCATGAACGCCGATGGATCGGGACGTCGGCCCTTCCTCAACAACTCGGACACCTCGGTGAGCTACGGCGTGGTGCACTTCTCGGCCAACGGGAGACGGGTCGTCATCGGGACCTGGTGACTGAGGGCCACCGCCTGACGACTGGCGCACCTCGAAGGTCACGACAATGGACTTGGTGGTGGTGCGTCGGGCCGACCTCGCCTTCCCTTGCCTCGAGATCGCGCCAAGGGACGACGACCGGACCCATGTGGATACCGCTCTCGGGCGGGTCGCGCGGCGCCCCGCTCGCGACCGAGAGGCAGGCGGCAGCGCGACCCAAGGGTGTCTCGCGCTGACCCTCAGCGGCGTCGAGCCGCCAAGCGGCCTGGGCGCGACCACCACGGGGCACGACAACACGGGGGGACCTCGGTGCCGTCTCCGTCTCTGCAGACCATGATTGGAGGACGGACGAGCAGCGGCGTCGGCACCTCGAGGCAGAGCACGAGCGGCTGAAGCAGAATCCGAACATCCGCATCCTGGAGGAGGGCCCGACGGGAAGGCCGACGTATCCAAACCCTTCGCTGAGGCGCTCGGGGCGCTGACCCCTACCCGCCGACGCCTTCTGTTGGCCACGGCGTGCGCCCAGCCTTGGCGCGACGACCCCGCAGGGTTGCCCGAGTGCTAATGGCGCGAGCGCGGGGAGAGCCCCAGATGGCGGGATTGGTCTCCCTGAGCGGGACGTAGATGAGCGCCCACGACACCATGCACCCGGCGACGATTGGGCCCATCGGCCGCGACGTCGATGGTCCGTAACAGCCTGTGGGTGGCTTCGCCGATCCGATCCGCGTCAGAGCGGCAAGTGGGGCGCGGTCGGCAAGGTGGGCGCCGCCGGTGGCGGAGTAGTTGGCGGCGGGGGGGTCGGCGGCGGTGCGGACGGTGCCCGCTCAGTCGGGCCCGCCGGCGACGGCTCCTGCGCGAGCGGCAACGGCAGCGTTCCCCCTTCCTTGGGCGCCGGCGGCGCCGAGGCGCCGACGCGCACCATGGTCACGGCGCTCGACGCCGTGGCCGAGCCGTCGTCGTACAGCGCCCGCACCCGGTAGCCGTAGGTCCCGGGCTGCCGGCCCGTCACGGTGAGGGACGTGCTGTTCACCGTGTCGAGCGGCGCCCACGACCGCGCTTCGAGGACGATGTCGTCCACGAACCAACCCACCGGCTGCGATGCCACGCGGTCGGAATCGCCGAGGACGTAGCGGAACCGGAGGAGCACCTCTTGGCCTCGGAACTGCGCGAGGTCGACCACTCGGTTGTCGAAACGCGCACCGGCGGCCTGTGACGCGCTTTCCGCGGAGAAGACCCCACCTGTGACGTCGACGCGCTGCCACGCCGGCGCCGTGGCCGGGTCGGCGTCGTCGACCGCCAGCTCCACGATGCCGGCGTCGTCGCCCTCGCTCTGGAACAGCGACCAGTACGACAGGCTCGGGGAGCCGCTCGCTGGCAGGGCGATCGCCCGCTTCGACGTCAGCACCGACTCCTGGTTCACGGGCGAGGCGACCGGCGGCGAGACGCCCGTCCAGAAGCTGGACGGTCCGCGATGGCGCTGGTTCCCAGTGAACGCCGGACTCCCCTGGCTCGGTTGCCACGGGTGCAGTGACGCGTCGGCGCCATCCGACCGCGCCACGGCCCAGGTTCCGCCCAGGCCGCGATCCGCGTCCTCGGCGAACACCGTCGTGAGGTCACTTGACTCCTCGACCAGATAGCCCGACGGCCCGCCGCCCACCCTGCTCCAGTGGAGGTTGAAGCTCCCGTTGGCGTCGTCCGCCACCGCCGTGGCCATCACCGGACCGGGGAGGTCGGGGCGCGACGCCAGCGCCACGGTCACGGGGACGGCCATGGCGTCGGTCTCGCCCGACCCGAGGTCGCGCACAGTGAGGCGGGCGATCAACGGCTTGTCCTTGTCGGTGGCCCTGTCGTACACGTGCTCGACCCGAGCTCCGGTGGCCGTGGTGCCGTCGCCGAAGTCCCAGCGGTACTCCAACGGCGCGGCGGCGTCGCCCACCACGTGACTGCCGGCGGCGTCGAAGCGAACCGGTTTGCCCACCGTCGCCTCGTTGGGCAGCGCCTCGAAGTAGGCGACCGGCCCGTCGGCGGCCCGCCGGGGCGCCGACTGCTCCGGCTGGAGCATGAAGGAGGCCAGCAGGTGGGCGCACATCTCCATGCCCTTCATCCAGCCCTCGGAGAAGGTGTTCCCCGTCTGGTCGGCGCTGGTGAAGGCGTTGAGTGTCTGGAGGTTGTCCAGGGGCGTGTGCAGGATGGCGATACCGTCGGGGTTCCCGGGCTCGAGGCGTGACGACGGCCCGGTGATCTCAGGGCCAGGGTTGAAGAACGGGATCCCGGCGTTCTCGAAGTTCTTCCAGTCGCTGCTGAACAGCACCGCCCGCGACGTGCTGATCACCACGTCCTTCCCGATGTCGGGCGCGGTGCCCGCCTCGGCCGCCTCGGCCGTGGACACGAACACCTCGCGCTTGTCGCCGCCGGCCACTGTGACGGTGTCGTCCAGGTAGTCGAAGACCTGCTCGACCAGCTTCGGCGCCTTGGCGTTGAAGGCCTCCATGCGGGCCCGGGCGCCCTCGTCGCGGATCTTGTCGTTCCCGAGGTCGAACAGGTTGGCGGCCGCGTTGGTCCCAACGTCCTCGTCGCGGTCGGGGTTGGCCAGCTGGATGCCGAGCTGGACTCGGTCCGCCGGGTTCCCCCGGCGGTAGGCAGGGTACCCGCCGGCACACGGGTCGGTGTTGAAGTACCCGCGGACCTTCCCGGCCTCGCCCGGCACCACGTTGTGGCTGACGTAGTCCGCGGAGCCGAGGGTGCCCGACTCCTCGGCGTCCCACGGTACGAACTTGACCGTCGCCGAGGGACGGGTCCCGGTGGCCCGCCAGTAGTCAGCCATGATCTTGGCGATCCGGATGACCTGGGCATGGCCCTCGGCCGAGTCCCACGCGCTGGCCGGGCCGTCGTTCGTCTGGTCGAAGTGCCCCGAGACGATCACCGTCTCGTCCGGGTGGTCGAAGCCCGGCACGACCGCCGCTGTGTTGATCGCCACCCCGGATTGGGTGTTGTCGCTGCCCGGGTTGAAGAAGCGGTAGCGATGGATGGCGACCCCGAACTCGCCGAGGATGTCGCGCATGGTGTCCTCGAAGTACCGGGAGTACTCGAGCTGGTGGTTGGGGCACTCGCCGGCGATCGGCGCCAGGTTCCCGGGCCGCTCGCGGTCGGTGTCGGGGTCGCCGTTCGGCGCGCAGAAGCCGTGGCGGGGATCACCGCCGTTGCCGTACGGGTCGTCGGCGTCGAGGTCGCCGGCGGCCCGGTAGGGCAGGCCGAGCACCTCGAACACGTTGGTGTCGAATGCGTTGTACGTCCCCGACGGGTTGAACCGGCGTCCCTCCATCAGGGGGCGGAGCGCCGACTCGAAGTCCGTCGGGGCGGGCACCGGGCTGCCGGCCTTGAAGTGGCCCTCGGGCTGGTAGAGCTGCCTCATCACGCCGACATCGAGAGGGATGGCCTCGTTGTCGGCGCCCACGATCGAGCTGACCGTAGTGGCGGCCAGGGCCACGACCCCGACGACGGCGACAGCACGACGGGCGAGTTGGCGGCGAGGCAACGGCAAGGATCCTCCACGGTCGTGGGTGTGATGCGGCCCTCCAGCTTGGCCGCTCCGGCGTCCGCTTTCCACGCGACCACCGGGGTCGGCCAATGGTTGTCGGCGGCATCGGCGTTGCCGCCTGCATCCTTCGGTTGTCTATCGATGGACCGTTCGGCTGCCCGAGACGAGCACGGACAAGAGGGTGCCAGACAGCGTCATCACCCTGTCGATGGCCGCGCGACGGGCCTCGTGCGAGCCAGCCAGGTCGACGGGCCGGTCAGGCGCGCATGCGTTCGACGAGCCGGACGAGCCGGTCGTGAAGGTCGTCGGGGTCACCGAGGTGCCGGGCGCCGTGGCCGGGGAGGACGGCCGTGAACCGGTGACTGTCGGCGAGACGGGCGAGCGAGTCCGACTGCGCGGTCCACGAGTACCAGCAGGCGCCGCGGAAGGCAGTGAGGTCGTTTCGTTCGTGGCTCCAGGCGAGAGAGTCGCCGGTGAAGAGCCACCGGCCGTCAAGGAGGAACACGACAGATCCCTTCGTGTGTCCTGGTACCGGGATGGCGAGGAACCCGGACTGAAGTTCCTGCTCCTCGGTCAGCAGGTCGGTCGCCCAGGGCGCCGCGGTCCCGTCGTGGGTGTGGATCCACGATCTTGCCCCGAACCGCTCGCACCACCGGCGGCCATCGGCCACGTCGTCACGGTGGGTGAAGGCAACGTGGCGGACGCCACCGAGCTCATCCATGGAACGGGCCAGTGCCTCGGTGAAGCGGGGCGAGTCCACGAGCACGTTCCCGGCGGGGCGGACGACCAGCCAGGCGGACGCGCCAAAGCTGTCCTCCGAGCAGTAGCCGAGGTCGAACACGCCAGATCTCGGCTCGATCTCGCGCGGGTACAACCGACCGGGGCGCGGCCGCCGGGAGACGGTGCCGATAGAGGACGTGGGGCACGCCTGGGCCGCCAGCCAGGCGTCCGACTCCTCACCGTTCCTCGGCTGGCGCCGCACCACCGAGAGGCCGAAGTCCTCGCCGAACATCCCCGGCGCGATATCCCGGCAGGTGCCGCAGTCGATGCAGCGCGTGTCTACGAACCACTCGCCCGCCGCGTTCGCCTGGTTGCGTAGATCAACCCTCGCCATCGAGGCCACCGTACCGACTCCTACCTTCCGCTCCACGACACCGTGCAGCCAGTCTCTTCCCCCGACGCCCCTGGGATGTCGCGCTGCCATCCGCCTGGTGGCCATGCTCGATACGAGCGCTGAGCCGGCGTGAGGGATCGGGTGGTGGGCGGAAGGCGCTTCTGATCCTGGCCCGGGGCTGCGGGAGCTCCGCGTAGGGGCGTGGAACGATCAGGCGGTTGTCCAGGGAACTGGGCGAGGCGCTCCTCGGCGCCGTCCCCTGGGGGGCGGAGGCGGTCCTGTCTAGAGTGGCTCGATGGACGGGTCCGGCGCCCCCAGCGCGGTCGTCGTCGACGAGTGGCCGCTGGTGCGGGTGGGCATGGTGCAGGCCCTGCTCGGCGCCGGCATCGCCCTGGCCGCCGAGACCGGCAACGGGGAGGAGGGGGTGCGTCAGGTGCAGGCCCGGGAGGCGGGCTATCTGTTGCTCGGCGCCCACGGCGACCTGGCCCCGACGGAAGGCGCCCTGCGGGCCAAGGCGCTGCCCAGACCGCCAAGGGTCGTCGTCCTGCTCGATCAGGTGGACCGCGGCCATCTCGGTGCTCTGGCCGCGGCCGGGGTGGATGCCTTCCTGGTGCGCTCTGTCCACCCGGCGGAGCTGGCCGCGGCGATACGCCGGGTGATCAAGGGAGAGCGGGTGGTGGCGGCACCTCTGGTGTCACTGCTCATGGCCGGCCGCAGCCTCGATCCCACTGCCGAGGAGGCCCACGTCGAAATCGGCACCACCTTGACGCGCCGGGAGCTGGAGGTGCTGGTCCGCCTGGCCGAGGGTCGGTCCAACAAGGAGATCGCCGAGTTGCTGTTCGTCACGCCGGCGACGGTCAAGACCCACCTGGCCCACATCTACGCCAAGCTGGGGGCGACCGGCCGCCAGCAGGCCACGGAGCGAGCCCTGGCCCTGGGGCTGCTGCGCTCAAGATCGGGCGAGGTCGCCGTCGAGAGCGGGGTCGAGCACCACGGCGAGTAGCGTGGCCGGGTGAGCTTCGCCGCGAACGCCTCCGGGACCGAGGTGAGCCTGGACGAGCTGGCCGCCGCTCTGGAGGCCGGCGCCGTGTTGATCGACGTGCGCCTGCCCGAGGAGTACGAGGACATGCACGTACCCGGCGCCGTGCCCATGCCGCTGTCGGAGTTGGCCGCCCGCTCCAACGAGATCCCGCGGGACCAGCGGGTGTACGTCATATGCGCCTCCGGCGGCCGCAGCCTGGCCGCGGTCGGCGCCCTCAACCGGGGGGGATGGGACGCGGTGTCGGTGGCCGAGGGCACCAAGGGGTGGTTCGCGGCCGGGCGTCCGGTGGAGTCCGGCAGGCCCGAACGCTGACCTGCGTCACTTGCGTCAGGGCATCTCGTCGCCGAGCTCCTCTCCGGCCTCCGACGCGCCCTCGGCCATGAGATCCTGCTCCATCTCCTCCCGCCGCGTCACGGGGTCGTCGTCGGTGGCAGCGGCGTCCTCCTGCACCTCTCGTCCGGTCGTGGCCTCGGGATCACGCTCACTCATGGGAGCGTTCTAGCCAATGCCCGGGCCGAGCATCGCCATCGCCCTGTTCCCCGGCGTGGAGGAGCTCGACTGGGTGGGCCCGTGGGAGGTCCTCTCCGGGTGGGCCCGGCGATGGCCCGACGACGGGGCGTCGGTCTTCACGGTGGCCGACACCCACGATGTCATCACCTGCTCGCAGGGCGCACGGGTGCTGGCCGACTGCACATGGGAGGACGCTCCACCGTTCGACCTGCTCGTCTGGCCGGGGGGCCCGGGCATATGGCCCCTGCTCGACGACGAGGCCGTTCGGGCCCGGCTTCGACGGGCCGCGGCGGCCGACGTGATCCTGGCCAGCGTGTGCACCGGCTCCCTGCTCCTGGCCGACGCCGGTGTGCTCGACGGCCGCCCGGCCACCAGCTACTGGGCGTCGCTCGACCACCTGGTGACCCTGGGAACCGGGATCGAGGTCCGGCCCCACGACCGGTACGTGGACGACGGCAACGTGGTGACCGCCTCGGGGGTGTCGGCAGGCATCGACATGGCCCTGCACCTCGTGCGCCGCTTCCATTCCGAGGAGCGGGCTCGGGAGGTGCGGCGCTTCATCCAGTACGACCCTGAGCCCCCGGTGTGACGGCCGTGGACACCGCTGAGCTGACCGTCGCCACCGGAAGGCGGCCCGTCACCGACCTCACCGGGGAGATCCGCTCCTTCTGTCAGGACCACGTCGACGGCCTGCTCAGCGTGTTCGCCCCCCATGCCACCGCCGGCCTCGCCATCATGGAGCTGGGGTCGGGATCGGAGCGGGACCTGGCCGACCTCTTGCAGCGCCTCATGCCCCGAGACGACCGGTACCGCCACAGCCACGGCTCCCCCGGCCACGGCGCCGACCACCTGCTGCCCGTGCTCATCGGGCCGTCGTTGACGATCCCCGTCGCCGCCGGCCGACCCCTCCTCGGCACCTGGCAGAGCGTCGTCCTGGTCGACCTGAACCAGGACAACCCCGCCCGCACGGTGCGGCTCAGCTTCCTCCCAGGCTGACGGCGCGCCGTTCGACCACCGACCGCGCCGAGGCGAGGTCTTGCCCCGCGCCGGTGGCCCTCCCGACGAGGAAGGTGGCCAGCGGAGCGTTCTTGCGCTCCGTCCCGTGAGCTACCACGCCGGCCAGCTCCAGCAGCTGCTCGACCTCGGCCGGCGCAAGGCGGGGGACGCCGAGGGCGTCGGCAAGTGCGTCGAGCCAGTCCACGATGGTACCGGCTCAGCCGTCGAGGGGGCGGCTGCGGATCTCCTCGATGGCGGCGTTGATGCCGTCCACGTCGAGGATGTCGGCCATCACCCCGATCTGGCTGTCCCAGACCTCGGGAGGCACGTCGGCCTGGACCTCCTCGTGGAGGACGTGGAACACCTCGAGGCCCAACTGGGCCCCGGCCAAGGGGCCTGCGTAGGTCGGGTCCCCGAGCCGGACGGTCTCGGCGGCGATCTCTGCGCTCTCGGGATCGGGAGCGCCGATGATGACCACGATGTCGTCACGGCCGTGGGACTCGGCCAGCCGGAGGATCGCCTCCTGGCTGCGCAGGTCCATGGCACCGGAGGCCGTTCAGACGAAGCACTCGGTGGCCGTGAACGCCACCGTCGCTCCTGCCGCCTCGGCGCACGCGGCGATGGCGGGGCCGGAGACGCCGTCCCGCTCACCCAGAGCTACCACGGTCTTTCCTGCGAGCATGTCCTCACCTCCCCTTCGGGTTGTCGTCGTTGTCGTCGTTGCCATTGCGTTCCAGCAGCACGCTCATCCCGTCGGACAACTGCGACATCCGTCCGAGGAAGAGGCTGCCCTTGGCCAGGAGCATGACACGGTCGCCGCCGCCGCTGGTGAGCCGGGCCCGGGCGTGGGGCAGGTAGCACTGCGCCGAGGCGAGGTGGCCCTGCGTGGGAGCGAAACCGGGCATCCCGTGCTCGGCGACGAAGCCAGCCTGGGCCTCCTTGTCGGCGACGATGCTGCCGGCCCGGGCGGCGAGGGCGGCAATGAGCTTGTAGTTGCGGGCAGCAACGTCTCCGGAGCCCTGCGGCTCGGTGATCTCGGGGTTGTGCAGCTCGGTGGCGTAGTCGTTGACGTCGGCCATCGGTATGCCGAGCCGGCGCAGCGGCTCGACGGCCAGCGCCTCCATGATCTGCGGGCCGGCGCCGCCGGCCGAGACCTTGTGACGCCCCACGCTGTCGAGCCGGACCCGCGGGGACACGCCGTCGTCGGGGCCGATCAGCGCGGCGGCGCCGCCGAGCACGTCCTCGAGGATGGGCAGCCCGTGGCGCAGGTGGCCCTGGAACTTCATGCCGACCTTGGCCAGCGACCCTCCGGCCACCACCGCGACCCGTCCGAAGACCCCGGAGGCGACGAGGCTGGAGGCCATCACCAGGGCGGGGATGGGCGCGGCGCAGAAGTTCTTGACGTCCATACCGGAGGCCTCGGTGAGGCCGGCCACCTCCGCCACCGCCTTGGCCATGTTCCCGCCGCCGCGCTGGTAGCGGTCGCCGATGGCCTCCTCGCCGCAACCGATGACGTAGTCGACCGACGTCGGGTCGACCCCTGTGGACCGAAGGACGTGGAGCAGGGCAAGAGCGGCCGTCGCTTTGGCGGCCAGGTTGTCGAGCAGGACGACGGCCGACAGGGCCTCGTCGGCCTCGTGGGCGGAGACGACGGCGGCGGCCACCCCGCCGTGGTCGGTGCCGAGATGGAGTGGGAGGGAGCCGGGGCGGGTGGCGACGGCGGCGGCGTCACCTGTCGCGGCGTCGATGCGGTCGAGGTCGAGGTGCTTGGCCAGGGGGTGCGCGGCCAGCGCCACCGCCGCCTGCTCGGCCACGGCCGGGTCGAGGGTGACGAGGCCGAAGTGGTCCACCGCGGCGAGCAGGCCGAGGAACTCGTGGTCGGGCATGATCTCGCCGGCGGGGCCGAAGCGGCTGGTGCCATCAGGAGCGGGAGCGCCGACCCACGGGCGGGGGGGCAGCTGGCGGGGATGGAGGGCGCCCAGGAAGACCTGGTGCGGTGGGTAGGCGACGGCGTCGTCGAAGCTCCGGAGCGCGGCCAGGAAGGCGCCCTCGACCTCGGGGTGGCGGGGCAGCTCTCGCCGCGGCTTGGAGCCGTGGATGGCCAGGCCGGGCACGTGGGCCAGGACCTGCGTTGCTCCCAGAAGGACGGGCTCAGGCATCGTCATCAGTGTTGTCCTCTCCCGGGCGGGGCCCCAACCCCGCCCTCCTCGCCGAGGCGGGGGCCCCATCCCCGCCCGGCGCCGTTTTCCACCTCGTCCACCTCGAAAACCGTAGGCCGAGACACCGGGGTGGCGACGACCTCCAGCGCCCGGGTGACCAGGCGCCGGCGCCAGGCCCGCTCCTCCTGTGGACCGAGAGAGGGGTCGCCGGCGGGGTAGGGGATGCCCCGGGTCGTGACAACACGGGGCGCGCCCACCCTCGTGGCGATCGACACCAGGTTGCACAGCAGGGCGGTGGGGATGCCCCCCCGCTCCAGTTCCTTGGCCAGCGTCGCCCCGCAACGCGTGCCGGTTCCTCACGTGGCCGTGAGCAGCGCCGCCTGCACGCCGAGGCGGCGCAGCTCCCCCACCCACTCCACGCCGAACCGCCTGGCGTTGCCTACCGATGTGCCGTTGCCCGCCGTCACCAGGTACTCGCCGTGGAGACGCCCGATGGCGCCTTCCCCCTCGAGCTCGCGGACCACGTCGAGGGGAAGGATGCGGTTGGGGTCCTCGTTGGCCCACACGGTGGAGAACCCGCCGTGCACCGACCGGTACTCGCCGGCGGCCATCGTGTCCCTCTCGTCGAGTGGGTAGCGCAACCATTTGGTGGCCCGCGCCGACTCGAGGCCGTCGGGGTTGGCATCCGGGACGAGGGCGCCCTCCGTGAGGATGGCGACCAGCGCCTTGGACGGGTCCTCGACCGGCGCGGCCGGTGTCACCTGGTCGAAGCGCGGGAGGGGGACCTCGGTCGCCCGGTTGTCGCCGCCGAGGCGGGCCAGCACGAGGTCGACGGCGCGCTCCGCGCTGGTGCGCTCGTCCAGGCTGTTGACACGCGGTGCCTTGCCCACCCGACCGTCGGCGCGCGTCACCACCTCGCCCGCGGCCACCTTGGCCACGGCCGGCGACAGGGCGTCGAGGGTCGTTCGCATGGTGCGAGCCGTTTCGCCGCTTGCCACCACCGGCGCCCCCCCCGCCTCGTCCAGGCCGGGATTGTCCGCGTGCATGCAGGCGATGGTCGCCATGCCCGCTTCGTGGGCCGCGGCCACGACCCGGGCGCAGGCCAATCCGTACCGCCCGCTGGTAAAGGCGGGGCCAGCGACCACCACGTCGGGCTCCACCTCGGCGATCAACGCCGTGATCTCCTCGACGGCGCCCGGGGTGGTGGTGGCATAGTCGTCGCCGCAGTACACCGTGGCCACGATCTCGTGCCCCTCGCCGAGAAGCTGGGCCAGGCGGGTGCCGGGCCCGACCGGGCCGTCCCTGCGCACCGGTCCGGTGCCTGCCGACTCCTCGCCGCCGATGCCGGCGAAGAACTGGTTGACGTAGTGGACGATCCGCACGGCCGGGCCCGTCATGCCGCCGGCTCCCGGCAGGTGAGGCGGCCCCAGCCGAGGGGGCTGAGCGACCCATAGACCACCGCCGTGGGCAACTCGACCTCGTCGGTGGCGGGCCGGTCGAGGAGGGCGATCTCGGCTCCCCCGAACGCCCGCTCCACCGCGGGCAGCACGAGGCGCTCGTCGTAGTTTCCGGTGCTCACCATGCCCGTGGCCTTCTCGGGGGGCACGACGATCGAGGGCCCGGTGCCGTCGGGACCGGCCATCTCGGCGAACAGGCCCACCGCGGGGATCTTGAACTCGGTGAGGGCGTCCATCTTGAGGGCCATGTCCCCGTCGGCGTTGCCACCGCCCTCCTTGGTGACGACGGCGGCATCGAACCCGGCCACCGCGCACAGCTTGGCCGCGTGCGCCGACACCAGCCCCTTGCGCTCCTGGTCGACGGGCTCAGGCGACAGCATGAGACCGGCGAACTCGAGATCGTGGCCGTGGCGGCGCCGCAGGACCTCCACCACCGGATGGTTCTGGAACAGGTAGGTGAAGTTCTTGAGCCCCGGGTGGCCGAACTGGCCGCTCACCACGGCGCCGTCGTCGAGCTCGTCGGGGTCGATGAGAGTGGGGAGGGCGCCGGCGAAGCTGCGGCCGTAGACGAAGGCGTCCTTGAACGTGCCCTGGGTCTGCAGGTTGGTGACGACGCCGACGCGGGGCAGGGCGCCGCCGGCGGCTCCCGCGGCTCCCGCGTCTCGGCGGCCGATGACCGAGGGCAGTTCCTCCACGGCATCGGGAGGGGCGTCGAGGGCGGCGTCGGCGAGGTGGACGGCGAGGGCGAGGGCACCGTGGCGGAGGGCGATGTCCACGTCCTCCCAGCGGGCGTCGGGTGCGGGCGTGAACTCCACGACCAGGTTGTGGGTGGCGGCCAGCGGCGAGAGGGGAGCGGCCGGCCCGGACATGTCGATGACGGCCTCCTGGGCCCGGGGCAGGTGGCCGGCGACGACCACCGCCGCTCCTCGCAGCACGTGGGTGCGGCCCCGGCCCTGGGGGTGGGCAGGGCCGAGGAGCCCGGGGAACATGCCGGCCCCGCCGCGGCCCTTGGTGCGAGGCTCCACGGCGTCGAGCACCTTGACGATACGCACGGCGTCGCCGGGCGAGGCCCACGAGACCCGGACGTCGGCCAGGGCCGGGGAGGCCATCACGGCGGCGGCCTCGTCGGGCGAGACGGTGAGGGTGCCGCCGGCGTAGGCGGTCCGATCGCCCACGACGACCGCCGTGACGTGATGGACGAGCCGCGTCAGCTTCATGTGCTGAAAACTACCTAGGATGACGGCATGGCTCCGGATGTCGACAGGACCGACGAAGAGTGGAAGGCGCAGCTCTCGCCCGAGCAATACCGGGTACTGCGCCAGAAGGGCACCGAACCGCCCTTCACCGGCAAGTACGTCCACGCCAAGGACGCCGGCATGTACCGCTGCGGCGCCTGTGGTGCAGACCTGTTCCGGTCGGACGCCAAGTTCGACTCCGGCACCGGGTGGCCCAGCTTCACCGAGCCCGCCGTGGCCGCCAACGTGACGCTGGAGAGCGACCGCAGCCTGGGCATGGCCCGCACCGAGGTGCTGTGCGCGCGATGCGGCTCGCACCTCGGCCACGTCTTCGACGACGGCCCTGCGCCCACCGGCCAACGCTTTTGCATCAACTCGCTCGCCCTCGAGCTCGACCCCACCACCCCGCAGGAAGGAGCACCGTGACCAACCACATCCGCCGCGCCCTGGAGGTCCTCGCCCGTACCGGGTGGACCAAGCACGCCTTCACCGACGACGGTGGCCGCCACTGCCTCCAGGGGGCGCTGTACGACGCCTACGGCGTGTGCCCCGACCGCGTCACCGGGGAGTTGGCTGCCGACGTCCGTCTCGTGAACCAGACGATCGAGGAGCAGTACCCCGAGCGCTTCGGTGCCGTGGGGATCTCTCGCTTCAACGACCACCCCGACACCACGCTGGAAGACGTCGTCCGGGTCCTCGAGAAGGCCGCGATGCGCAAGGACGAGCTGCTCGACTGAAGCCTTCAGGCCTGCAAAGCCGGTAACGGAGTACGGGCTTTGCAGGCCTGAACCATCAGGGGTGATCAGCCGCCGTGCTGGGCCCCCCCGGCCTGCTCGTTGGGGTCCTGGTGACGGTTCCTGTTGTCCGCCGGCTTCTTGCCGCCGGCCAGATCAGGCGGCCCGTCCGGGTCGTCGCTCATGGGCTCGTGGGTTTCCGGGTCCACCTTGGCCATCTTGGTTCCTCCTGTCTGCGC
This sequence comes from Actinomycetota bacterium, assembly GCA_002861595.1. GTDB lineage: Bacteria > Actinomycetota > Acidimicrobiia > Acidimicrobiales. The sequence continues at coordinate 15,295 of PJQG01000080.1, forward strand.
GTGCCCCTGTTCCTCCCCGGCCGGCCCAGGTCGAAAACACAGCACCTCCTGCGCCGAATAGCGTCGCCGTGTGGCCCGCATCCTCGACACCACCCCCGCTTTCGAGGCCTACGCCCGCACGGCGTTCCTCGAGTCCACCGCCGTGCGGGAGCAGCAGTGGCAGGACCGCTACGAGGGCGCCCACGCCGAGGTCTTCGAGTCCTTCTACGCCAAGGAGCCGGCGACCGACGGGCGCAAGGCCCTGGTGCGGGAGTTGTCCTCCCTGCGCCAGCGGGTGGGGGAGGCGGCGCCGGCCCTGACCGGCATCGTCGAAGAAGTGGACCGACAGGTCAAGGCGGCCCTGGGCGTGACCGCCGCGTCCGCCCCCGTGCACGTGCTCATCGTCGGCCCCTCGTCCACCAATGCGGTGGTCGGCCGCCTCGGCGACGACGTGGCGCTGTTCCACTGCCTCGAGTGGTTCCGCTCGCCCGACGGGGCTCGAGTCCTGGCCGCCCACGAGGACGCGCACGCCTGGCACGAGATCGCCCTGGGCGAGGAGCCCCCGACTGACGATGTCGCGTGGATGGCGTTCTCCGAGGGCATGGCCATTCACGCCTCGAGAGCGGTCGTGCCGGGTCGCCCCGAGGACGACTACTTCTGGTTCGGCTACGACGGTTTCGAGGACTGGCTGGCCTGGTGCCAGGAGCGCCGAGACGAGCTCGTGCGGCGTTTTGGCGAGGCTCTGGACGACCCGGCGGCGGTCGACACCTTCTTCGGTGCCGGCTTGGTCGAAGGGCGATGGCGGGTCGGCTACTTCGTGGCTGACGAGGTGGTGAAGGGCCTCGGCCGCACGCTGCCGGAGCTGGCCGCCATGAGCGTCGCCGAGGGCCGCGAGGCCGTCCGCGCCGCCCTCGCAACTGCTGGTTGACCTGGCCCCAAGGGCCGGGTTCTACCCTGGTCTGAAGGGAAGTCCCACCCAGACCAGGAGAGAAGAGATGTCCACAGAACAGGCACTTTCGAGCGGAGAGTGCGGGTGCGGTTGCGGCACCACGACCACGATGAAGCCCGAAGCCGAGGCGTGCAGCT
>PJQG01000080.1:16411-46256 GCA_002861595.1 Actinomycetota bacterium
GAGGCGTGCAGCTGCGGTTGCGGCACCACGACCACGATGAAGCCCGAAGCCGAGGCGTGCAGCTGCGGCTGTTGCGGTGACGTGGCCAAGACACCGGCAGAGGAGATCGCCGAGCTCACCAACCTGCGGCGGTCGATCGATCAACGGCTGGCTGAGCTCGGGGGCTGAGCACGTAGTTCGCTACCTTTCCTGTCAACGCTCGTCCTGGCAGTAGTCTGAGGCGCTGGGCCCGCCGCGGGCGTGAGTGGGAGGAACGGTGGAATGGCACTTCGCCAGGGAACAGGCGCGGCAGTCGCCCCCCCCGCCCGCCGCCCCCGCCGCCACGCTGCCCTCAATGGGCAGCGTGGCCGGTGACCTCTGGAGCGCTTTCTCCGCCCGTCCGGCGACGGCACGAGGGGCCCCAGCCTGACCGAGGCGGCGCCCGCCTCTAGCCGAAGCCGGGGCTCGGAAAGGGCCCTCGGTCGGCCTCCTCTGCGCCGGGCTTGTCGCCCTCGGCGCCGGCGCCGCCGTCGCCCGCCGGTCCAGGCTGCCGGTCGGAGGCGAGTCCCGGTAGCTCAGTTCAGTTGTACTGCGCCCCCTCGCCGGCGTTGGCTGGCGAGGGGGCCGGCACCGGGTCGCAGGCGAGCCGGTAGCCACGCCCGGCGACCGACTGGAGGGCGGGGGCGGCCGGGCCCAGGCGCCGGCGCAGCCGAGCCATGGTCGCTTCCAGCACCTGCCCATTGGTGGTCGCCGACCCCCAACCGGCTCTGAGCAGGCTTGGCCGGGACACGACCACTCCGGGGCGCTTCGCCAGTTGGTCGAACACCGAGCGCTCCAGGGGCGAGAGCTCCACGGCCTGGTCGCCCAAGAGGATGGCCGAGCCCTGGGCGACGACTGAGACCCCCGCCAGTCGCAGGGTCCGCCGCCGATGCTCGAGGTGGTCCGACAGGGCGCGGACGAGCAGCCCGAGACGCCCGACCTCGGGCTGGAGGGGCGCCTCGATCCCTGCGTCACGGGCCGCTCCTCCGCAGACAGGCCCGACACAACCGGCAACGACACCGTCGTTGAAGGCCTGGCGAAGGGCGCCGGCCGCCTCCATGCGGTCGGCGATGAGGAACAGGTTGTGCACCGCGGGGGCGGAGGTGAAGGTGACGGCGTCGAGGCGCCCGGAGCACGCAGCCTCCACCAGCCGGCGGGCCGCCAGATCGTCGTCAGGCAGCCGCCACCGGTAGACGGGCACGCTCACGACCTCCGCCCCCGCCTCGACGAGGGCGCCGGTGAGCTCGGGGCTCTCGGTGCCGTACTCCTGCACGGCGACCCGCCGGCCGGCCAGGGGCTCGGCCCGGAGCAGGTCGAGGATCTCGGGCAGCCGCTCGCTCGGGGAGCGCTGCCACACCTCGAGACCCCCCGACTGCACGGCGCCGGCGGCCTTGGGGCCGCGGGCGACGACCTTGGCCTGGCCCAGGGCGGCCGTCAGCGCCCCGCCCAGCGCCCAGGTGTGGGCTGCCTCCAGCCACGCCCGGATGCCGATGCCGGTGGTGGCGACCAGATAGGCGGGTGGGGCCTCGATGAGCGAGACGGTCGCGGCGCGGAGGGCCTCGTCGTCAGCCAGGTAGAGCGTGGAGATGGTGGGGCCGTGGAGGACATCGGCGCCCCGCCGCTTCAACAGCTCAGCCTGCTCGCTCCACCGCCGATCTGCGGTGATGCCCACCACGTAGCCCTCGAGCGGTCGCAACCCCATGCCGGCGATTGTTGCCCAACGTTGTTTCGCCTGCGTTTCGGCGGGCGCACATCCAAGTGAGCGGCGGCGTCAGCACATCGTCGCTCGTCGTTGACATCACGGCAACGGGGGGAAAACTGGGCTGCGTTTCGCTGGAGGCATGTCCGCAAGGGGCTTTCGCCACGCCGGCCACACCCCCACCCTCCTGGCCGCCCTCGTGCACTTCGACGTGTCGTTCATGGTGTGGGTGCTGCTCGGTGCCCTCGGTGCCTACGTGGCCAAGGACCTCGGGCTCTCGGCCGCCCAGAAGGGCGTCATGGTCGCCGTTCCCGCCCTGGGGGGGGCCGCCTTCCGCCTGATCGTCGGGCCGCTGGCCGACCGGGCCGGCACCAAGCGCACCGGCCTCGTGACGCTGGCGCTGACCTTGGTGCCCTTGGGATGGGGGTGGCTGGCCGGCGGCACCTATCCGCAGGTGCTTGGTATCGGGGCCCTGCTCGGCGTGGCCGGCGCGAGCTTCGTCGTGGCCCTGCCCCTGGCCAGCCGGTGGTACCCGCCCGAGCATCAGGGCCTGGCCCTCGGCATCGCCGGCGCGGGCAACTCCGGCACGCTGATCGCTGCGCTGGCCGCGCCCCGCGTGGCCGAGCACGTCGGCTGGCACGGCGCCTTCGGCGTGGCCGCCGTACCCGTGGCCCTGGCGTGGCTCGTGTTCGCCCTGCTGGCCAAGGAGCCGCCCCGACCGGCGGCTTCAGCCTCCGACGGCAAGGTCTTGTCGCTGCTGGAGGAGCCCGACGCCCGTTGGCTGTGCTCGTTCTACCTCGTCACCTTCGGCGGGTTCGTGGGCCTCGCCGCCTACCTGCCCATCTTCTTCGTGGACAGCTTCGGCCTGGCCAGGGTGAGCGCCGGCGGCTACGCCGCCCTGTGCGCCGCCGCCGGCTCGTTCCTGCGCCCCCTGGGCGGGGCCATCGCCGACCGGGTCGGTGGGGGCCGCGTCCTGGGCGCCGCCCTCGGGCTGGTGGCCGCGTTGTCCCTCGCGCTCGCCACGGGGCCGGCGCTGCTGGGCACCGTCGCGGTGTTGTTCGTCGTCCTGGGTGCCCTTGGCATCGGCAACGGAGCCGTGTTCCAGCTCGTGGGGAACCGGTTCCCCGCCCGCATGGGCGCCATGAGCGGGCTGGTGGGAGCGGCAGGCGGCGTCGGCGGTTTCCTCCTGCCCTTCGCCTTCGGGTCCCTCCGGGGGGCCACGGGCGGATTTGCCGCCGGCTTCGTGCTGTTCGCCGTCGTCGCCGGCTGCGCCTCCTTCGGTGTCGACCGGTGCCGGCGGGTGTGGCGGGCCATGGGGCATCGTCCGGAGTTGGAGGTGGCGGTCTGATGCGCCCACGGAGGACCCTGGTCGTGGCCGGCAACGGGATGGTCGGCCAGAAGCTGCTCGAGGTGCTGGTGGAGCGCGGCGCCACCGCCGAGTGGGACGTCGTCACGTTCTGCGAGGAGGGGCGGCTGGCCTACGACCGTGTCGGCCTGAGCTCGTTCTTCGCCGGCACCAGCGCCGAGGAGCTGTCCCTGGTCGCCCCCGGGTTCTTCGACCACGCCGGCCTCGAGGTCCACGTGGGCGACGCCGTGGCCGGCATCGACCGCAGCGCGGGCAAGGTGGTGTCGGCCCGGGGCACTGCGATCGCCTACGACGCCCTCGTCCTGGCCACCGGCTCCTACCCCTTCGTGCCGCCCGTCCCCGGCAAGGACGCACCCGGCTGCTTCGTGTACCGCACCCTCGACGACCTCGAGGCCATCCGCGACTACGCGGCCGGGTCCGGGCGGAAGGTGGGAGCGGTGGTCGGCGGCGGCCTGCTGGGGCTGGAGGCGGCCAACGCCCTTCGCAGCCTCGGCCTCGAGACCCATGTCGTCGAGTTCGCCCCCCGTCTCATGCCCGTGCAGGTGGACGACGGTGGGGGCGCGGTGCTGCGACGGCGCATCGAGGACCTGGGCGTCATCGTCCACACCGGGATGCAGACCAGCGACATCCTCGTCGGCGACGACGGCCGCGTCGCAGGCATGCGCTTCGCCGACGGGGACGACCTGGCCGTCGACCTCGTGGTGTTCTCCGCCGGCATCCGTCCCCGGGACCAGCTTGCCCGGGACTGCGGGCTGGAGATGGGCGAGCGGGGCGGCGTGCTGGTGGACGAGGCCTGCCGCACGAGCGACCCCCGCATCTTCGCCATTGGGGAGTGTGCTCTGGCCCAGTCCCGCATCTGGGGCCTGGTGGCGCCTGGCTACCAGATGGCCCGGGTGGTGGCCGACCGGCTCCTGGGCGGCGACGCCGTCTTCGAGGGCGCCGACCTGTCCACCAAGCTCAAGCTGATGGGCATCGACGTGGCCAGCTTCGGCGACGCCTTCGGGGCCACGCCCGGCGCCGAGTCGATCACCCTCTCCGACCCCGTGGCCAACGTCTACAAGCGCCTGGTGCTGGGCTTGGACGGCGAAGGCCCGAGGGTGCTCGGCGGCATCCTCGTGGGCGACGCCTCGATGTACCAGACGCTGCTGCAGATGTGCCGCGGCGACATGCCGACGCCGGCCCGTCCCGAGGAGCTGGTGCTCCCGGCCAGCACCGGCGCCACCGCCACCGTCGGCGTGGGCGCCCTGGCCGCGACGGCGATGGTGTGCTCGTGCAACAACGTGACCAAGGGCGCCATCTGCGAGGCCATCGCGGGGGCCGGTCTCACCGACGTGACCGGCGTCAAGGCCTGCACGGGGGCGGGCACCGGGTGCGGCGGCTGCGTGCCGATCGTCACCGACCTGCTCAAGCTGGAGCTGAAGCGAGCCGGGGTGGAGGTGCGGAACCACCTGTGCGAGCACTTCGACTACAGCCGCCAGGAGTTGTTCGACATCGTGCGGGTCCACCGCCTCACCTCCTTCTCCGAGGTCCTCGCCGGGCACGGGCGCGGCCTGGGCTGTGAGGTCTGCAAGCCGGCGGTGGCGTCCATGCTCGCTTCCCTGGGCCTCGGCGGGAACTACATCCTGGAGCCCGGCCAGGCGCCGCTGCAGGACACCAACGACCACTTCCTGGCCAACCTCCAGCGCGACGGCACCTACTCGGTGGTGCCCCGGGTGCCGGGCGGGGAGATCACGCCGGACCAGCTGATCGCCATCGGCGAGGTGGCCAAGGAGTTCGGCCTCTACACCAAGATCACCGGCGGCCAGCGCATCGACCTGTTCGGGGCCACGGTCGACCACCTGCCCGCCATCTGGCGCCGGCTGATCGACGCCGGCATGGAGTCGGGCCACGCCTACGGCAAGGCGCTGCGAACGGTGAAGTCGTGTGTGGGCACCACCTGGTGCCGCTACGGGGTCCAGGACTCGACCAGCCTGGCCATCCAGATCGAGCTGCGCTACCGGGGGCTGCGGGCTCCCCACAAGATCAAGTCCGCCGTGTCCGGCTGCGCCCGGGAGTGCGCCGAGGCCCAGGGCAAGGACTTCGGCGTCATCGCCACCGAGAGGGGCTGGAACCTCTACGTGTGCGGCAACGGCGGGATGAAGCCCCAGCACGCCCAGCTCCTGGCCGCCGACCTCGACTCCGAGACGCTCATCCGCTACATCGACCGCTTCCTCATGTTCTACATCCGCACCGCCGACCGGCTGGAGCGGACCTCGACGTGGTGCAACAAGCTCGAAGGCGGCATCGACCACCTCCGCCGGGTCGTGGTGGACGACGCCCTCGGCATCGGCGAGGAGTTGGAGGCGGACATGGCCCGCCACGTCGAGAGCTACGAGTGCGAGTGGAAGGCCACCATCGAGGACCCCGAGAAGATGAAGCGCTTCCGCACCTTCGTCAACTCCGAAGGGCCCGACCCCAACGTCGTGTTCCTTCCCGTCCGGGGCCAGGTTCGTCCCGCCTTCCCCGAAGAGAAGAACACCCTCGAGCTGCTGGAGGTCCCGTCATGACCGCTGTCCTCGAACCCCGGGCCCGGACCGAGGCGTGGGCCGAGGTCTGCGCCTTCGACGAGCTCATCCCCGACCGCGGCGTGTGCGCCCTCGTCGGCTCCGAACAGGTTGCGGTCTTCCGGGTGTCTCCGGGCGACGACCTCTACGCCGTGTCCAACCACGACCCGTTCAGCCACGCCAACGTGTTGTCGCGGGGCATCGTCGGGTCCCGTGGCGATGCGCCGAAGGTGGCCTCGCCCATGTACAAGCAGAGCTTCGACCTGCGCACCGGCCAGTGCCTCGACGACCCGGCCGTCACCGTCCCGGTGTACGCGGCGCGGGTGCTCGACGGTCGGGTTCAGGTCTCGTTGCCTTGACCATCGTCGAGCAACGCCACGGCGGCGACGTCGAGGTCGGGGCAGCACCCGTCGTCGACCGGCTCCGCCGGCTCACCGGCATCGGCGAGGACGGCCCCGAGCTGCTGCCGCTCGACGCCGGCGAGCAGTACCGGTTCAGCTTCGCCATGGACGCCTGCGTGGGCTGCCACTCCTGCGAGGCGGCCTGCGCCGAGCAGAACGCCACGCCGGTGGACCGGGCCTGGCGGCGCGTCGGCGAGCTCGAGGGCGGCCGCTTCCCCATGACCAGGCGCCTCAACCTCTCCATGGCCTGCAACCACTGTCTGGAGCCGACGTGCCTGTCCGGCTGCCCGACCGAGGCCTACACCAAGCTCCAGAACGGCGTGGTCCGCCACGACGCCGCCGAATGCATCGGCTGCCAGTACTGCATCTGGAACTGCCCCTACGAGGTCCCCGTCTACGACAAGGCCGCCAAGGTGGTGGCCAAGTGCGACATGTGCCTGCCCCGGCTGGAGGCGGGCCAGAGGCCGGCCTGTGTGCTGGCCTGCCCCACCCACGCCATCACGGTGGAGCCAGTCGACGTGGCGGCCTGGCGGGCCGACCACGCCGAGGCCGACGGGCCCGGTCTGCCTCCCTCCGGGATCACGCTGTCGACGACACGTGTCGTCGTTCCCGACCGTCTGCGCGACGGCCCGCAGCTGGTGGCGGCCGCCGACCACTGCGTGGAGCCCGAGGACCCGCACTGGCCGTTGATCGCCCTCACCCTGCTCACCCAGCTGTCGCTCGGCACGGTGGCCGCCACGGTGGCCGCCGAGCTGGCCGGGGGAGCGGGTCGCAACGGGCTCGCCGGGGGAGCGGTGGGAGCGGCGCTGGCCGGCGCGGTGGCGCTGTGCGCCTCGCTGTTCCACCTGGGCCGGCCGGCCCACGCCTTCAAGGCGCTGCGCAACCTGCGCACGTCGTGGTTGAGCAGGGAAGTGGCGCTGCTCGCGGTGTTCTCCGGCGCGTCACTGACCTACGCGGCGGCATGGACGTGGGCCGATGTCCTTGGCGCCGGCCGGGCTCCCCGCCTCGCCCTCGGGGTCGGCGCGGTGGTCGCCGGGGTCGCCGGCGTCTACGCCAGCGGCCGGCTGTACCTCGTGCCAGCCCGGCCTGTCTGGCACTCGCGGCGCACGCTGGTGGCCTTCTTCGCCACGGCACTGTCCACCGGCCCGCTGCTCGCCCTGCTCTGCCTCGACCGCGGTCGCCTGCCGGCGGGCGTGGTGCTGGGCCTCATGGCCTCGGCCGCGACCGGCGTGCTGACGCAGTTCGGGGTCCAGGCGCACCTGGCCCGCACGCTGCGGGCCCGCACCGACCGCCAGCACCGGGGCACGGCCCAGCTGCTGGGCGGCCGCTTCCGCGGCCTGCTGCTGGCCCGCCTGGCCGGCGGCGCCGCCACGCTGGCGCTGCTGGCCTGGACGCTCGACGTCGCCCTGGCCGGCGCCGAGGCCGAAGGCCGCCTGGCCACCGCCCTGGTGCTGGCCGCCCTGAGCGAGCTGGCCGGGCGCTACCTCTTCTACGTGACCGTCGTGCCCTACCGGGTGGCCGGCAGCTTCTTCTCCGGCCGGTGAGGCGGTGACGCCCTGAGCCGGCCCATCCCCGCCGGCGGTCTGGGGCGCCTGTTGGGGCTCGCCTCGAGCTCTGAGGACTCCGAGGCGCGGCGTGCCCCCGAGGATTTCGAGGACATGGCCCCCGGAAAGCGGGTGGTATGTCCTCCAGAACGAGGGAACGTAGCGCCGGGCCGGCCCGGGTACGCGGCCGACGATCGCTTCGGCGTGCTCAACGAGTCCCGCCGTCCCGACGAGTGGGTGCGCACCACCTGCGGCTATTGCGCGGTGGGATGCGGCATGTTCATCGGCGTGCGCGACGGCCGCGCCGTGGGCGTGCAGGGTGACCCGGAGCATCCGGTCAACCGGGGCCGGCTGTGCCCCAAGGGCCTGACCGAGCACCACACCCTGAGCGCCGAGGGCCGTCTCACCAGGCCTCTGGTGCGGCGCAGGAAGGGCGGGGCGCAGGAGGCGGCCACCTGGGACGAGGCCGTCGGGTCGATGGTGGTCGGCTTCCGCCGCCTGCTGGCCGAGCACGGCCCCGAGTCGGTGGCCGTCATCAGCACCGGCCAGCTCGTCACCGAGGAGTTCTACGCCCTGGGCAAGCTGGCCCGGCTCGGCCTCGGCCTGCGCCACTACGACGGCAACACCACGCTGTGCATGTCGAGCGCCGTCTCCGGCTACAAGCGCAGCTTCGGCAGCGACGGCCCGCCCGGTGCCTACGAAGATCTGGAGTCGGCCGACGTCATCCTGCTCGTCGGCGCCAACGTGGCCGACAACCATCCGCTCCTGGCGCCGAGGGTGCTGGACAACGACGACGCCACCGTCATCGTGGTCGACCCCCGAGTCACCAAGACCGCCATGGTGGCCGACGTTCACCTGGCCGTGCGCCCCCGAAGCGACATCACCCTGCTCAACGGGATGATCAAGGTGATCATCGACGAGGGCCTCGTCGACCACGACTACGTGGCAGCACACACCGAGGGTTTCGAGGAGCTGGCCGCCCATGTGCAGGCCTTCCCGCTCGAGCGGGTGGCGGCGGAGTGCGGCTTGGATGCCGAGCAGGTGCGCGCCGCGGCGCTGGCCTTCGGGCGCGCCGAGCGGGCCTTCGTGGGCTGGACCATGGGCGTCAACCACTCGGTCCAGGGAACCGAGACCGTCACCCTGCTCAACACCCTGTGCCTGGTGACGGGCAACATCGGCCGGGCCGGCGCCGCGCCCTTCTCCATCACCGGGCAGTGCAACGCCATGGGCACTCGGGAGGCGGGAGGGACGGCTTCCCTGCCGGGCTACCGGGCGTGGGACTCGCCAGCCGACCGGGCCGAGATCGCCGCGCTGTGGGGCGTGCCGGTCGAGCAGATCCCCACCGAGCGGGGCCGCGCCTACCCCGACATCATCGACGGCGTCCTCGAAGGCACCATCAAGGGGCTGTGGGTCATCGCCACCAACCCGGTGGTGTCGTTCCCCAACCGGGCCCGCCTGGAGAAGGCGCTGTCCGACCTGGAGCTGTTCGTGGCCCAGGACGGCTTCGCCAACCCCACCACGGCCCTGGCCCACGTGGTGCTCCCCGCCGCCGTCTGGGGCGAGAAGGCGGGCACCTACACCAACGCCGAGCGGCGGGTGTCGAGGGTGCGCAAGGCTGTGGAGCCCCCGGGTGAGGCCCGCGCCGACTTCGAGATCTTCATGGCGGTGGCCCAGGCCCTGGGCGTCGACGATCAGATCTACCCGGGGTGGCAGGGACCGGAGGACGCCTTCACGGAGTGGTCGCGGGTCTCCGCCGGCCGGCTCTGCGACTACAGCGGCATCACCTGGGAGCGCATCGACGCCGCCGGCGGCGTCCAGTGGCCCTGCCCCACGGGAACCGCGGCCCTGGCCGGGACGCCTCGCATTTACACCGACGGGGTGTTCCAGACCCCGTCGGGGCGGGCCAAGCTGTGGTGCGTCACCCCCGAGCCCATCGCCGACGCGCCCAGCGCCCGCTACCCGTTCCTGCTCAACACCGGTCGCACCGTGGAGCACTGGCACACCCGAACCAAGACGGGCAAGGTGGCTCAGCTCGAGCACCTCGCGCCCGAGGCGTGGGTGGAGGTCAACCCGGCCGACGCCGAGCGCCTCGGCGTGAGCTCCGGCGACCAGGTACGGCTGGCCTCCCACCGCGGCGTGGTCGAGGGCCTCCTCGTGCGGGTCACGGCCATCGTCCGGGAGGGTGAGGTCTTCGTGCCCTTCCACTACGACGAGCGCTGCGTCAACCGCCTCACCGTGGACGAGTTCGACCCCATCTCCCGGGAGCCCAACTACAAGCAGTCGGCCGTCCGCATCGAACGCCACTGAGCCACTTCGGCTCGAGCGACGCCAGCAGGCGCGGGACGGCGTGGCGCCATCTATGAACTTTTCAAGGTGCTGGTGGGACCGCGTGGTGGACGACGAAGCGTCGGTACCGCTCCGGCCGTATGCGGCTCGGGGATGGGGGAAGGGGGAAAGTGCTCAGCCGGCCGCGCGCTCCATGGCAGCCTGAGGTGGCCAACTCGGCGTGGGGGGATCACCGGGATGGTCGGGGTGGCCGTGCGGCACGAAGCGGCGCCGGCCGGTGCCGGCCACCAGCTGCCAGTTCTCATTCGTCTTGAGCGAATGACAGCAGCTGCACAGCGGGTCGAGCTCATCGAGGCGGGTGCGGCCCACGTTGGCATAGCCCAGGCGGTGGTCGATCTCCACGAACCTGGCGTTGTCACAGGCGATGTTGGAGCAGGCCGGGTTGGCGAACTGCATGGCCGTCGCCATGGCCTCGGTGGCCCGCCGCCCGAGGGACGTCACATTCAGCACGTCCACGCCCCTGGTGATGACGGCCTTGACCACCGCGTCCGGCCACAGCTGACGCACCGTGGCCACCGGCACCGGCCCCACGCCGGCGATGTCGCACACCTCATCGCCCTCGGCATGGCCGCGCCGCAGCGCCGACAGGTCGGCCCGCACGATGATCTTGGCTCTCGGGACCACCCGGCCCCCACATCGGCACCGCCCTCGCCGGGCGGCCCTCCGTTCCCGCCGTGGCGTTCTGGGCGGTGGCGGGACGCCTCGGATGGCGGCGAGCAACTGGTCGTAGAGGTCGTCCATGCCCGCAACGCCGGTCTCTGCAGCATCGGAAGGCTCGTCCTCGTCGGCTTTTCCGTCGTCATCTTCGTCATCGTCCTCCTCGGCACGATCCTGGTCGTCGTCCTCGTCATCGCGGGCATCCGCGGCCTCGCTGGCGGCACCGTCGAAGGGACCGGGCGCATCGACGCGAGTACCGGTGAGGTCGCCCAACAGCAACAAGGTGACAAGCGCCTCCACCATGTAGGCCTGATGGGGGTCGTCGCGGCCCTCGGCGCGAGCCTTGGCGAAGACTGCCCCGCACTGTTGGCGCACAGCGGCCACCACCAGCACCAACCAGGAGGTGGGCATGCGGGCGAACATCTCGCTCATGCCATCGCCCAGGTCTCGATGTCCAAAGGCCATCTCTCCCACCACCCGCTTGCGCCTCTTCTCAGGGTCCTCGGGTTCCTTGCCGGCCAGGCGGATGCTTCGGCACGCACTCTCGAGCTGGGCGACGGTCTCTCGGCTCGCCAGTGACAACAGAGCCTCCTGTTGGTCAGGGGCTCGCGCCGCCGCGGTGGCGATCTCATTGGCCTGGGTGGCGGTCAGCGCACCGGCAACCAATGCATCCCGGGTAGCGCCGAGCGCCTCGGCGGCCACCTGCGTGGCGGTCTCGATGGTCCTGGCTGCCTCCCACCTACTCGCCTTCGTGCAATCAGCCAACCACCGCGCTGCGGTGGGAAAACCCATCACCCGGTGATGGCCGGTCTCGGCCACCCGCCCGGCGGCCAGGGTCATGCCGGCCACAGCCAAGCGGCTCATCTTTGCGAAGCACTCGGTGAGGATGGCAGCCTCAGCGCCCGACATGGCGGCGATGTCGAGCCCGGCGACGAACGACGCCAGCACCTCGGCGACCGCCGCCAGCCGCGCTGAGCTGTCCGTTGCCTGCACCCCGGATCCAATGTCAGTGATGCTCACACACACTCCCAAACCAGCAGTCGACATGACCTAGGGGAGCGGCGACAACCGCTTCCGAGCGACCCGGCTACCAGCGGCGCTGGGCTCGGAACAACACTCTATACGAACACACGTTCTCTTGGCAAGTCATTTCCAAACCGAACAGCATCGGAAAGGATTTGCGCACCGAGGAACCCAGTGGCGCAGAGGGCCGTGATCGGATCGCCGCTGCCGATCCGAGCGGTCGTTCTCGGAGCGAGGGCCCTCTGTGCTCGAAAGAAGGCCAAGTCGGAGGGCTGTGCTGAGGCGGACCGCGGCCGCCCTCTTCGTGATCCGAACTGTTGTGGGCAAGTTGGGGAGGCGTTGATACCTCTTTAGGTGCCGAAGGACGACCCCTTTGGCATGATCAAGCGCCTCGCGTCCATCTCCCTGGTTGCCCTGCCTCTTTCCCTCGTGTTGGCGGGCTCCGCGTCGGCCCAGTGCACGCCCGGCCTCCTGACCACCTGCAGCCAGCCCTCCTCCTCCCCGCAGCCCTCCTTCTCGCCGCAGCCCTCCTCCTCACCGGAGTCCCAGCCGGCGCAGCAACCCGCTCCGGAGCCCGCCGGCACCATCGCCGAGGAGCCCGGTGCGGCCGCCCGCATCCTGAGCCTGGTCAACGGGGATCGCGCCGCCGCCGGACTGGCACCGCTCGAGTCCCGCGGCCAGATCGTCTCCGTCGCCCAGGGCCACAGCCGGGACATGGCCGGGCGCAGGACCATCTGGCACAACGACGCCTACTTCACCGAGTCCACCCGTCGGTCCCTGAACGCCGGTGGCCTTGGCGAGAACGTGGCCATGAACAGCTCCGTGGACGACGCCCACCGGCGCCTCATGGCCAGCCCCGGCCACCGGGCGAACATCTTGAAGGACAGCTTCGACGCTGTAGGCATCTCGGTGGTGCACGACGAGCAGGGCATGTTCTACGTGACGCAGAACTTCGTGGACTCGGCGGCGCCGGCCGCGGCCCCCGGCGTCGCCCAGACCCCCGCCCCGGCCAAGGCCGCGGCAAAGCGCGTCCCGTCGCCCGCTCCGACCGTGCTGGCCGCTTCCAAGAAGCCCGTCGCCGTCGTCAAGCCGGCGCCGGCCCCCCAACTGGAGCCGCCGGCGCCGCCCGCGGAGCTCGATCGTGCCGTCGAGGCTGCGGCCCCCTCGGCTTCCGCCACCGACGACTCGCCATCGGGTCCATCCGTTGCCGGCGCCATCGGCGGCGCCCTCGCCGCCCTGGTCGGCGCCCTGGCCGCCCTGGTCCGCCTGGGCTAGGCCGCTCGGACGGTCGTGGGAGAACCGGATGCCGGCCGGTCTCCCACTAGCGGTGTGGCTACCTTGGCCTGGTCGTACACAGGTGTTGCCGCGTTTGAAGCACGCTTCCCGAAACGTGATGCCTCGTCGCCGACGAGCGCCCCGCTCGTGCAAAGAGTGCGCTGGTAGCTATACCTACTGTCTCCAGCGGCGGCGTGCCGGCCACAGGACCGCGCTCCTCAGATCCTTCGCGGCGCGCCTCAGAACCGCGATGAGTTGGGGATCTGTGCCATCGTCAACACGGCATGCGAATCGTCATCAGCGAGTTCATCAGCCTCGACGGTGTGGTGCAGGCTCCCGGCGGCCCCGACGAGGACACGGACGGGGGCTTCCAGCACGGCGGGTGGTCCATGCCGTTCTTCGACCCCGAGGTGATGGGCTCGAGCATCGACGAGGTGGCCGAGCGGACCGACGCGCTCCTCTACGGCCGGCGCACGTGGTCATGGCCGGCGCCTGGCCCGGGCGGGCCGGGGACCCCTTCGCCGACTGGATCAACCCGGTCGACAAGCACGTCGTCTCGAACACGCTGTCCGAGGCCGACCTCACGTGGGCGCCGACCTCGCTGATCCACGGTGCCGACCTCGTTGCGGCCGTGACTGCGCTGCGCGAGCGACCGGGTCGCGAGGTGAACGTCATGGGCAGCGCGCAGCTCGTGCGGTCCTTGCTCGAGGCGGACCTCGTCGACGAGCTGAACCTGATGATCGAGCCGATCGTGCTCGGCGGCGGCAAGGGCATCTTCCCGACCGACGGCGCGGCGCGCCGGTTCGAGCTCGTGTCCTCCGCCACGGCGGGGACGGGCGTGCAGGTCTGCCGGTACCAGCGGGCGCGCTAGGAGACGCGCTCGCGGCGGTTCTGGCCGGTCCGCGCAGTCGGGGAACGGACCGGAGCGTGATGTCGACCGCTGCCGAGCTCACGGGGAGGCCGCCGTGGGGGCGGTGGCCGTCCGCCTGGTCCCGAGTTCGGTGGCAACGGCCTCGAGGTCAACCCGCAGCACCGTTGGACAGTGCCGGCTACTGCTGGTCGCCTGCCCCAGATCGCTCGGGTCGGGGGCCACTCCGGACCGCGAAGTATCAGTGATATGGAGCGTACGGCCGCTCGATATGGCGCCCGGCTGGACCAGCCAGAGGTACCGGCCGAGAAGGTGCCCATGATGCAGGTGGCGCGCCTGTCGAGGGACGCCGGGCTCGGTCGTAGCGAATGGTCGTGCTGGATCGGCATGGCTGTGGCCTCCTGCACGTCGCGCAGGGCCCAGGCCGCGTCGAGGGGCTGCCATGGTGAAGGAGTGCCTCAGGCGATGCCGATGATCCGCTTGGCGATGCCCCCGCCGTACGAGGCGCTTCACGGTGCGGTCGGCGGCGTAGCGGTCCATCCGGCCGCCCTTGGCCCTGAAGAAGATCGGGCCGGTTGTGCGCTCGCTGATGGAGGGGTCGAGCACCGGGAGGTTCGCGCCAGCAGTGGGGATCGAGTTGTGAGGTGGTCCTGCTCCCGAACCGGCGCTGCGTGATGGACTAGACTTAGTCCGTGCTGGTGAACATCCACGAGGCGAAGACGCACCTGTCCCGGCTCGTCGAGCAGGCCGCCGCCGGCGAGGAGATCATCATCGGCAAGGCCGGGCGTCCCATGGCCCGCCTCGTCGCCTTCACCGAGCGAAGAAAACCGCGCAAGCCGGGTGCGCTGAAGGGCCGGATCCGCCTCGCCGACGACTTCGACGAGACGCCGGAGTCGCTGCTCGATGCCTTCGAAGGTGGCGGGTGAACCTGCTGCTCGACACCCACGCCCTGTTGTGGTGGCTGGCAGGAGCGCCGATGGATGCCGACGCTCGCGCCCGGATCTCCGACCCGACCGCCCTCGTCGTGGTGAGTGCGGCAAGCGTCTGGGAAGTAGCTGTGAAGCAGGCGCTGGGGAGGTTGAGCTTCGAAGGATCGATGGTCGACCACGTGGAGCACGGAGACTTCGAGCCCCTCCCCATCTCACTGAGACATGCTGAACGAGCGGGCCGCCTGCCGCCGCACCACCGGGATCCGTTCGACCGGATGCTGGTCGCCCAGGCCCAGGCCGAGGCTCTGACACTGGTCACTCGCGATCCGGCCTTTGACGCCTATGAGGTCGAGGTCCTGCGCTGTTGAAACCGCTTACCGCCGGACTTCGTGGCAGAAGTGATCAGCTCGCTGTGGACCCGAGAACAGCACTCGGGCGTGCCGCCGCCGCCGTCGACGTCACCAAGGTCTACGGGAAGGGCGACGCCGCGGTCACCGCTCTCGGTGGCGTGTCGGTCGGCTTCGCCCCTGGTGAGTTCAGCGCCATCATGGGGCCATCGGGCTCGGGCAAGTCCACCCTCCTGCACTGCCTGGCCGGCCTCGACACCGTCACCAGCGGGCAGGTCTTCATCGGCGAGGTGGAGCTCACCGCCCTCAAGGAGAAGCAGCTCACCCGCTTGCGCCGGGACAAGCTCGGCTTCATTTTCCAGTCCTACAACCTCGTGCCCACGCTTAACGCCCTGGAGAACATCACGCTGCCCCTGGCCATTGCCGGCCGGAAACCGGACCCGGGGTGGCTCGACCTGCTGGTGGACGCCGTCGGCCTTCGTGACCGCCTGGCGCACCGTCCCTCGGAGCTGTCCGGTGGCCAGCAGCAGCGGGTGGCGGCGGCGCGGGCCATGCTCGGGCGCCCCGCGATCATCTTCGCCGACGAGCCGACCGGCAACCTGGACTCGCGGGCCGGCGCCGAGCTTCTCGCCTACATCCGCCGTGCCGTCACCGAGCTGGGCCAGACCGTGGTCATGGTGACCCACGACGCCACCGCCGCGGCCCACGCCGACCGGGTGGTCTTCCTCGCCGACGGCCACATCGTGGACGAGCTGCTGGAGCCCACCGCCGACGCCATCCTCGAGCGCATCAAGGTGCTGGGCGGGTAGGCGGCGCGATGCTCCGCGCCACCATCAAGGCGCTGCTGGCCCACAAGCTGCGCCTGGCTCTCACCGCAGTGTCGGTGGTGCTGGGTGTGGCCTTCGTGGCCGGCACCTTGGTGCTCACCGACACCATCGCCAGTGCCTTCGAGCGCCTCTTCGCCGACGTCAACGCCGGCACCGAGGTGTCCGTGCGCACCCGCTCCTCCTTCGAAGAGGGGGCCGCCCCGGTGCCCGCCGGCCTCGTCGACACCATCGCCGGGATTGACGGCGTCGAGGCCGTCGAGGGCTCGTTGTTCGGCGTCGCCCAGCTCGTCGACAAGTCGGGCAAGGCCATCGCCACCCAGGGCCCGACCGTCGGCACGGCGTGGGTCGACAGCCCCGACCTCAACCCCTTCCGGCTCCGGCGGGGCCGTGGCCCGAGGGCTGCCGGAGAGGTGGTGATCGACGCGGGCACGGCCAGGGAGCACGGCTTCGAGCTGGGCGACGCGGTGACGGTGCTCTCCCAGGGGCCGCCCGAGACGTTCACGGTGGTGGGCATCGCCGGGTTCGGTGACGCCGACAACCCGGCCGGCGGCGCCCTGATCTCCTTCGTAGACGATGCCGCGCGCCAGGTGTTGGGCCGGCCCGCCGGCTTCGACAGCATCGAGGTGGCCGCCGCCGAGGGCGTGACCCAGGCCGAGCTGCGGGCTCGCATCGCGGCCGTGCTCCCCGTGGGCGTGGAGGCCATGACCGGGGAGGCCACGGCCAAAGAGAGCGCCGAGCGGGTGCAGGACAACCTCGGCTTCTTCGGCACCCTCCTGCTGGTGTTCGCCGGCGTGTCGCTGTTCGTGGGCGCCTTCATCATCCTGAACACCTTCCAGATCCTCGTGGCCCAGCGCACCCGCGAGCTCGGCCTGCTGCGAGCTCTCGGTGCCAGCGGCGCCCAGGTACGGCGGTCGGTGCTGACCGAGGCGGCGATCGTCGGGACTGTGGCCTCCGGCGCCGGCCTGGGCCTCGGCGTGGTGGTGGCCCTCGCCCTGCAGCGCCTGCTCGAGAGCTTCGGCATCGACCTGCCGGCGGCCGAGACGCGGTTTCGGTCCCGCACGGTCGTCGTCTCGCTCGTGGTGGGCTTCGGCGTCACCGTGGCCTCGTCGGTGCTCCCTGCCCGCCGGGCCGCCAAGGTTCCGCCGGTGGCGGCCATCCGCGAGGACGTGGCCATCGACGAAGGGGGCCCGCTCCGCCGCCGGACCGTCCTCGGTGTGGTGGTGAGCGCGGCGGGCTTCGCCGTCCTCCTCGCCGGCACCGCCGGCGCCGGCAACGGCGCGGCCTACGTCGGAGTCGGCTCCCTGGTCGGCTTCCTCGGCGCCACCCTCATCGCTCCGGTGGCGACTCGACCCGTGGCCCGGGTCGTCGGCGCTCCCCTGGCCGGGCTCGGCGTCATCGGCCGTCTGGGGCGGGAGAACGCCATGCGCAACCCGAGGCGAACGGCGTCCACGGCTGCCGCCCTCATGGTCGGCCTGGCCCTGGTCACCCTCGTCAGCGTCTTCGCCGCGTCCGCCCGCAAGTCCACCGACAAGGTGATCGACGACGTGTTCCGTGCCGATCTCGTCCTCAACGCCAGCCAGCAGTTCGCCACCTTCAGCCCCGAGGTGGCCCGACGGGTGCGGGCCGTGCCCGACGTCGATGCCGTGGCCGAGGTCCGTCGCGGCGAGTGGCGCTCACGAGGCGCACGCAACTTCCTCAGCGCCGCCGATCCGGCCGAGCTGGCCCGGGTGCTCGATCTCGAGCTCGAGGCGGGCCGGCTGGAGGACCTGGCCGACGGTGGCGTGCTGGTGCACGACGACGAGGCCCGGGCCAAGGGCTTCGAGGTCGGGGAGCTGCTGCCCATGGAGTTCCCCCGGACCGGCGTGCAGAGGATCCGCATCGAGGGCATCTTCGGTGCCAACCAGCTCACCGGCGACTACCTGCTGTCCCTCCGCGACTACGAGGCGAACTTCACCGACCAGCTCGACAGCTACGCCATGGTGAAGCTGCGCGCCGGCGTGGACAGGACCGCGGCCCGGTCGGCCGTCGAGGACGTGCTGGCTGCCTTCCCCAACGTGGAGCTCCAGGACCAGGAGGAGTTCAAGAGCGAGGTTGCCGGCCATGTGGACCAGATCCTCAACCTGTTCTACGCCCTCCTGGGCCTGGCCATCCTCATCGCCGTCATGGGCATCGTGAACACGCTCGCCCTGTCCATCTTCGAGCGCACCCGCGAGCTCGGCCTGCTGCGCGCCGTGGGCACCTCCCGGCGCCAGATCCGGGCCATGGTCCGGGCCGAGGGGTCAATCATCGCCGTGCTCGGGGCACTCTTCGGCCTGGTGATCGGGGTGGTCGTCTCGGTTGCCATGCTCCAGGCCCTGCGCGACGACGGCATTACCGAGACGGCGATCCCAGTGGGCCGCCTGGCCCTGTTCGTGGCCCTGGCCGCCGCCGCCGGATTGGGCGCCGCCGTGTTCCCCGCCCGCCGGGCCGCCCGCCTCCAGATCCTCGACGCCATCGCCCACGAATGAGACAGGCCGGCCTCCTGCCCGGCGGGCCGGCCTTCTGCTGGATCAGGGACCGAGGGTCAGCGGGTGACCACCATCCGCTCGCTCGGGACCGAGTGGGTCATCTCGAGGCCGGCGACGTCGCGAGGGCCACCTCCCGGAGCCGGTCCTCGGGTGCGATCGAGGACACGACCGCTAACCGGTAGCAGAAAAATGGAAAGAGTCAAGAAGATGATTTCCTTCAGGATGATCGACGATACGGAGGACGTTGCAGGATCGTAGAGATGGGAAACGCCGCAGCTTCTTCGGAGGACATCACGATGGACCGACTCACTCGTATCGGCGCGGCCGCCTTCGTCGTCGTGGGCGGCCTCGTCCACCTCCAGCTGTGGAGGTCCGGCTACAAGGAGATTCCGTACATCGGCTCCTGGTTCATCGCCAACGTGGTCGTCTCCGCGGCGCTGGCCCTGGTCGTCGTCGCGGTCAACAAGGCCTGGGTGAACCTCGCCGGCATCCTGTTCTCCGCTTCCTCGCTGGTGGCGCTGGTCATGAGCCGCACGACCGGCCTGTTCGGCTTCACTGAGCGGGCGTGGACCGACCAGGCGCTGCGGGCGACCACGGCCGAGCTCGGCGCCATCGTCGCCTTCGCCGCCATCCTGGTGGCGACGCGACGTCGCATCCCGGCCTTCGTGCCGGTACGAACGGGCTCCACGGCCCGCTCGAGTCGCTGACCGTCGCAGCACCCCTCCGCTCCCGCGGTACCGTGGCTTCGGTGGAGGAACGAAGCGTCGTCATCGAAGTCGTACTGGAGGAGGGCCAGGAGGAGATTCCGGAGCTGGAGTCAAAGCTCGCCCTGCTGCGAGCCGCCGTTGCCGATCGGGGAGGGGTACCACTGCGTTGCGACGACACAAGCCGGTATGGTGCTCGCTTCTGCGTAACCGCCCCGGATGCCGGTGCCGCCGTGGACGAGGGGGTCCGGGCCTTGCAGGAGGCGTCGGCCAGCGTCGGTCTGCCGGACGCTCCGGTGGTGGACGTGGAAGCGTCCACCCTGGCGGAGCTCGCCGACGCATCCGGCATCGAGGTCCCCGAGCTGATCGGCGTGTCAGAGTTGGCCGAGCTCCTCGGGGTCAGTCACCAGCTGGTGACGGTCCTCGTGCGGGCCAAGGGCTTCCCGCCACCGGTGGCCGAGCTGAACGCCGGGCCGGTGTGGACGCTGATGAGCATCAACCTTTTCCTGCGGAAGGCCCAGGCCGACCCTGATCCCGTGGAGTCGTCAACCCGGCCCGGTTGACGGGCCCTGCTCTTCGCGGGGGAGGCGCTTGCCGGAGGGTACCCGCCTGAACAGATCAGACGAGGCGTCGGCGGTCACGTTGCGGCCCGCGGGTTGGAAGGTGGTGTGCACCTCGAAGAGCGAGGCCGACTGGTGGCTGAACGGTGAGAAGAGGTCGTCGGCCACGAACCGGCCCCGAAGGGCGTCCATCTTCGCCTCATCGGGTTTGTGCCTGCGGTTGAAGTACGCCTCCTTGTAGATGAACTCCTCGGCCACGCCGAGGTCCGACAGGGCGGTGTCCATCTCCTCGACCATGGCGCCGTTGCCGCACAAGTAGAAGTGCCGGCCTCCGAGGGCCGGGATGAGTGGTGGCACCGACTCGGTGACGCGCCCCCGCAGCCCGGCCCAGGTGGCCGGCCATTCGGACAGGGACACCTCGTACTCGAAGTTGGGGTGGCGCCGGGCCAGGTCGTCCAGCTCCTCGGTCAGGCACATGTCTTCTGGCCGCCGCAGGCCCCAGTAGAGGCGGATGGGCTGGCCGAACCCCTCGTCCAAGAGGTACCTGGCCAGGGCGTAGAGCGGCGCCACTCCGACTCCGGTGGCCACGAGGATCAGTTCGCGACTGCGGTCCTTGGGGAGCATCGACCGGCCCGTCGGAGCTCGGAAGGCCACCTCGTCCCCGGCCTTCAGGGATCCGAGGTGACGGGAGATCTGGCCGTCCTGCACGACCCGGACGAGCAGCTCGAAGTCCCGCTCGCCGCCCGGCGGGGGGAGGAGGCAGTAGGGGCTGCGGCGGTAGCCGAGGCCGTCGGCCGCGTACTCGATGCCGACGAACTGCCCGGGCAGGAACGAGAAGGGGCCGTCGTCGACGACACGGAACCGGATCCGCATGGTGCCGGTCGGCGCCACCTCCTCGGTCCTGATCACCTCAGCCCGCCGGGCATAGCGGCTCGCCTTGCTCCAGCGTCTGTCGGGACCTTCGGAATCCGTCGCGGCCATGTTGGTTACCCTCGTCAGGGTAGGCGTCCAATGCTAACGCTCCCTCGGCGGCGCGTCGGTAGCCTGCAAGCGTGCCCCGCCGCTTCGGCTACTCCCGTTGGGACGGCACCCAGGTGGGGTTCGAGCTCGACGCCGAGGGGGTGCTGGCCGAGGTCACCGACGACGTGCTGTACCACGGCGATCTCAATGCCGCCCT
Source organism: Actinomycetota bacterium (assembly GCA_002861595.1). Lineage (GTDB taxonomy): Bacteria > Actinomycetota > Acidimicrobiia > Acidimicrobiales. The sequence goes on from PJQG01000080.1 coordinate 37,203, forward strand.
GCGCCGCCTCCTCCAGTCCGGCTTCCAGGACGCCAACGGCGAGCGGGTCGCGGGCGTTCGCGAACTGCTGGAGAGGTTGCGCCGGCAGCGCAGGCAGCAGCTGCGGCGTCACGACCTGGGCGGCGCGTACGCCGACATCGCCGAGAAGCTGCGTGACGTGGTCGACCAGGAGCGGGAGGGGCTCGACAAGCTCGTCGAGGACGCTCGCCAGGCTGGCGACGAACGCCGGCGGGAGATAGGTGAACGGGTGGCGGCCGAGCGGAGGACCCAGCTCGACCTGCTCCCCCCGGACCTGGCCGGCACGATCCGTGCCCTGCAGGAATACGAGTTCACGTCCACCGCGGCGAGCGAGCGCTTCGAGGATCTGCTGGACCGGCTGCGCCGCCAGGTGGTGGAGAGCCACTTCAACCGGATGGCCGGCGCCATGGGCGACCTCAGCCCCGAGCGCGTGCAGCAGATGAAGGACATGTTCAACGCCTTGAACCAGCTCCTGGAGATGCGGGAGGCGGGCGAGGACACCACCGGAGCCTTCGCCGACTTCATGCAGCGCTACGGCGACTTCTTCCCCGGGAACCCCGAGACCCTCGACGAGCTGCTCGAGCAGATGGCCGAGCAGATGGCCGCCATGCAGGCCGCGCTCAACTCCATGACGCCCGAGCAACGGGCCCAGCTCCAGGCGCTGTCGGACGAGCTGCTCTCCGACCTGGACCTGCGCTGGCAGGTCGAGCGTCTCGGCGACAACCTGCGCCGAGCCTTCCCCGGGGCAGGCTGGGACCGGGGCTATGAGTTCAGCGGCCGGGACCCTCTCGGCCTGGCCCAGGCCGCCGGTCTCATGGACCGCCTGGGCGACCTGGACCAGCTCGAGAACCTCCTGCGCTCGGCCACCAGCCCGGGCGCCCTGGCCGACGTCGACCTGGACCGGGCCCGGGAGCTGCTCGGCGCCGACGGCGCCGACTCGCTCGACCGGCTGGCTCAGCTGACACGCCTGTTGCAGGAAGCCGGGCTCGTCGAGCACCGGGAGGGCCGCCTGGAGCTGACCCCGAAGGGTGTGCGCAGGATCGGCCGCAACGCCCTGGCCGACCTTTTCTCCAGGGTCTCCCCAGACCGCCCGGGCGGGCACCAGGTGGACCGCACCGGCGCCGGCCACGAGCGCGCCCACGAGACCAAGCCCTACGAGTACGGGGACCCCTTCGCCCTCAGCATCGAGCGCACCGTCCGCAACGCGGTGCAGCGCGGCGGCGGGGGGACGCCGGTGCGCCTCGTGCCCGAGGACTTCGAGGTGGAACGGACCGAGGCCCTCACCCGCACGGCCACCGTGCTCCTCCTCGACCTGTCACTGTCGATGCCGATGCGGGACAACTTCCTGGCGGCCAAGCGTGTGGCCATGGCGTTGCACTCGCTGATCTCCACCCAGTTCCCGCGCGACTTTCTGGCCATCGTCGGCTTCAGCGAGGTGGCCCGCCCGATCGACCCGCGCCAGCTCCCCGAGGTGTCGTGGGACTTCACTGCCGGCACCAACATGCACCACGCCTTCTTGCTCAGCCGCCGCCTTCTGGCCCACGAAAGCGGCACGAAGCAGATCCTGATGATCACCGATGGTGAACCCACGGCCCACATCGACGCCGACGGTCAGCCGTTCTTCAGCTACCCGCCGGTGCGGGAGACCGTGGACGCCACCCTGGCCGAGGCGCTGCGGTGCACCCGAGCCGGCATCCGCATCAACACCTTCATGCTCGACGCCACGGACTATCTCAAGGCCTTCGTCGAGCGCCTCACCGATCTCAACCAGGGGCGAGCCTTCTTCACGACCCCCGAGACGCTCGGCGGCTACCTCCTGGTGGACTTCATCGAGCACAAGCGCGCCCGCCGGGGCGGAGGCGGCAGGCCCCGCCGCGCCTGACCGACCTTCGCGGGGTCAAGCGGCCAGAAGGGCCTGGTAGAGAGCAAGCGTCTCGTCGTCGAAGGCGACGAGACGGACCAGCTCCACCCGGGTCGGCGTGGTGCGGAGCGTGTCGACGGCGACAGCTGCGGCTTCCTCCCGCGGGTAGCCGTAGTCCCCGGTGGAGATGGCCGGGAACGCCACGGAGCGGGCGCCCAGCTCGTCGGCCACCTGCAGGCTGCGCCGGTAGGCCGACGCCAGCAACTCGCGCTCGCGGCGGCCGCCGCCCTCCCACCGGGGGCCCACGGTATGGATGATCCAGCGGGCGGGCAGACCGAAGCCAGGGGTCACCTTGGCGTCCCCGGTGGGGCACCCGCCCAAGGAGGCACACGCCTGGCGGAGCTCGGCGGCGCCGGCGGCCCGGTGGATGGCCCCGTCCACGCCGCCACCGCCGGCCAGTGCCTCGTTGGCCGCGTTCACCACCGCGTCCAGCTGCTCCTGGGTGATGTCGCCTCGCACCGCCTCGATCCGCACCGGCATCGCCGGAGCCTATCGGTGCCGCGAAAAATCCCCCTTGCCTTCCGCCGAGGAACAGAGCATGATGACACTGTTGTAATTACAACGGGGGGACCATCCAACGTGAGGGAGTGAGGTCCTGATGGAACGCATGTTGCGGACACTGATCGATCCGGCGGAGCTGGTCTGGCAGGAGAAGGCCAACTGCATGGGCGTGGACCCCGACCTGTTCTTTCCGGAACGGGGTGCGTCCACGAGAGAGGCGAAGGAGGTGTGCCGGGGCTGCGTCGTGCGGGTGGACTGCCTGGAGTACGCGCTGGCCAACGGCGAGAAGTTCGGGATCTGGGGCGGCATGAGCGAGCGGGAGCGTCGACGCATCCGCCGCGCCCGCGCCCTGGCCCGCCGCAGCGGCGCCGCCTCGTGACGCCTGACGCCTGTACTCCAGTACCGAGGACCTGACCGCCCCAACCGCCTCACACCAGGCGTCAGCGCCGCCCACGACCGGTACTGGCGCCAAACCTTCCCCCATCGAGGCCCGCCTGTCGCAGGCGGGCCTCGATCGTTCGTGAGCGGTCGAGGTCCAGCTCGCTCCAGCGCTCGCCAGGGATGGCGGACAGCACGGCCGCAGGCATCAGTCCCACCAACTCGGCCCGGGCCACCGGGGCCAGCGCCGCCACCGCGGCGTAGGCCTCCTCGGGGCCGAAGGCGAGGGGATCGAGGAGGTTGCACGACACCTGGACGGCCGGTCCGACCTGCAGGCCGAGGGCCCGCACGGTCGAGCTGCGCACGGCCCGTGCCACCTCCCGGGCCCGCTCGAGGCCCGCGCCGGGCGCCAGCCACAGGTTGTAGGCGACCAGCGGTGGCCGGGCGCCCACGGCGATGGCGCCGGCAGTGGGGTGGGGCCGGTCCGGGCCGGCGTCGGGGGCGAGGCCGGCGAAGGCCAGGCGGCGGACCTCGGGGAGGCTGCGTGCCGGCCCGTAGAGGAAGCAGGGGACGCCCAGCTCGGCGCCGGCCCACGCCGCGAAGCGGTCCCGAGCGCCCACCGCGTCGGACAACGACGCCCCGGCCAGGGGGACGAACGGCACCACGTCGACGGCGCCGATGCGTGGGTGCGCGCCCACGTGCGAGCGGACGTCGATGGCGGCCACCGCCTCGGCCGCCAGGCGCCGCGCCGCCTCCTCGACGCCGGCCCCGGCCAGGGTGAGGACACTGCGATGGTGCTCGGGATCGCGGTGGACGTCGAGCAGTTGGGGCCCGGCCGCTCCCCGCAGCGCGTCGATCACCGCGGCGTCGCGGCCCTCGCTGACGTTCACGACGCACTCCAGCACCCCCGTAGGCTGGCACGGGTGGACGTGGGGCTCGCGCTGCCGCAGTACGACTACTCCGTCGCCGGCGAGAACCCCTTGTCGTGGGGCACCGTCGCGGCGTGGGCCCAGGCGGCCGAGACCGCCGGCCTGGCCTCGGTGTGGCTGTCGGATCACCTGTTCCTGTCCATCGAGAAGTACGGGGCGCCGCCCGGCGAACACGGCGGGTTCGAGCCCCTCGCCGCCCTCGCCGCCCTCGCCCGCGCCACCACCACGGTGCGGCTGGGAACCCTCGTGCTGTGCGCCCAGCTCCGGCCCCCGGCGGTGCTGGCCAAGGCCCTGGCCACCCTCGACGTGGTCAGCGCCGGCCGCCTCATCGTGGGCATCGGCGCCGGATGGTTCCGCCCCGAGTACGAGGCCGCCGGCATCGCCTTCGAGCGCCCCGGGGTGCGGGTGGGCCAGTTGGCCCAGGCCGTCGAGGTTCTCCAGGAGGTGTTCGGTGCCAAGCGCTTCCGCCCCCGCTCTGTGCAGCAGCCCCACCCTCCCATCTGGGTCGGGGGCCAGGGCGACCGGGTCCTCGGCGTGGCCGCGGCCCTCGCCGACGGGTGGAACGCCGGCGGGTGGGTGGGCCCGGTGGACGCCTACCGGGAGCGGCTCGACGTCCTCGAACGCCACTGCGAGAAGCTGGACCGCGACCCCGCCACGATCACCCGCTCGGTCAACCGCTACGCCCTGGTGGGTGAGGACGAGGCCGACCTCCAACGCCGCTGGGAACGGCTCCGGGAGCTCACCCCGCCCGGGGTGCTCGACCGGACCACGCTCGGCGAGTACCGCCGGGGTCGACTGGTAGGGACGGTCCAAGAGGTGCGCGAGCAGCTCGCCTCCTGGGAGGCTCTGGGCGTGGCGACCTTCATCGTCAACCTCGGGGCGCTACCGTTCTCGGTGACGACAACCGACGACCTCGAGCTCGTGGCGTCGGCGACGAAGCACAGAGGAGCACCATGAACCTGGGCGCACCCGAGCTCATCATCATCCTGGCCGTCGTGCTGCTGCTGTTCGGCTCCACGCGGCTGCCCAAGCTGGCCCGGTCCCTCGGCCAGGCCTCCAAGGAGTTCAAGCACGGCGCCAACGAGGCAACTCGGGACGAGCCCGACGCCCTGATCGTCGACGAGACGGTCAGCGAGCGTCAGAGGACCCCGAAGGCCGGCAGCTGACGATGTGCCTATGACCTATGAGGGAGGGGTGGGAATCCCGTCGGCCGGCGCCGAAGCCACGCTGGCCAGCCTGCGCCGGCGGGCGATCCGACGCCGCTCCCGCTCGGAGGCTCCGCCCCACACGCCGTGGTCGATGCGGTTGCGCAGGGCGTACTCCAGGCACGGTTCCTGAACCGGGCACGTGGCGCAGATCCGCCGGGCCACCTCCACACCGACGCCGTCGCTCGGGAAGAACGTCGAGGGGGGCTCGTTGCGACAATTGCCTTCCGCCATCCAGTTCGCGTCCATGACCACCTTCATGACACCTCCGTGCCGGGTGCAACGTTTGAAGCTGCGGATTGGTTCCCGGAACGTCTCCGGAGGGAACGACATGTACGGATGGGAACCTGACGCGAGCTGCCGACGTTCTGGTCATCGGCAGCCGAAGGGAGAAAATGGAGGAGGAGATCATGGGCGACACCAACCCTGAGGGACGCTGGTCCTGGGGCCGGCCCGACGAAGCCGAGGCCGACGAGCCCACGGCACGGGTGGTGGCACCCGAGGGGCCGGGCGGCGGACCTGGGACCACGGTCCACCCCGGTCCGCCGGAGCCAGACACTGATCCCGCCTACCTGCCGCCGCTTCACCGGGAGGCGCGGCCCGACCCCTCGCCGTGGGCACCCACGGGCCCGCCTACGGCGCCGCCCCGGGGGCTGCGTTGGGCCGCTGTGGCCCTGGTGGCCGCCCTCGTGGGCGCGGCCGCAGGTGGAGGGGTCGCCACGCTCGTGGCCGACGACGACGCCGACGTCGCGCCGGTCTCGCCCTTCAGCAACAACACCAGCAACATCGCCATGCCCCAGGACATCCAGGCCATCCTGGCCAAGGTCCAGCCGGGTGTGGTGGCCATCCGCACCGAAGCGTTCGGCGGCGGTCGGGGCTTCGATCTCTCACTGGTTCCTCAGCGGGGGGCGGGCACGGGGATGCTGCTGTCCGCGGAGGGCGACATCCTCACCAACGCCCATGTGGTGGGCGGCGCCAGCACCATCAAGGTGACCCTGTTCGGCGAGAAGGAGGCCCGTGACGCCGACCTGCGGGGGATCAACCCGGACGCCGACGTGGCCGTGATCCGGCTGCGCGACACCTCCGGCCTCGGCGGTCGCCCGGTCAAGCTGGGCTCGTCGCAGGAGCTCGAGGTGGGCGACGACGTCGTCGCCATCGGCAACGCCCTGGCCCTGCCGGGTGGGCCGACGGTGACCACCGGCATCGTGTCCGCCGTCGAGCGGTCCATCGACGCCGGCAACGAGCAGCTGTCGAACCTCGTCCAGACCGACGCCCCCATCAACCCGGGCAACTCGGGCGGCCCCCTCGTCAACGCCGAAGGGGAGGTCATCGGCATGAACACGGCGGTGGTGCGCCAGGAGTTGGCCCAGAACATCGGCTTCGCCATCGCCATCGACACCATCAAGCCGATGCTCGACCAGCTCACCACGGGCGAGGCTTTCGCCCCGCAGGGCTTCCTGGGGGTCAGCACCGTCACCCTCACCGCCGAGATCCGTGAGCAGCTCGACTTCGCGGCCGACGAGGGGGCGGTGGTCGCCGACGTGGTCCCGGGGTCGCCGGCCGACGAGGCCGGTCTCCAGCGCAACGACGTGATCACCCGGATCGGCGATGTCGACATCGCCACCAACGTCGACGTCCAGAAGGCGGTCCGGAGCAAGAAGCCCGGCGACAAGGTCGCCATGGTGTGGATGCGGGGCGACCAGGAGCGCCGGGGCGAGGCGACGCTGGGTGCGCGCCCGGGGTCGCAGCGGTAGGTTCGCCGCCATGTCCACCCTCTCGACCCCGGGCGAGGCGCTTCCCCGGCAACCTCCCCGGGGCCACGTCCGCATCGTGTACCTCGGCCCTGTCGCTCCCCACTGGGACGTGCAGTCGGACTTCGGCGAGCGGGCCCTGATCGAGGAGTTCCGCCAGCGGGCTCTGGCCCGGCTGGTCCTGCTGCCTCCCCACGACCCGCAGTTCCGGCGCAACCGGGAACGGGTGGTGCGGGACGCGGAGCGGGAGAACCTCATCCTCGAGTGGGACCTCGGCATCCCCGAGGAAGAGGAGCTGGTCCCCGCCGCCCCCTGAGACGCCGGCGCGGTGCGCCGAGGGGACGCCGCGGTTGGTGAAGGTTGGCCGATCGGCGAGGGCGAGGTCGAATCGCAACCTGGTGAGGAAAGCGGCTTGGCGCCGCTTTCCTCACCAGGTTGCCGGTCAGCGGCGGCGGCTCTTGCCGCGGCGACCGGGAAGGACGTCGTCGTCGCTCCTGGTCCACGGCCGCGCCACCTCGGCCGGCTCCGCGGCGGGCGGCGGGGCGGGCTCGAAGGCGTGGGCGTCGGGCCGGGGGTCGGGCTCGGGCTCCACCACCGGGTTCGCCGTCGTGGGCGGCGATGCCGGGACGGGCCGGGGACCGGGCGGGTCCTCAGCCGTGGGCAGGTTGAGCCATGCCGGGCTGCGAGGCTCGGAGCCGTTCGAGGGCTGCGAGGGCTGTGACAGCTCCGAGGGCTGTGACAGCTCCGAGGGCTGTGACAGCTCCGAGGGCTGTGGTGCCGGCCCGGCTGTGCCCTCGGCTTCGGCCAGGGCGGCGGCCAGGGCGGCTTCCATGTCGTGCTCGGAGATGGCTTCCTCGGGCGGGATCTCCACGGGCCGGCTGTCGCCGGCCATCTCCCGCTCGGCCGCGGGCGCGCTGTCCGGAGGCCCGGGAACCCATGTCGAGAACACCTCGTCCAGATGGGCCTCGTCCGCCCATTCAGGCCCCTCATCGGGACTGGTCATCCGCGGATGCTACCTGCGCGGCCACCATGGGTGAGCCAGCGGCGTTGCACCGCTCGTGCACCCGAGCTCGCCTTCGGCCCTTACCATTTCCCCGTGGGGACGGACTCCGGCTGGCGCCCTCTCCGGGCCCCCAGGCGAGACGACCACCCCGGCCTGCGGGCCACGCCGTTCTCCCGGTTGTCCGTCACCCATGCCCTGTCGGTGTCCGGCGACGCCCTGGTCACCCTGGCCCTGGCCGGCTCGCTGTTCTTCAACATCTCCCCCAGCGAGGCTCGCGGTCGCGTCGCCCTGTCGCTGGTGCTGACGATCGCCCCCTTCGGTGTGGTGGCGCCGTTGCTCGGCCCCGCCATCGACCGTACGCCGGGCGGTCGGCGCGCCATGGTGCTCGTCGCCGCCGTCGGTCGGGCGGCGGCCGCGCTGGTGGCGGCGCGCGTGCTCACAAGCCTGGCGCTGTTCCCCGTGGCCTTCGCCCTCCTCGTGCTGTCCAAGACCCACGCCGTGGCCAAGAGCTCGCTGGTGCCCACGGTCGTGCCCCGCAAGGAGGAGCTGGTGGAGGGCAACTCCCGGCTCGCCCTGCTCGCCGCCCTCGTGAGCATCGCTGCCGCCCTTCCCGGGGTGGCCGTGCTCCGGCTCGGCGGGGCCGAGTGGGTGATGCGCCTGGCCGCGGCCGCCTTCGCCGCCTCGGCCGTGGCCTCGCTTCGGATCGTGCAGGTTCATCCCGACGCGCCCCGAGCGGCGGCGCCGGGCCCCCGCGCCCGCTCCTCGCCCGCCGGCGGTGCCCGTGCCGGGGCCGGCGACCTCAGCCATCCGGGTATCCGCAGTGCCGCCATCGCCACCGGAGTCCTCCGTGCCGCGGTCGGCTTTCTCACCTTCCTCGTCGCTTTCGCCCTGCGCCGGGCGGGGGCGCCGGCGTGGGTGTTCGGCGTGGTCCTCGCCGCCAGCATGGCGGGGTCACTCCTCGGGGCCGTGGCCGCGCCGGCGATCCGTCGCAGGGTGGTGGAGGAGCAGTTGCTGGCCGGGTGCCTCGGCGTGGTGGTCGTCAGCGCCCTGCTGGCCGCACGACTCGGAGGCCGGCCCGCCGCCGTCGTAGCCGCCGGCTGCCTCGGCTCGGCCGCCAGCGCCGGCAAGCTGGCCTTCGACGCCATGGTGCAGCGGGACGCCGCGGAGACGGCCCAGGGGCGGTGGTTCGCCCGCTGCGAGGCGGTGTTCCAGCTGGCCTGGGTCGCCGGCGCCCTGGTGCCGGTGGCCCTGGCCGTGCCCAGCCGGGGCGGGTACCTCCTCCTGGCCGCCGGCGCGGCGACGGCCGGCGGGGCCTACGTGGCCGGCCTGCGGGCGCGGGCGGTGGCGC
>PJQG01000080.1:46351-55802 GCA_002861595.1 Actinomycetota bacterium
GCGACGGGGAGCTCTCCGCCCGCCTCCCCGGCCCCGCCCGTCAGGCCCTGGCCGGGGCCGACGTCATCCTCCACGCCGGCGACGTGGTCACCGCCGACCTCCTGCGCGAGCTGCGCAGCATCGCTCCGGTCCACGCCGTGCGGGGCAACAACGACGGCGACCCCTCGCTGGCGCAGCTGCCCGAGGTGCGCGTCGAGGTCATCGCCGGCGTGCGCGTCGCCATGGTCCACGACAGCGGCGCCCGCGCCGGGCGGGAGGCCCGCCTGCGCCGCCGGTTCCCCGACGCCGGCGTGGTCGTCTTCGGCCACAGCCACATCCCCTGGAACGCCGAGGGGTCGGAGGGCCAGCTCCTGTTCAACCCCGGCTCACCCACCCAGCGGCGGGCGCAGCCCCATCACACGGTCGGCGTGCTGGACCTGGCGGACGGGCGGGTCCTGCGCCACGAGATCGTCGTCGTCGGCCCGTAGCCGGGGGCAGCGGACGAGGACGTCAGTCAGGAAGGTCGATGCGCTCCAGCCACAGGCCGGGCGCGTCCACCTCGGCGGGCGTCGGCAGCTCGCGCTCGGAGTGCCAGAGGCGGGCCAGGCCTTCCTCCCCGGCGCGCGAGACCACGCCCGCCACGAAGGCCGACCCCCGGTCGTACTGCGCCTGGCTCAGCTCCAGGCCGAAGAGCCGCTCCACGAACTGGTCGCCGTCGGTGCGCTCCACCCGGCGCCGGCGCAGGGCCTCGGACAGCGATGCGTAGGAACCGAGCAACCCCTGCCCGACCGTGTCCATCACGTGGTCGACGTAGCCCTCGATGGCCGCCACCAACGCCTCCACCCGGCCCAGCACCTGGCGCTGCTCCGGTGTCTGCATGGCGCCGAGGAGCTCTGCGGGGTCGCCCAGGACGGCCTGGAAGGAGGCGGGGTTGGTGGGATCGACGTCGCCCATCCGCTCTTCGAGGACCCGGGGGTCGGGCTTGAAGCCCCGGACGTACTCGCCCAGGAGCGCCTCGAGGCGGTTGCGCACATGGGGGAGGCTGATCACGCTGTGGTGGCTCAGCTCGCTCAGGCAGACCCAGAGGCGCACGTCGTCGAGGGGGAGGCTCCAGTCCCCGGCGAAGGCGTTGACGTTGACGGGGACGACCAGCAGCTCGTCGGAGGGGGGGCGGGGGATGGGCAGGTCGTACTGCCCGAAGGCCCGGTGGGCCAGGTGGCCCACCATGGTGCCGGCCTGCATGCCGATCAGGAGGGGACCGACCACCTGTGTCACCCCGCCGAGGAGCTCCGTGGCGGGGTCGACGAGGTCGTCGATGTCGGCCGCCGACGGCGGCGCCACCATCGCCGTGGCCAGGCCCTCGAAGAAGGAGCGGTAGGCGTCGAGCGTGTGCCTGGCCCACTCGCCCCGTCCCACCGGCTGGATGGTGGCCACCCGGCCGCCGGGCGACGAGGCCAATCCGGTGGCGGCGGCCACCTGGAGCTCGGCCACGCGCGCCAGCTCGCCATAGCGGATGCGCTCGAGGGGCTCCACGTTCGGCTCGGCCTGGCCCTCCACGGCCAGCCACTGGGCCAGCTGGCGGGCGACCTCCAGGTTCAGCGGGCCCTGGTTGGCGAAGAGCTTGGCCAGTTCACCGAACAGGCCTTCGAAGGGGTTGCCGCTGCCGAAAGGCCCGGGCGTGCTCACCGGTGCATCGTAGGCGGCGGGCTCTCGCCACCCTCCATCGTCGGCACTACGGCCGGGGCGGGCGCTCGGCCAGCTTGACCTTGAGCGAGCGGGCCTCGTTCCCGCGGTGGAGCGCCAGGGTCACCTCGTCGCCGGGCCGGTGGCTGCGCAGCTGCACCTTGAGCGCTCCCATGGACCGCACGGGCACGCCGTCGACGGCGATGATCACGTCGCGCGCCGCGATCCCGGCCCTGCCCGCCGGGCTGTCGGGGCGGACATCCCTGATGAGGGCGCCACCGGCGACGCCGATCTCCTTGGCCGTGCCCGGGTCGACGTCCTCGCCCTCGACGCCGAGCCAAACGTGCACGGCCCGCCCGCTGGCGATGATCTGCTCGGCGACGTCCCGGGCGATGTCGATGGGCGTGGCGAAGCCGAGACCCTCGGCCCCCACCTCGCTGACGGCGATGGCGGTGGTGACGCCGATCACGGCGCCGGCCCCGTCGACCAGGGCCCCGCCCGACGACCCGGGGGCGATGGGCGCATCCGTCTGGATCATGTCGAGCAGCGGAGGGCCTTCGCCACCCGCGTCGATCTCACGTCCGACGGCGCTGATCACCCCGACCGACACCGACGGCCCACCCGACAGACCCAGAGGCGAGCCGATGGCCACAGCGAGCTGGCCCACCCTGAGCGAGGCGGCCGACCCGAGGGGCGCGCTGGCCAGGTCCGTCTTGTCCACCTTGACCACGGCGACGTCGGTGTCGGGATCGGATCCCACGAGGCGGGCGCTCTCCTCCTCGCCATTGGCCATGACCACGGTGATCCTGCGGGCACCGTCCACCACGTGGTGGTTGGTGAGCACGTGGCCGTCGCTGCGGAAGACCACGCCCGACCCGCTGCCGGGGCCCTCGCCGCCACTGACGCGGATCTGCACGATGGCCGGTCGCATGTGCTCGGCGATGTCGACGATGGCGTTGGCGGGGGAGCCGGGCGCGGTGACGGGAGTCGCCGCCGCCGGCGCCACCACCCGTTCCACCGCCGGCGCCGCACCGGGCGTCACCGTGCGCACGCGAAACCCCCCACCCACCACCACCAGGCCCACGGTGAGGAGCGCGCTGATCGAACCGGCCAGGAGGCCGACCTGCCACAGCCCGGCGCCGGCCACGCGGTCGGGCACAGTGCGGCGCGTCCCGGGCGGAGGGGCGATCTCCGAAGGGTGGCGCCAGATGCGGTCGTCGAGCGGGAGCAGAGGCGGCGGCGGCCGGTCGTCGCCCAAGCCGTCGTCGAGCTCCATGCGAAGGAGAATAAGCGCCGGCACCTGCCGATTTCAGGTCGGGGCCGTAGCATTGCCGGGTGCGATCATCCCGGCTGCGCCAGCCCCGAAGCGACACCGACTGGACGGGGCTCACCGACGCGCCCATACCGCTGGCAGAAGCCATGGGCTGGGTCGTGCGCCCCGGGTGTGGTGCAGTGGTGAGCTTCGCCGGCACCGTGCGCGACCATGCCGAGGGCCGCCCGGGAGTGAGCCTCCTGGAGTACGAGGCCTACGAGGGCGAGGTGGAGCCCCGGCTGCAGGCGCTGGCTGCGCAGGCCCGGGACCACTGGCCGATGCTGGGACGCCTGGTGCTGCTGCACCGGGTCGGTGCGCTGGAGGTGGAGGAGGTGGCGGTTCTCGTGGTCGCCGGCGCGCCGCACCGCGAGGAGGCCTTCGAGGCGGCCCGGTGGTGCATCGACACGCTCAAGGCCACGGTGCCGATCTGGAAGCGCGAGACGTGGCAGGGCGGGGTCGACTGGGGCACCTGCGCCTCACTCATCAGCGACGACACGACGGCGCGGTGAGCGGCCGATGAGCAACCTCGTCTACCTCCTGCTGGCCGTCACCTTCAGCCTCCTCGGGTCGCTGTTGGTGTGGTACCGCCACCGCCAGCCCCGGTCCGACGAGTACGGCATCCACGAGTTCCGGCGCGAGCTCCAGGCCCTGGCGCCGGATCACTCGGCGGCGCCGCCGGCCTGGGGCCCGCCGTCGCCGTCGCCGAGGGTGCCAGACGATCGGGCGCCGTAGTGGCGCGCGACCTGGCCATTGACCTGGGGACGGCCAACACCCTGGTCTACGCCCGCGACGGCGGGATCGTGCTCAACGAGCCCACCGTCATCGCCGTCAACGAGAAGACCCAGGCCGTCTTGGCCATGGGGCACGACGCCTGGCAGATGATCGGGCGCACCCCGGCCTCCATCGTGGCCGTGCGCCCGCTGCGCAAGGGTGCCATCACCGACTTCGACATCACCCAGCGCATGATCCGCCTGCTGCTGAAGCGGGCCGGCGTCAGCCGCTTCAACCGCCCCCGCGTGGTGATCTGCGTCCCCTCGGCCATCACCGAGGTCGAGCGCCGGGCCGTGGAGGAGGCGGCGCGGCGGGCCGGAGCCGCCGACCCCTACCTCATCCACCAGCCGATGGCCGCCGCCATCGGCGCCGGCCTGCCCATCCACGAGCCGCTGGGCAACATGATCGTCGACGTCGGCGGCGGGACGTCGGAGACGGCGGTCATCTCCCTCGGCGGCATCGTGGCCCTCCAGGCCATCCGGGTGGGCAGCTTCGACATCGACGCCGCCATCCAGACCTACGTGCGCCGTGACTACGGCATCGCCATCGGTGAGCGCACGGCGGAGGAGATCAAGCTGGCCATCGGCACCGCCTATCCGATGGACGACGCCGTCAAGGCCGAGGTACGGGGCCGGGACCTCATGACGGGCCTGCCCAAGACGGTCATCCTGTCGCCCGACGAGGTGCGGGCCGCCATCGAGGAGCAGGTCAATGCCATCGTCGACTCTGTCGTCCTCTGCCTGGGGCAGGCGCCGCCGGAGCTGGCCCAGGACCTCATCGTGCAGGGCATCCACCTGGTGGGCGGGGGCGGCATGCTGCGGGGTCTCGACCGCCGCCTCCACGAGGAGACCCGGATCCCCGTGCACCTCGTCGACGCGCCGCTCGAGTGTGTGGTGCTCGGCGCCGGCAAGGTGCTCGAGTCCTTCGAGTCGCTCAAGGTGCTGTTCATGGGAGCGGAGCGATAGGCGACGGCCCTGACGTCATGACGACGCCTGGCGGCGGCGGTAGCGGAGCTCGGCGACCATTTCGGAGGTCACCTTCTGGGGGAAGGGCAGCGCGCCGCCGCGCAGATGCTCCTCGAGTGACGTCTCCCCCGCTCAGGCGGGCTCACGACAGCCGGCCCGGCCCGAGCCGATCCCCCGAGCACAAGCAATGCTGATCAAGCGTCTACTTGGCCGCTCGATCCCCGTCGGTGAGCTCGGTGATGGAGTCCCCGACGGGTTACCCTCCCGGCCGATGAGCCGCGCGCTGCTGGCCGCCGCCGCCACGGCCCTGCTCGACGAGCGTCGCCAGCTGGAGCTGGAGGAGTTGGCGGAGCTGGCGGCGTTGCCGGCGGCGTCGGTGCCGGCGCTGGCCGCGGTGGCTCACGACGTGCGCCTGGGCTGGTGCGGCCCGGAGGTGGAGGTCGAGGGCATCGTGTCGGCTCGGACCGGCGGTTGCCCGGAGGACTGCGGGTTCTGCAGCCAGTCGGCCCGCTTCGCCTCCCTGGTGCGGGGCACGCCGTTCCTCGACACCGCCCAGGTGCTGGCCGCGGCCCGCCAGGCCGCGGCCGTCGGGGCCTCGGAGTTCTGCATCGTGCTGGCCGTGCGGGGCCCCGACGAGCGGACGATGGCCAGGCTGCTGGAGCTGGTACCCCTCGTCAAGGCGGAGACGGGGCTGGAGGTGGCCGTGAGCGCCGGCATCCTCGACGACGACCAGGCCCGGCGCCTGGCCGCGGCCGGCACCCACCGCTACAACCACAACCTGGAGACGGCCCGTTCCTTCTTTCCGGCGGTCGTCACCACCCATACCTGGGAGGAGCGCTTCGAGACCTGCCGGCGGGTGCGGGCGGCCGGCATGGAGCTGTGCTGCGGCGTCCTGCTCGGGATGGGGGAGAGCGAGGCCCAGCGCCTGGAGATGCTGGCCGAGCTGCGGCAGGTCGAGCCCGCGGAGGTTCCCGTCAACTTCCTCAACCCCCGCCCGGGCACGCCGCTCGGGAATCGGCCCCTGGTGGAGCCGCTGGAGGCCATCCGCTGGATCGCCGTGTTCCGCCTGGCCCTGCCCGGCGTGGTGCTCCGCTACGCCGGCGGGCGCGAGGTCACCCTGCGCGACCTGCAGGCGATGGGGATGACCGCCGGCATCAACGCCCTCATCGTGGGCAACTACCTCACCACCCTGGGCCGCGCCCCGGAGGACGACCTGCAGATGCTGGCCGACCTGCGCATGCCCGTCGGCGTCCTCTCCAAGGTCCTGTAGCACCCTGCCGCGAGAACGTCAGAGCCGGGTGAGGAGCTCGGCGATGTCGGTGGCCACGGCGAGGTCGGTGTGCCGGCGCAGCCATTCGAGATTGGCGACGTGGACCGGGTCGGTGCCCTGGTAGCGGTTGAGGAGGACGCCGGGGTGCTGCGGGGCGAAGGCGGCGGCGGCGAGGCGCACGGCGTTGATGGCGCCGAGGCCGGCGCCGGCGACCAGCACGATGTGGTCGGGCCGGAGGAGCCCGGCCAACGAGACCGTGTCGCCGTCGGCGGCCAGCGGAGAGCGGGGGCCACCGGCACCCTCGACGAGCCCATAGTGCACCGGGGGGCCGGGGGGCCACCGCAGCTCGCCCACCAGCTCGGCCACGGTGAAGGAGGGCCGGCCCAGGGCGCCGGCGGCGATGGGCGGCGCCATGGGCAACGGGTACCACCGGTGCTCGGGGCAGACGTCGTGGCGATCCTCGCCGGTGGCGGCGGCCAGCACGGCGGCGTCGGTGGCACCCGCGCCGGCGGCGCCGGCGGCCCTGGGGTCGAAGGACTGCACCGGCTTGCGGGCGGCCACCGTCGCCCCGCGGGCCCGCCAGGCCGCGGCCAGCTGGGCCGCGGCCCAGGTCTTGCCCACCGCCGTGCCCGTACCGGTGACGAGGACGACGCGCTCAGGGCGCAAGCGCGGGTGCTTCGAGGAGGCCGCAGAGTGCGGTGCGCAGGCGCTCCACCTGGTCGTCGGTGTGGGCCGCGGAGAGGGCGACGCGCAGGCGAGAGGTGCCGGGGGCGACCGAGGGCGGGCGGATGGCGACGACGAGCAGCCCCTGTTCCAGCAGCGCGGCCGACGCGCCCATGGCCACGGCCTCGTCCCCCAGCACGACGGCGACGATGGGCGAGGGGTGGGAAGGGGCGACGCCGGCCACGTGGTGCCGCAGGCGGGTGCACAAGGCCGCGCCCTCGGCGCTGCGCACCACCCGCAACGCGGCCAGGGCGGCGGCGGTGGTGGCGGGCGGCGAGGCGGTGGTGAAGATGAACGGCCGAGCCCGGTTGGCGACGAGCTCCACGAACGGGGCGTCGCCGGCCACGAACCCGCCGAGCGAGGCGAGGGCCTTCGAGAGGGTGCCGATGCGCAGCAGCTCGCAGCGACCGGGCGGTGGCTCTGGGCCGAGGACGGCGTGGGCCTCGTCGAGCACCAGCAGGGCCCCGTGGCGCCCACACAGCGCCGTCAGCTCGTCGAGGGCGGCGGCGTCGCCGTCCATGGAGAACACAGTGTCGGTGACCACGATGGTGCGCCCGCCGGCGGCCCCGCGCCGGCGCAGCGTCGCCTCCACCGCGTCGAGGTCGCGGTGGGGGTAGACGGCGACCTCGGCACCCGAAGCGCGGGCCAGCCGGCAGCCGTCGACGATGGAGGCGTGGTTCAGCTCGTCGCTGAGAATGCGCACCCCGGGGCCGCCCAGCGCTGTGAGCACGCCCAGGTTGGCGGCGTACCCGGTGGGGAACAGGATGGCGCGCTCCGCCCTCTTCCACTCGGCCAGCTCGGCCTCCAGGTCGCCGTGGACGGTGCGTGAACCGGCCACCAGGCGGGCAGCGCCGGACCCCGTGCCCCAGCGGTCGAGGGCGTCGTGGGCGGCGGCCACCACCGCTGGGTGGCGGGTGAGGCCCAGGTAGTCGTTGGAGGCGAAGGACACCACAGCCCGGCGGGCCTCGCCGTCGCCGTCTTCGACCACGAAGGTGTCCGGCCCGGGCCCGTCGAGGTCGCGGATCGTCCGCCACCGGCCCGCGAACCTGATGGAGTCGCGTTCCTGGTGCACCCAGTGGCGCCAGGTGAACCGGTCGGTCACCCCGTCACCTCGGCGATGGCGTCGCGCAGCACGACGACGATGCGCTCGATCTCGGCGGCGATGATGGTGAGGGGGGGCATGACGACGACGACGTCGCCCAGGGGCCGCAGCAGGACGCCTCGCTCCACGGCGGCGGCGCAGACCCGGCGCCCCCACCGCAGGCCCTCACCGGGTGGCGCCAGCTCCACGCCGGCCATCAGGCCCCGTAGCCGCACATCGGCCACCGCCGGCATCGGCACCACGACGGTTCGCAGCAGGGCCGACAACTGCGCCGACCGGGCAGCCACGTTGCTCAGCACGTCGGTCTCCGTCACCAGCTGCAGGTGACGCAGGGCGACGGCGGCGGCGAGGGCGTTGCCTCCGTAGGAGTGGCCGTGGAACAGTGTCCGGACGCCGAGGTCGGCGCCGAGGAAGGCGTCGAACACCCGGCCCGAGGCCACCGTCGCCGACATGGGCAGGTAGCCACCGGTAAGCCCCTTGCCCAGGCACAACAGGTCGGGGGCCAGGCCGCACTGCTCCGAGGCGAAGAGGGTGCCGGTGCGGCCGAAACCGGTCG
Source organism: Actinomycetota bacterium (assembly GCA_002861595.1). Classification (GTDB taxonomy): domain Bacteria; phylum Actinomycetota; class Acidimicrobiia; order Acidimicrobiales. The sequence goes on from PJQG01000080.1 coordinate 54,713, forward strand.
CCACCTCGTCGCAGACGAGCAGGACGTCATGGGCCCGGCACGCCTCCGCCAGCACGGCGAAGTCCTTGGGGCGGGCCATGCGCATGCCCGCCGCGCCCTGCACCAGGGGCTCGACGACCACCGCCGCCAGCTGGGCCGCGTGCTCGGCGACCATGGCTGCCGCCACTTCCAGCGCGGCCGGGTCGCCGTAGCCGGGGGCGCGGAGGACGGGGAAGCGGAGCGCGTCGAACAGGCCGGCACCGAAGCCGGAGCCGTCGCCGTCGCCCAGGGACAGCGAGCCCACGGTGTCGCCGTGGTAGGCGCCGCCCAGGGCGAGATAGGAGGTGCGCCCGGCCACGCCCGCATTGGCCCAGAACTGGAAGGCGATCTTGAGGGCCTGCTCCACGGCCGACGCACCGTCGGAGGCGAACAGCACGTGCGGCCGGTCCACCGGCACCACCGCGGCCAGAGCCTCGGCCAGCTCGATGACCACGCGGTTTCCGTGGCCCAGGAGGGTGGAGTGGGCGACCAGGTCGAGCTGGCGGCGGACGGCCTCGTCCAGCTCGGGGACACGGTGGCCGAGGGTGGTGACCCACAGCGAGGAGATGGCGTCGAGGTAGCGGCGGCCGTCGACGTCGATGAGCTCGTGGCCCTCGGCCCGCTCCACGATGATCGGAGCGTTCTCGAGGTAGGCGCCCATCTGGGTGAAGCCGTGCCAGACGACCGCAGCGTCGCGCTTGGCCCAGTCGCTCATGGTGGCCCGTCGCCGGCGGCGGGCTCGTCCGTAAGGTCCTCGGCCGCCTGGCGCACCTGCCAGTCCCGGTCGCTCCGCGCCCGCCGGAGGGCAGCCCGGACGTCGGCACCGTCGAAGGGAGCCAGAGCGATGACCGCCCGCCGCCGGACCGCCGGCTTGTCGGTGGTGGCGGCGAGGATGGCGGGCAGGGCCCGCTCGTCGCCCAGGGCACCGAGGGCGGCCACCGCCGCCTCCCGGCACAAGGCGTCATCGTGCCCCGCGGCCATGGCGACCAGCGCCTCGATCACGCGGCCGGCGGCGCGGTTCGGCCCCACGTCGTCGTTCCCGCCCCCGCCCCGTTCCCCCAGGGCCCAGGCC
>PJQG01000080.1:55816-63201 GCA_002861595.1 Actinomycetota bacterium
TGACGCGTCGGCATCGGCCAGCAGCGGCACCAGGTCGACATCGGGCCCGCCCACCGCCAGCTCGCACGCCCGCCGGCGCAGGTGCGGGTCGGCGTCGGCGAGCGCGGCGGTGAGCTCATCGGCGGTGATGTCCTCCAGGCGGGCGAGGGCGGCGAGAGCGGTGGCCCGCACCCGCCCGGAGCGGTCGCCCAGGTACCTGCGGGCGGCGGTCCGGTCGCGGCGATAGCCGGCCAGCGCCGCCTCTCGCCGCCGCCGCCACTCTTCGGGAGCGAATGTGGGATCGTCTGTCCCCGGGTCGTGCACCACCGCCGAAGAGTCTGCTCCACCGGCTCAAGGACGTCGCGCGGACAGCCGACTTCTGCGGCACACTGTTCCTATGCGAGATCCGCGCCGGCTGGTGGCCGTACTGATCCTTGGCCTGCTCGTCTCTCTCGGGGGCGCCACCGCGCTGCACAACGCCGAGGCAGGCAATACCGACGCCGACGACCCTCGCCTCCAGGTGGCGGCCGCGGCGACGACGACGACGTCGACCACCGTTGCCCCGGCGACGACGGCGGTGCCGCCGGCGACCGTCGCTCCCGCCACCAGACCGGTCCAGGTCCCGAAGGATCCCTACGCCAACGAGCCGCTCAAGGAGATCGGCAGGATCGAGATCCCCAAGATCGGCCTCACGCACCGCCTCTTCGAGGGCATCACCCTGCGCACGATCGACAACGGCCCGAGCCACTGGCCGGGAACGGCCATGCCGGGCCAGCGGGGCAACGCCGTGTTCGCCGGTCACCGGGTGACCCACAGCAAGCCGTTCCGCAACATCGACCAGCTGGCGCCGGGTGACGAGGTCATCTTCACCGTCGGTGACACGCGCTCGGTGTACAAGGTCACGGGCTCCAAGGTGGTCACGCCCAAGGCGCTCGAGATCGTGAACCCGACCCCGACGGCCACGGCCACCCTCTTCGCCTGCCATCCGCCGGGCTCGGCCAAGTTCCGCTACGTGGTGCTCCTGGCCCTGGCCGAGGACGCGCAGAGCGCGGCCCCTGCGGCCGTCAGCCAGTCCCCGGCATCCTGATCCTCGCCGTTTTGCTGCCGTGTCTGCTCAAGGGCAGTGGTCCGGCGGTCGAAACGACAGGTGGAAAAGGAGACGACCAATGTCGCACATGGTGATGTTCCGCAGCGCCGAGGGGAAGCCTGGCTACCACCAGACCGAATCGCTGGACGAGGCCATCGGGTTCGTGGAGCATCTGCGCAACCAGGAGCAGGTCCCCGAGGCGCGGATCTTCCGGATGGAGGAGATCCCGATCGAGGTCAAGACCTATTACAAGGTGGAGGTCTCGCGGAGCCAGGCGCCCGCAGTGGCACCGGCGAAGGCCTCGCCGGCCGCGCCGGCGACGACGTCGGCTTCTGCAGCCTCGCCGCCGGAGAAGGCCGCGGTGCCAACCGAAGAGCCGGTGGTGATCGAGCCGATGATGCCGGCCAACGGCGGGGGCGCCGGGCCCCGCTTCGGACGGTTCAACCGCTCCTGAGGGCCCCGCGGGCCTCAGCCGAGGGCGCGGCGGAGGACGACTGCGGCCATGAAGATGGCCACGGTGATCAGGCCGGCGGCGACGGCGCCGACCAGGACCGACACACCGAGCAGGCTGAGCCCGGCGCGCACGCGCATGGCCACGTCGTCGGCATCGGGCGCCACCGCGGGGCGAAGGGGCGGCGATGACCTGGGCGGTGGGACAGCCTCGGGGATGCTCGGCACGCTCTGAGGCCACCCCGCAAAGACGTCGGCACCGGCGGGGCGGGGCCCGGCCACAGGCGGGCTGGCGAGCAGCGGTGGAGCGACGGGCGGCGCCAGGGGCGGCCTTGGTGCGACGTGCGGTGGAGCGACGCGCGGTGGTGCGGCGGAGGGTCGAGCCAGGGGCGGCGCCGGGGGCGGCGGTGGAGCGACGGGCGGTGGTTCGACGAGCGGTGGTGCGCCAGCCGGTGGCGCGAGGGGCGGCGCCGGCTCAGCCAGTCCGGCCACCGAGGACCACCAGCGATCGTCGTCCTCGCCCTCCGGCTCGTCGAGGGCCAGCGACAAGGCGGCCGTCGGGTCTCCTTCGATCCTCGCCTCGTCCGGCGGCGCCGGTGTCGGTGTCGGCGCCGGTGTCGGCGTCGGCGTCGGTTCGCCCAGGAGCCCTCCTGGGTCGGCCATTTCGGCTTCGCCTGCCTCCCGGTGGGGCTCGTCCGTGGTGGGCTCGTCCCGGGGGCGGAGGAAGAAGTCGGGCTCGGGAGCCGGCCCGGTGACGGGCGGCGGTTGCTCGATCCACCGGGCCCAGTCGTCGGTGGTCCACTCCAGCACCGGCTTCTCGGAAAGGGCGGCAGAGGCAGGCGCTGTGGGCGCGAGCGCCGCCGCCTCGGACTCCTCCGCGACCGCCATCGTGTCCGGCTCTCCGCCGGTGGACAGATCCTGCTCTTCGGGGGCCGGGAACGTCACCGACGGACCTTTTTCCCGCGGCCGGTGGTGCTCCGCTCCGTGGCAGGCTGTGCCGAAAAGAGGCTGCTCACCGATATGAACACGACCGAATCGATGGTAGTGCGAGGCCCGCTGGGCTGGGAGCCATTGCCACCGCCGCCCCCGCGGCGCTTCCTGCGCTGGTCCCTGCCCGCGCTCGCGCTCCTCATCGCCCTCCTGGCCGGCGTGAGCTTCACCCTGCCCTACTACGCCCTCGCCCCCGGCTCCGCCCGGCAGGTGAACGACCTCATCGGCGTCCCCAGCGACCGGGCCTTCCCGCCGCGCGGCAAGGTGTTCCTGGCCACCGTCGCCCTCTCTCGCGTCACCCCGCTCGAGGCGCTCCGGGGGTGGCTGGACCCCGCCACCGAGGTCGTGCCCGAGGAACGGATCCTCGGGCCTGTCCGCCGCGGCCAGTTCAACCAGCTGAACCTCCAGGCCATGGACGACTCCAAGCAGACGGCCGCCGTCGTGGCGCTGCGCCGCCTCGGCTTCCCCGTCGCCGAGGAGGGCAAGGGGGCTCTGGTGGAGGCGGTGGAGGAGCGCTCGCCCGCCGGGAGCCGGCTGGCTCAGGGGGAGGTGATCACCTCCGTCGACGGTCGCCCGACCCTCTTGGCCGAGCAGGCGCTCGAGGCCATCCAGTCGAAGCGGCCGGGAACCAGCGTGCGCCTCGAGGTCCAAGGGGTGACAGGGGCGGCCCGGGTGGAGGAGATCGTCCTCGGCTCGCGCTCGGGGACGAAGGCCGGCTTCCTCGGCGTCGTGCTGCGCACCAAGGAGCGCCGCTTCGACTACCCCTTCGACGTGACCATCGACTCCGGGGCCATCGGCGGCCCCTCGGCCGGTCTGGCCTTCACCCTCGGGGTCCTCGACACCCTCACCTCGGGGGAGCTGACCGGAGGCAGGAAGGTCGCGGTCACCGGCACCATCGAGATCGACGGCACCGTGGGCGACGTGGGCGGCGTCATCCAGAAGACAGCCGCGGTCCGGGCCGCCGGCGCCGAGTACTTCCTCGTGCCGCCGAAGGAGTTCCGCGACGCCAAGGCCCATGCCGGGGGCCGGCTGAAGGTCGTGAAGGTCGCGAATCTGGACGAGGCGCTCGTCGCCCTGGGCCGTCTCGGTGGCGACGTCAAGGCCCTCGGCCCCTCCGGTGGCGACCTCAGCGCCGGCGCGCCGGGATAGCGGGGCCCGGCACACGTGCGGGAGTAGAGTGCCTTCCATGGGGCGGCCCACCGCTTTGTCGAGCCCCCCCGCCCCCGTTCGCGTCATCGGGTAGGCGATGTCCGCCGCGGCAGCCCAGCTCCAGTTCGCGGCGGAGTTCGTCCTGTTCGTGGCCGCCGCCTCGGGGGTCGCCGCGGTGGCCCTCGCCGGCACCGTGTTGCACCACGGGCCGGCCGGCCGGGGCGGCCGGGCCGCGCTGTCCGCCGGCCTGGTCCTCGTCGCCGCCGCCTCCTTCCTCCACGGCAGCCAGCTCGTGGCCGAGGCCGACGCCCCGGTGATCGTCGTCCTCAGGGCCGCTGGGGTGATCGCGGCTGCCGCCGGCTCCCTGGCGTGGGCCGCAGGGCCCGTGCCCGCGCTCGTGCTGCGGGGTGGGTTGGCGCTGGTGGCCGTTGCCGTCGCGGTGGACCTGGCCGGCGCCCACGACGCCTCGAGCGCCCTGCTGGCCGCCGCCGGCCTCGCCCTCGGCGGGTCCGTGGTGGCCGCCAGCCGTGGCTCCATCGCCGCCCGGGTGGCGGCCAGTGCCGGGGTCACCCTGCTCATCGTGGTGATCGTGCTGGGCGTGGCGCTGTCGGCGGTGCTGGTGTCGACGGTGCAGGAAGGCGCGGCCGACCGCCTCGAGCGACGGGTGGTCAACGAGGCGACCTCGGCCAGCAACAGCTTCACCGACCGTATCGAGGACGCCACCCTCGTCTCCGCCTCCCTGAAGGGGCAACGCCTCGCCGAGCTGCGCCGGCTGGCCGGCGTCAGGAGCCCTTCGGCTGTGCTGTCCGAACCCCTGACCGTGCTGTCGGCGAACTTCCTGGGCGACGTCGCCCTCGCCTATGTCGCCCGCTCGGGGACCGTGCAGGGCGTCACGCCCGGCGCCGTCCAGCTCGACAGCGCCACCGTGGTCGGCCTGGCGCAGTCCGACGTGGTGCGCCAGGCCAACCTCCGCGGCGCCACCCGTGGCTCGGTCGCCGTGCTCGGAGGCCAGGCCCTGGTGATCGGCGCGCAACCGGTGAGGGACAACGACCCGAACCGGACGGTGCTCGGGGTGGCCGTGGCCGTCTCGAAGCTGGACCCCACCTTCCTGGCCGTGGCCGGGGCCGACGACCCGGATCTCTCCCTCGCCCTCGCCGATCGCACCGGCGTCCTCGCGAGCCGAGGTCCGCAGCCCCCCCTCGGTCCCATCCGTTCGCTGGTACCCGCCGCCCTGGACGACGGCCGGCGCCGCTCGGCGGTGGTCGGGGGGCGCTTGGTGGCCGTGGCGCCGGTGACGTCGGCTGACGGCCGCCCGGTCCTGGCCTTCGTGGCCTCCACGCCCACCACGCTGGTGAACGAGACGCGGGACTCGGTGTTCCGCAACCTGTTCCTCATCGCCCTCGGCGGCACCTTCCTCGCCCTGGTGTTCGCCGCTGTGGTCGGTAACCGCATCGGCGCCCGTCTCCGCCGTCTCACCGGCGCCGTGCAGGCCATGGAGCAGGGTGACCTGAGCGTGCGGACCAGCACCGGCGGCGATGCCGGCGGCGACGGTGGGCGCAGCGAGGACGAGGTCGGCGTCCTGGGCCGGTCCTTCGACGCCATGGCCACGTCGGTCCAGGAGAAGACGATCGGCGAGTCGGCCCTGCGGGAGCGCTTGGAGGCCGTGGTCGGCGGGATGGGCGAGGCCCTCGTGGCCGTGGACGGCGCCGGCCTGGTGACCGACTTCAACCAGGCGGCCGAGCAACTGGTGGGGGTGAGCGCAGCGCAGGCCCGGGGCCGCTCCTTCGAGGAGGTGGCGACGATCCGGGCCGACGACGGTTCGCACCTGGCCCTGCCCCTGCCCGGGGCGCCCCGGCCCTGGAGGTGCCAAGGCTGGGTCGAGCGACCCGACGGGCGCGAGGTGCCCGTCGCGGTGACGGCCGGGCCGGTGCGGGGGCCCGGCGCCGGCGCCGGCGGCACCGTGTTCGTCCTGCGTGACCTGCGCCGCGAGCGCGAGGTCGAGCAGATGAAGACCGAGTTCCTGTCGCGCATCGGCCACGAGTTGCGCACGCCACTGACCGGCATCATCGGCTACGCCGACCTGCTCACCCGCAAGCCCGTTCCCGCTGAGCGGGCGGTGGCCTGGCACGGCGAGATCCTCACCCAGTCCAAGGGCCTGCTGCGCATCGTGGAGATGCTCGAGTTCTTCGCCAGTGCCGGTGCCGGCCGGGTGTCGCTGCGCCTGGAGGACGTCGATCTCGCGCCGCTGGTGGACGACGTGGTGCAACGGTGGCGCCAGCGGCTGGGACGGGCGCGGGCGCTGCGCCCGCGGGTGGCGGGCGAGCTTCCGAAGGTGCGGGCGGACCGCCGGCTGCTCTCGTCGTGCCTCGACGAGCTGATCGACAACGGGGTCAAGTTCTCCTCCGACGCCGCCGGCATCCTGGTGGCGGCCACCGTCGTCTCCGCGGTCGATGTGGGCCACGCGGGCGACGGCGACGGCGCCGGTGTGGGGGCGTGGGTGGAGCTGTCGGTCACCGACCGGGGGAGGGGCATGTCGGAGGAGGAGCAGGCCCGGGCCTTCGCCGACTTCGTCCAAGGCGACGCTTCCGACACCCGTGCCTATGGTGGCCTGGGCCTCGGATTGTCGTTCGTCAAGCGGGTGGTGGAGGCCCACGGTGGCCGGCTCCGCTGCGAGTCGGCGCCGGAAAAAGGCTCCAAGTTCTCCATTCTCCTCCCCGCCGTGCCGAAAGAGGATGTGGAATGAAGCGAGTGGTGCTCCTGGCGGTCGTGGCGCTGGTGGCGGCCGGCGGCGCGTGCAGCCGCGACAGCCTGCAGGCCGGTGACGCCCGTCTGAGCGTCAGCAGGGGAGCCGAGGTCCTGGCCGCCCGTCCGGGCCAGGCCCTGGCGCCGGTGGCCGGCCGGCGCACGCTGCCGGCGGGCAGCAGCGTTAAGGTCCTGTCCGGGTCCGCGGCACTCGAGCTGGCCGGTGGGCCGGAGCTCGAGCTGCGCCGGGACAGCGAGGTGCGCCTGGGCCGCCGGCTGACCCTCGTGAGCGGCGACCTGCTGGTCGCATCCACCGGGAACCGGCCGCTCACCGTGTCGGCCGGCGGTTCGGAGGTACGGGTGCGCGGAGCGGCGCGGTTGTCGCGCGACCTGGCCGTGTCCGCCGCCAGCTACCGGGGCAGCCTGCGGCTGCAGTCGGCGGGGCGGACCCTGCAGGTCCCCGCCCTGCGCCAGGGCGACGTCCCCTCCCTGGGCGTGGTCCCCGTACGACCCGAGCCGCTGGACTACGACCCGACCGATCGATGGGACCGCCGCTTCCTCGGGCAGGCCATCGAGCTGGGCGAGGAGCTAGAGGCCAAGAGCGAAGGGTTCACCTCGTCGTTGCGGCCCAACGAGGGCCGTACGCCTGGTTACTTCCGGCTGTTGCTGCCCGCCCTCGAGAACGAGCCGTCGTTCGGGCCACCGCTGCTCACGGTCGAGCGCTCGCCGGGGGAGACCTTGGTGGGAGCGACGATCGCCGTGGCCGCCGAGCAGGGGGCTTTCGTCCGCCGTTGGCGGGAGGTGTTCGCCTTCCGCGACCAGGGCGCGCCGTGGGGCCTGGTGGCCCTCGACCAGAACGTGGACGATGCCGGCGGCCTGGTGCAGTCGCTTGACGCCGCTATCGGGCGGGCGACACTGGCGTTCGCGCCGGCGGCACCGACCGCTGCTCCGCCCTCCACTGCGGCGCCGGGTGCCGGCGGCACTGGCG
>PJQG01000047.1 GCA_002861595.1 Actinomycetota bacterium
GGCCGCCCGGTGTCAGGGCGCGGGCCTTGGCCGGCGGGAAGGCCCGGGCGCGGCCGGGTGGGAAGGCCCGGGCGCGTCCGGGTGGGAGGGCGCCGGCGCCGCTGAGCGGGTCGCGCCTGATCGTGGACGACCGCCGGTCCACCGCGCATGAGCCGTCCCCGCGTCGCCCCCGGCTTGGGCGGGAGTACTCGACGCGCCTGACAGCCGGTGCAATGTCGCGACTAGAAGAGGAGCTCCCAGAAGAGGATGAAGAAGCCCCACAGGGCGAAGCCGGCGATGATGGTGTTCTTGTGGGTCTCCAGGTAGGCCTTGGTCGGGCCCGGCGCGGTGCCGCCGATGCGGCCGGTGCCGTTGAGCTCGATGAGGACCACCACCAGGAGGGTGACGGCCCAGTACAGCCCTCGCTCGCCGCCCTTGGGGGTCAGCTCGTAGACGCCGGACAGGTGGCTGGTGAAGCCCATGAAGAACAGCATCGGGATGGACAGCAGGGTGTTGGTCCGGGAAGCGAGCAGCGCCTTGCGGCCCGCCGCCGCGGCTTCGGGGTCGGGCTGGCCGCCGGCCGCCACCTGCTCGGCCGAGGCGATCACGATCCGCTGCTTGGGCCAGATGACCCCCCACACGTTGGCGAACATCACCAGGGCCAGCAGGATCCCGGTGGCGATGCTGATGCCCGGTGCCGTCTTGAAGTAGGCACCACCGCTCAGCTGCTCGTTGAAGCCCAGGATGGCGATGCCCGTGAGCACCGTGAGCACGGCCGCGAACCGGAACCACCACAGGGCCCGGGGCACCAGCTTGGTGACGGCGTCGCTGCGGGAGGCGGCGTCGAACTGGGCGAAGGACGGCACCTGGACGAAGTTGAAGTAGTAGAGCAGCCCGATCCAGGTCACGCCGGCCAGGTAGTGGCCCCACCGGGAGAGCATCGCCCCCCCGGCCTGGGTGAAGATCTCCACCGGGCGGTCAGCCCTTGGTCTTCCAGAAGATCTGGGCGATCTCGTCGATGGCGGCCAGCAGCTTGTCGGCGGCGGCGGGGTCGACGGAGTGCTTGGTGGTGCCGGCGGCCTTGGTGGCGTTCCAGAACAGCTCGTGCAGGTTGGGGAACTCCTCGAGGTGCGGGGGCTTGAAGTAGTCGGTCCACAGCACCCACAGGTGGTGCTTCACCAGGTCGGCCCGCTCCTCCTTGATGAGGACGGCCCGCTGGCGGAAGGTCTCGTCGTCCGAGGCGTGGTACTTGTCGATGATGGCCTTGACGGACTCGGCTTCGATGCGGGCCTGTGCCGGGTCGTACACCCCGCACGGCAGGTCGCAGTGCGCGTGAACCGGAAGGGGCGGACGAGCCTGATCGACCAAGGTCAAGAGGCGGGACAGCATGGGCATGGCGGTGCTCCTCCTTCTCGGGGAACCGGGCCGCGGCTGGCTGCCCGGTGGGTGCTCATGGGTACCGTAGTCACTGCGCTGGCGGCGGTCTTCTCGCTCGTGCGCCGGGTCGAGGTCCACGGCGACAGCATGCTGCCCAGCCTGCGCCCGGGCGAGCGGCTGCTCGTCGTGCGAGCGAACCGAGCCCGTCCCGGCCAGCTGGTGGTCGTCCGCGACCCCCGCTCGCCACACCGCACCCTGGTCAAGCGCGTGGCCGCCATGGAAGGGGGCAGGGCGCAGGTGACGGGTGACAACGCCGCCGCGAGTACCGACAGCGCCGTGTTCGGCCCCGTGCCCGTGGTGGGCAGGGTGGTGTACCGGTACCACCCCGCGGACCGCGCCGGACGCCTGTGCTGAGCCCGGCGGTACCATGCACCGGCATGGGTGGCCCGAACCCCGACCTCGACCGGCTTCTTGCCGAGGACTACGTCGAGGACCTCGAAGAGTTGGCCGTCGAAGACCTGCGCAGGCGCAAGGGCGAGTGCGAGCAGGTCGAGGGTGAGCTCTCCTACCTCCGTCGGCTGATCCAGGGTCGCCTCGACATCATCAAGGCCGAGTCGCGCCGCCGTGAGGGCGGGGAGAACGGGGGCCTGGCCGAGATCGTCGACCACCTTCCCGAGATCCTGTCCGGGGGGGGCCGCGGCTCCAGCGCCGGCCGCCATCCCATGGAGATGACGGGTGAGGTGAACTACCGGGTCCTCACTGCCGAGCTGGACCGCATCATCGACGTCGACACCGTGGCGAGCCTGCCGACGATGAGCAACGACGAGGTCGCCGCCATCGCCGCCGCCCTCGTCGACCTGGAGCACAAGATCTCCTCGCAGCGGCGGGCGCTGCATGACTGCATGGACACCGTGCAGGCGGAGATCGTGCGCCGCTACAAGTCGGGAGAGGCCACCGTCGACGGCTTGCTGCCCTGAGCCGAGCCCACCCGACGATGCGCCGGCTCGCCGTCCTCTCAATGCACACCTCGCCGCTGGCGCAGCCCGGTACCGGCGACGGTGGTGGCATGAACGTGTACGTGCGCCAGCTGTGCTCGGCGCTGGCCCGCAGCGGCGTGGCCTGCGACGTCTACACCCGGGCGTGGTCGCCGGCGCCGGCCGCCGTCGTCGACGTGGAGCCCGGGCTGCGGGTCCACCACGTGCCTGCCGGGCCGCTCGGGCCCGTCCCCAAAGAGGACCTGCCCGCGCTCGTGGCAGAGTTCACCGAGGGCGTGCTGGCTCGCATGTCGGGGCAGTACGGCGGCGACGCCATCCACGCCAACTACTGGCTCTCGGGCCTCGCCGGCCACGCCCTCAAGCACGAGCTCGACGTGCCGCTGGTGTCCACCTTCCACACCCTCGCTCTCGTGAAGGCCGAGGGCGACGACGACCCTGTCCGCCGGGGACAGGCGGAGGCGGAGGTGATGGCCTGCTCCGACGCCGTGCTGGCTTCGTGCTCCGTGGAAGCGTTGCAGATCACTCGGCTCTACGACGTGGGCCCCGGCCGCATCGAGGTCGTGCCTCCGGGCGTCGAGCACGCCTTCTTCTCTCCCGGCTACCGCCCGCAGGCCCGCCGGGCCCTCGGCCTGCCGGGGGGACCGATGCTGCTGTTCGTCGGGCGCATCCAGGCCCTCAAGGGGGTCGACGTGGCGGTGAGGGCGCTGGCCGCCCTCGCCGCCCAGCCTGGCCTCGCCCAGGCCTTCCTGGTGGTCGTGGGCGGGCCGAGCGGCGCCGAGGGCGTGGCCGAGGTGGCCCGGATCCGCCGGCTCGTCGAAGACCTGGGGCTGATCGGGCGGGTTCGCTTCGTCGAGCCCCAGCCCCACGAGCTGCTGTCGACGTACTACCGGGCCGCCGACGTCTGTGTCGTGCCGAGCCGGTCGGAATCCTTCGGGCTGGTTGCCCTGGAGGCGGCCGCCTGCGGGACCCCGGTGGTCGCCGCCGCCGTGGGAGGGCTGCGGACCCTCGTCGACCACGGCCGTACCGGATTTCTGGTCGAGGACCGGGACCCGGGGGCCTTCGCCGCCTTCGCCGCCGAGGTCCTGGGCGACCCCGTTCGAGCCGAGCGGATGTCGCGTGCCGCAGCGGCGAGGGCCCGGCGCTACACGTGGTCGCTGGCCGCCACCCAGCTCCGCGTGCTCTGTACCCGCCTCACCGCCCGCTCCCTCGTGGCCTGCCGGTAGACAGCCCGCTCAGTCCAGTGCTCTGCGCTTCGAGGACATAGCCCCCGGAAACCGGGCCCTATCTCCTCGAAAGCGTGCAGGGTTGGCGGGGACCGGCTCTTGTCCGGGGCGGCGGGGGGCGGCTACCGTGATCCTCGCTGCGGCCCGAGGGGCGGAACGGCGCCATTCGTTCGGGGAAGTGCGAATGGCGTTGCGAGGTTCGTCGGGCCGCGGCGCGCTGGGCGTCGTCGCTCCGCCCGGTGGGTGAGGAGCCGCGGTCCTTGCGCCGCCGCGGCTCGGTTCACTAGCTTCTCAGCGGCTCTCCAGGCGCTTCCGGGTGGGAAGCCTGGCGTTGTCCCCTCATGCCGAGAACTCGCCGACCGTCCATCGCCGCCCTCGTCGTGATCGTCGCGCTCGTCCTGCCGGGGCCTGCCCTGGCCGGGGAATCGCTGAGCAGCGCCCGACAGAAACGAGAGGCGGCCCGCCAGAAGCGGGCCCGACTGGCCACGCAGCTGAACGCCCTGCGGGCCTCCGACGCGCAGCTCACGGCCGCCGTCGCCGTGCTCACCCGCCAGGTGCGGGCCCAGCAGGCCGGCGCCGACACCGCCCGCCAGGCCGTCCAGGCCGCCCTGACCGCCGTGGCCGAGGCCGAGGCCCGCATCACCTCGACCGAGAAGGAGGTGGTCACGCTGCGCACGGCGGTGGTCAACCGAGCCGTCTCCGCCTATGTGCGCCCGGAGCGCAGCAGCTTCGTCGACGTCATCGGGGCGAGAGACCTCACCGAGGCGAGCCGGCGCAGTTCGATGCTGGCCCAGGTCACCAACCGCGACCGCGACGTCCTCGACCGGCTCCGCTCGCTGCGCCAGGACCTCGACGAGGAGCACACCAAAGCGGCCCAGGCGCGCGACCTGGCCGCCGAGCGCCGCCAAGTGGTGCTGGCCCGCCTCTCCGAGCTGCAGACCGCTCGCGTCCAGAAGCAGCGCCTCTCCGACGCGCTCGAAGCCCGCATCCGCGAGTACCAGGCCGAGGCTGACGAGGTCGCCCGCCAGGAGTCGGGCCTCACCGCCCTCATCCGCTCCAAGGAGCGGGCGATCATCGATCCGGGCGTCGACGGCCGGGTGTCGGGAGCGGGCCTGGCCTGGCCCCTCCGCGGCCGGGTGACCTCCAACTTCGGTCCCCGCTGGGGGCGTCTCCACGCCGGCATCGACATCGGCGCCGGCAGCGGGACGCCCATCCGCGCCGCCAAGGCCGGCGAGGTCATCTTCGCCGGCTCCTACAGCGGCTACGGCAACTGCGTCATCATCAACCACGGCGGCGGCTTGACGACGCTGTACGCCCACCAGAGCCGGCTCGGCACCAGAGACGGTGCCACCGTGTCGCAGGGCGAGGTGATCGGCTTCGTGGGCTCGACCGGCCACTCCACCGGCCCCCACCTCCACTTCGAGACCAGGGTCAACGGCTCGCCCCAGAATCCTCGGCGTTACCTCCCGTGAGGCCGTAAAGGCCGTGAGGGTCATGAGGTCGTGAGGTGACGGCCCGGCTCGTGGTGATGGGCGGCGGAAGGATGGGCGAGGCCCTGGTGTCCGGCCTCGTCCGGGCCGGATGGGCCCCGCCTGGTGACCTGACGGTGGTGGAGAAGCGGGAGGACCGCCGCCGCCAGCTCGAGGAGCGGCTGCCGGGAGCGGTGATCGTCGAGGCCGCCCCAGCCGGCGCCGGCGCGGTCGTCGCCGTGAAGCCGGGCGACGTGGAGGAGGCGTGCCGGGAGTTGGCCGCCGCCGGCGTCGCCCAGGTCCTGTCCATCGCCGCCGGGGTGCGCCTGGCCGCGCTCGAGGGCTGGCTGGGCGACGGTGTGCGGGTGGTGCGAGCGATGCCGAACACTCCGGCACTGGTGGGCCAGGGAGCAGGTGCCATCTCGGCGGGGGCGACGGCGGGCCCGGAGGACCTCGACTGGGCCGAGGGCCTGCTGTCCGCGGTAGGCACCGTGGCCCGGGTGCCGGAGTCCCTGCTCGACGCCGTCACCGGGCTGTCCGGCTCGGGGCCGGCCTATGTGTTCCTCGTGGCCGAGGCGCTCATCGACGCCGGCGTGCTGGCCGGGCTCGCCCGGGACACCAGCGCCGCGCTGGTGGTCCAGACGCTGCTCGGCTCCGCTCGCATGCTGGCCGAGTCGGGCGAGGGCCCCGAGGCGTTGCGCGCCGCCGTCACCTCACCCGGGGGCACCACCGCCGCCGGCCTGGCCGCTCTCGAGGAGCGTGCGGTACGGGGCGCGTTCCTGGCCGCGGTGCAGGCGGCCACCGAGCGGTCGCGCCAGCTCGGCGCCTGACGGCCCGGCGCCACGCCGGGCGGGCCGTCGTCCCACTTTCCCCACCGCCCCCTCTGGCGTACAGTTGCCTCACGGGCGGAGAGGAGTGATTCCACTGGCAAGGGAAGACCATGCAAACGCCAAGTTCCTCACGGTGGCCGAGGTGGCGGCCGTGCTCCGCGTGTCCAACATGACGGTGTACCGCCTCATCACCGCCGGCCAGCTGCCCGCCGTCCGGGTCGGCAAGTCCTACCGCCTCCGAGAAGACGACGTCGACAAGTACCTGGGCGACCGCTACACCGAAGCCGGGTAGCACGCCGCGACCACACCGCCTGTCCACGACGCCGGCTCCAGCCGGTAGCGTCCGCCCTGCCATGGGCAGGCGCCACCAAACCGTCTCGTTCCTCTCCGACTACGGGCTGGAGGATGAGTTCGTGGGCGTCGTCCGGTCCGTCATCCGGTCGGCGGCGCCGCACGTGACCGTGGTCGACATCACCCACGGCATCCCTGTCCACGACGTGCGGGCGGCCAGCCTGGCGCTGGTGCGCAGCGTGCAGTACCTCGCTCCCGGTGTGGTGCTCGCCGTGGTGGACCCCGGCGTGGGCACCGACCGCCGCGCCCTCGCCGTGGAGGTGGGCGCCGAGGGCGAAGCCGTGTTCGTCGGCCCCGACAACGGGTTGCTGGCCGGCGCCGTCGCCATGACGGGGGGCGCCAGGCGCGTCGTGGAGCTCACCGAGACGGAGTACCACCTGCCGGCGCCGGGGCCGACGTTCGCCGGCCGGGACGTCTTTGCTCCGGTGGCCGCGCACGTGTGCAACGGTGTCGATCTGGGCGAGCTCGGCCCGTCCATCGACCCGATCACCCTGCGCCCGGGGCTCCTGCCGCTGAGCCGCCAGGAGGAGGGAAAGCTCATGAGCGAGGTCCTGTGGGTGGACCATTTCGGCAACGCCCAGCTCAACGTCGACCCCGGGGACATCGCCGCCATGGGCGAGCGCATCTCGCTGCGGTGGGGCATGAACCAGGTCCGCACCGGCCGTCTGGCCGGGGCCTACGGCGAGCTCAAGGCCGGTGAGGTGGGCCTGGTCGTCGACTCCTACGGTCTGGTCTCGGTGGCGCTCGACCGGCGGTCGGCGGCCGAGGAGCTCAAGCTGCGTCCCGGCGACGCCGTCACCCTCGAGGCGGCGTCATGAGGCGGGGGACGACCATCGTCCTCGTCCTGCTGCTGGCCCTGATCCTCGGCGCCGCGCTGGTGCAGTTCCTGGTGGTGGCCCGCTAGCTCCAGCGCCAGCGGCGCCGCGGGAACGGCGAGCGGGCCCCTCTTCTCGGTGGTGGCCAGGAGGAAGCCGGCGAACAACAAGGTGATCCCGGCCACCAAGGTGACGGAGAAGCCGGTCATGTCGTCGAGCACCGAGTTGAGCAGACCGCTGGCCCCGCTGACGACGACGCCGGCGGCGATCACCGCGTTGGCGAGCACCAGGCGAGGGGCTCGCACCCGGGCCGCGCTCCAGAGCGCGCCGGCCAGCACGACGAGCGCCCCGCCACCCGACGCCACGGCGGCCAGGATGCGGGGCAGAGGGCCGAACACCTCCGACCCCTGCGCCAGCTCCGACGCCGGCAGTGGGGCGGTGAACGGGGCCACGGCCACGACGCCGGCCGAGAAGGCGGCGAAGACCCCGACTCCGACCGCGGTCAGGTCGCCGGGCCGGCGCCCGGCCAGCAGGTAGACGGTGCCCAGGGCCAGGAAGGGGACGTTGGCGATGGCGCCGAACAGAAAGAAGAGCCGGAAGGTGACCCCGTTCCAGCCGAGGGCGGCGCCCGCGGCCAGGGCGGCCGAGCCCAGGCAGAACATGGCCAGGGCGACACTCCAGGCCAGCTCGTGGCGCCGGTGGCGCACCAGCCAGCGCTCGAAGGTGCACATGGCGAAGGCCAGGGCGACGACCGCAGCGGCCGCGGCCAGGGCGGTGTGCAGCATGGCGGCGAAGCGTAGAGGCCCCGAGCCGCGGCGTCAGTCGGCTGCGGGCGGCGCCAGCACCTCGAACCACACCCGCTTGCCTCGTGGCATCGGGGTCACCCCCCAGGCCTCGGCCATGACGTCCACCAGGATCAGGCCCCGCCCACCCGTGTCCTCGTGGCTCGGGGTCCTCGGCCGCGGCTCGAGGGGCGAGGAGTCGTCCACCTCGATCCTCACCCGCTGGCCGTCGTAGCGCACGCTGACGGTGAACGGCGAACGGGCGTGGCGGATGGCGTTGGTGGCCAGCTCGCTGGTGAGCAGCTCGATGGCCCCGCCCGTCAGTTCCGCCATCCGCCAGCTGCGCAGGGCGCCGGTGACGAACCGGCGGGCTTTCCCGGGGCTGGCGGCGTCGACGGCCAGCTTGGTACGCGCCTCGCGCGGCGGCGCGGCACGCCGCCCACGCTGGTCGACGCAGCCCTCGCCGAGCTGGTGGGCGGAAAGGCGAAGGGCGTCCTCGGCGACGCCGGTGGCCTGGCTGAGGCGAAGGGCGGGGTCGATGCTGGCGTCGTCGGGCACCCGCACCACGAGCACGGCGACGTCGTCTTTGGCGGTGCCACCGGCGAAGGCCAGGCACTCGTCCACGAGCCGGCCGGCCAACCCCTCGGCGTCGTCGCCGGCACCGTCGAGCAGGATCGCGGAGAGCCGTTCGTCGCCGAACATCTCCCCGGTGAGGCTGCGGGCCTCGGTGATGCCGTCGGTGCACAGGACCAGGGCGTCGCCGGGGCCCAGCCCCACGAGGTCGTCGGCGAGGTAGGCGTCCTCGAACAGGCCGATGAGGCTGCCGGGCTGGCCCCGAACGTCGAGCCAGCCGGCCCGCCGGACGACGATCGGTCGGGGGTGGCCGCCGGATGCGAGGGTCACCCAGGCGCCGCAGTGGTCGAGCTCGAGCCGGCCGTAGACCACGCTGCAGAAGCGCCCGTCGGCCTCCGGGTCGGCCAGCATCGCGTTGTTGAGCTCCCCCAGCACCTCCGACGGCTCGTCGTGATGGACGGCCGCGGCCCGCAGGGTGTAGCGGATCAAGGCGGTGAGGGCGCCGGCCGCCGCCCCCTTGCCGCACACGTCACCGATGACCAGGCCCCAGCTGTTGGTGCCGAGCCGGAACACATCGAAGAAGTCGCCGCCGACTGCGATGTTGCGGTCGGCCGGTCGGTAGCGGGTGGACACCTCCATCCCGGGGACCTCCGGGGGCCGGGGGGGCAGGAGACTGGCCTGCAGGGTGACGGCCAGCTCCCGGAGCTCGGCCTCGGCGCGCATCTGGTCGGTGACGTCTCGGAAGTACCAGGCGTACCCGAGGTACACACCCTCGGGGTTGTGAAGCGGCGCGCCGTAGCGATCGAGGACCCGGCCGCCGGCCAGCAGGACCTGGTCCTGGCAGGGCACTCGGGCGGCATAGACCTGTCGGACCTTGGTGATGAACCCTTCGGGGTCGGCCACCCGGGTCAGCGCCGCTGTCAGCGCGACCTCGTCGTCACGAGATTCGATGACCGCCTCGGGGAAGTCCCACACCTCGGCGAAGCGGCGGTTCGTGGCGACCATCTCGCCGTCCGGCGAGACCACCAGCATCCCGTCGGGGCTGGCCTCGGCCTGGGCGAGAGCCATGGCCAGCTGGGCCCGGGCGTCATCGGACAGGCCGCGACGCGTGGTGACCGACTCGCCCCCGACGAGGTCAACGTCGTACATGCTGGGGCCAGGGTAGCCTCGTTGCCCGCGCTCCTGGCTCCGGGCGAGCGGGCCACCTGCCTTTGTGAACGGGCGCACGAGGCCGTACCATCTCGCTGTGGCTGCCTCCAGTGACCGCGTTCCCCGGCGGATCCCCGAGGCGACGGTGGCCCGGTTGCCGCTCTATCTGCGCAGCCTGCTCGAGGTGGCGGAGGCCAAGACGGCGACCATCTCCTCCGAGCGGCTGGCGGAGATGGCGGGTGTGAACGCGGCCAAGGTCCGCAAGGACCTCTCCTATCTGGGCTCCTATGGCACCAGAGGCGTGGGCTACGACGTGGAGTACCTGCTGTACCAGATCAGCCGGGAGCTCGGCCTCACCCAGGACTGGCCGGTCGCCATCGTGGGCCTCGGCAACCTTGGTCGGGCGCTGGCCAACTACCGGGGCTTCCTGGCCCGGGGGTTCCATGTGGTGGCCCTCGTCGATTCCGACCCCGGCAAGGTCGGCACCTTCATCGGCGACCTCGAGGTGCGCCATGTCGAGGAGATGCCGCTCATCACCAGGGAGCACCGCGTGGCCATCGGCATCATCGCCACGCCGGCTTCGGTCGCCCAGGAGGTGACCGACCTGTTGGTCGATTCCGGCGTCGGCTCGATCCTCAACTTCGCCCCCGTGGTGCTCACCGTGCCGCCGCACGTGTCCGTCCGCAAGGTGGACCTGTCCATCGAGCTGCAGATCCTGTCCTTCTACCAGCAGCGCCAGGCGGGGACGGTCCCCCTCGAGCAGCCCGTGCCCGTGGCCGTCGCCGGCGGCAACGGCGCTCCACCCGCCGGCGGCCGGCTGGCGCCGATCTGATGCCGGTGCGAGCCCCGCTGTACCCGGTCAACCTGGTGGTCGAGGGTCGACGGTGCCTGGTCGTCGGGGGCGGCACCGTGGCTGCCCACAAGGCGGCCGGGCTTCTGGCCTGTGGTGCCCGGGTCCATGTGGTCGCCCCTGATGTGAGCACCGAGGTGGCGGCCCTGGCGGGCGTCACCATCGAAGAGCGGCCCTACCGGCGCGGCGAGGTGGGCGGGTACCGCCTCGCCGTGGCCGCCACCGGCGAGGCGGCCGTGAACGCCGCCGTGTTGGCCGACGGCGAGGAGGCCGGGGTGTGGGTGAACGCCGCCGACGACGTGGACAACTGTTCGTTCACCCTGCCCGCGGTGGTGCGCCGAGGGCCGGTGATGGTGGCGGTGTCCACCGGCGGCCACACCCCGGCCCTGGCCCGCTGGCTCAAGGAGCGGGTGGCGCAGTCCATCGGCCCGGAGTACGAGGTGCTGGCCGAGCTCCTGTCGGCCGAACGGGATGCGATCCGATCGTCGGGGCGTTCCACCGAAGGGCTGAATTGGCAGAGTGCCCTGGAATCGGACATGCTCGACCTCATTCGGACCGGACAGGTCCGAGAAGCCAAGGAGCGCCTCCAGGCGTGTCTGTCGTCGTCGTAGGCCTGAACCATCGCACCGTGCCCCTCGAGATCCTCGAGGGCGTGACGGTCAACGACGCCGACCTTCCCAAGGCGCTGGCCGCCCTTGGCTCTCGTGAGAACCTGAGCGAGGTCGTGCTCCTGTCCACCTGCATGCGCACGGAGGCGTACGTGGTCGCGGAGCGCTTCCACAGTGCGCTGGCCGAGGTCCGGGACTTCTTCGCCGACATCAGCTCGATCCCTGCCGACCGCTTCGCCGACCACCTCTACTCCTTCTACGAGGACAACGTGGCCGGACATCTGTTCCGGGTGGCTTCGGGCATCGATTCGGCGGTGGTGGGCGAGAGCGAGATCCTCGGGCAGGTGCGTCACGCCTGGGAGGGCGCCGCAGCCGAGAAGGCCGCCGGGCCGGTGCTCGGTGGCCTGTTCCGGCACGCCCTCGAGGTGGGCAAGCGAGCCCGCACGGAGACGGGCATCGGGCGGGGGACGACCTCGGTGTCACAAGCCGCGGTGGAGATGGCGGCCCAGCGCCTGGGCACACTGGACGGCCGGCGCATCCTGGTGCTCGGTGCGGGGGACATGGGCGAGGGGATGGCGGTGGCCCTGGCCGGGGCGCGCAACGTGGGCGAGCTCACCGTGGCCAACCGCACCTGGGACAAGGCTGTCGCGCTGGCCGATCGGGCCGGCGGCCGCGCCGTCCCGTTCGCCGACCTGGGCCCCGCCTTGGAGCAGGCCGACGTCCTCCTCACCTCCACCGGCGCACCGTCGGTGCTCCTGAGCGCCGACGATCTTGCGCCGGTGATGGCGGCGCGGCCCGACCGGCCTCTCCTCGTGGTCGACATCGCCGTGCCCCGCGACGTGGACGCCGGCGTGGCCGACCTGCCCGGCGTCACCCTCCTCGACATGGACGACCTGAAGGCCTTCGCCGAGGCCGGGCTGGCGGGCCGGCGGCGGGAGGTGGCGGGAGTCGAGTCCATCGTCGCCGACGAGCTGGAGCGCTACTGCGCCGCCTCCACGGCCCGGCAGTTGGCGCCCTTGGTCGTGGCTCTGCGCCAGCGCGGCGAGCAGCTGCGGACCGGGGAGCTCGAGCGCTTCCGCTCACGGCTGGGCGACCTGGAAGACAGCCAGCGCGAGGCGGTGGACGCCCTAACGACGGCACTGCTCGCCAAGCTGCTCCACGAGCCGACCGTCCGTCTGAAAGCGGCGGCCGGCACCCCGCGCGGCGATCGTCTGGCCGAAGCGCTGCGGACGTTGTTCGACCTGCCGTAGGCGTGGTGCCGCCCGTGCTCCGGGCCGCCACCCGGGGGAGCGCGCTGGCCCTCCGGCAGACGGCGCACGTGGGCACGCTGCTCGCCGAGGCTTCCGGCGTCCCGGTCGAGCAGGTCGTGGTGGAGACGGCGGGCGACCGGCGCCAGGACGTGCCCATCTGGGAGATCGGCGGGCGCGGCGTGTTCGTCAAGGAGGTGCAGACGGCCGTGCTCGAGGGGAGGGCCGACTTCGCCGTCCACTCGGCCAAGGACCTCCCGTCGTCGGCCACGCCGGGCCTGGTCATCGCCGCCGTGCCCGCCCGCGCCGACCCCCGGGATGTCCTGGTCGGCGCCGGCCTGGAGGCCCTGCCCATCGGCGGGCTCGTCGCCACGGGATCGGTGCGCCGGCGGGCGCAGCTGGCGTGGCTGCGGCCCGACCTCACCTTCACCGGCCTGCGGGGCAACGTCGGCACCCGGCTGGCCAAGGCTGGCGACTTCGCCGCCATCGTCATGGCCGCTGCCGCCCTCGACCGGCTCGGCCACGCCGGCCGGGCAGCCGAAGTGCTGGACTGTTCGCTCATGGTGCCCCAGGTCGGCCAGGGTGCGCTGGCCGTCGAAGCCCGTGAGGGCGACCTGGAGGTTCGCGCCGTGCTCGGCGCCGTCGAGCACATTCCTTCCCGGCTGGCCGTCGACGCCGAGCGGGCCTACCTGGCCGAGATGGGCGGGGGCTGCGACCTGCCGGTGGGGGCCCACGCCCGCGTTGGTGCGGACGGGAGCGTGGGCATGGACGCCGTCCTCGCCAGTCTGGACGGGCGGATCGTGCTGCGGGCCGGTGCCACCGCTGCTGCGGGCGACGGCGAGGCGCTCGGTCGCGGCCTGGCCCGGCGCCTGCTCGACCAGTCGGGCGGCACGTGGCTCCTGGAAGGCCTCCGGGGCCTGGCATGACCCCCACCCCGCGTTGCGAGTACATAGCGGGCCGATTTCGCCCGCTATGTACTCGCAAGCGGCGGGCATGACCGTCTACCTGGTTGGGGCGGGGCCGGGAGACCCGGGACTGCTCACGGTGCGGGGGGCCGAGCTGCTGGCGCGCGCCGACGTCGTGGTCCACGACCGGCTGGCCGAGGCGTCCTTGTTGGAGCTGGCTCCTGCCACCGCCGAGCGGATCGACGTGGGCAAGCGCCCGGGCCTGCCCGTGGCGCAGCAGTACGTGAACGAGCTGCTCGTGGAGAAGGCGAGGGCCGGGCTGGAGGTGGTGCGCCTGAAGGGTGGCGACCCATTCGTCTTCGGGCGCGGCGGGGAAGAGGCGCTCGCCCTCCTCGACGCCGGTGTGGCCTTCGAGGTGGTCCCGGGGGTGACCTCGGCCGTGGCCGTACCTGCCTATGCCGGCGTGCCGCTGACCCACCGGGGGCTGTCGACGTCGTTCACCGTCGTCACCGGCCACGGACGGCGGGGGGAGGGCGATGTCGAGGACGGCGGCCCGGGCTGGGAGGCGTTGGCCGCCGCCGGCGGGACGATCGTGGTCCTCATGGGGGTCTCCCAGCGGGGCGAGTACGCCGCTCGCCTCCAGGCCGGCGGCCTTCCCGGCACCACACCGGTGGTGTGCGTGCACTGGGGGACGAGGCCGCAGCAACACACCGTTCGCACCACCCTCGCCGAACTTGCGAGGGTAGATCTGGAGCCGCCGGCCACCATCGTCATCGGCCAGGTGGCCGGCCTGGACCTGTCGTGGTTCGAGCGCCGCCCGCTGTTCGGGCGCCGGGTGGTGGTGGCGCGGCCGCGGGAGCAGGCGCCCGCCCTGGTGCGTGCCCTGCGGGTGAGAGGCGCCGAGGCGCTGGAGGTGCCGGTCATCGCCATCGCCGAGCCGCACGACGGGGGTGCCGCCCTGCGGGCCGCGGTGGGCGAGCTCTCGACCTACGACTGGGTGGTGTTCACCTCAGCGAACGCCGTCGAGCGTCTCGTGGCCCTTGTTCCCGACGCCCGGTCCTTCGGCGCCGCCCGCATCGCGGCCATCGGCACCGGTACCGCCGCCGCCTTGACTGGCGCCCGGCTGGTGCCCGACCTCGTCCCCGAGCGCTTCGTGGCCGAGTCGCTCCTGGAGGCCTTCCCACGGCCCGCCGCGCCCGGGGCCCGGGTCCTGCTCCCCCGTGCCGCGGTGGCTCGTGACGTGCTCCCCGACGGCCTGCGGGCGGCCGGCTACGAGGTGGACGTGGTGGAGGCCTACCGCACCGAGCGGGGCCAGCCCCCGCCGGCGGCGCTGGCTGCTGCCGGAGCCGCCGACGCCATCGCCTTCACCTCGTCCTCGACGGTCACCGGGTACCTGGAGGTCGCCGGCCGGGAGGCGGTGCCGCCGGTGGTGGCGTGCATCGGTCCCGTCACCGCGGCCACGGCGCGCGAGCATGGCCTCGAGGTGAGCGCGGTGGCCGACCCCCACACCGTGGAGGGCCTGGTCGACGCCCTCGAACGGGTCTTCAAAGGACCCTGAGGCTCAGGGCCAACCCCGCGAAGGCGATGAACAGCGAGGCGTTGGTGAACATCATGGACCTCGTCTGCGAGGTGATGGCCGTGGTGATCTCGCCCCGGAAGGCCGCGAGCAGCTCGAAGCGAAGCAGCTCCATGTCCTTGTGGAGGTCCTTGTTCATGACCGCCATCTCCTGGCGGACGGCGGCGATCTCCTGGCGGAGAGATGTTGCCTCGGCTGCGATCTCCTGGCGGAGAGATGTTGCCTCGGCTGCGATCTCCTGGCGGACGGCTGAGATCTCCTGGCGGAGAGAAGTTGCCTCGCCCACCAGGTCCTCACGGAGGGCGGCCACGTCCGACCTCGTGGCGACGTCGGTGCCGAGGGGGGGCATCAGGTCCATGAACGTTGCTGCCGGCTCAGGGCCCAGCACCTCCTGGAGCTTGCCGAAAAGCTCATGCCTCGATCGTTCGTCTACGGCCATCGTCCCTCCTGATGTGGTCAGCTACCGGAGGGGAGCGGTGGCTCCCGATACGCGGGCAACGGTACCAGGGCCGTACGCTCGTGGAATGCCCTTCCCCGACCGCCGGCTGCGCCGCCTACGGCGTACGCCGGCACTGCGCCGGCTCGTGGCCGAGACCCGTCTCGGGGTCGACGACCTGGTCGCCCCGCTGTTCGTCCGGGAAGGAATCGAGGCGCCCCAGCCCATCGCCTCGCTCCCAGGCGTGGTGCAGCACACGCGCGAGTCGTTGGTGAAGGAGGTGCGGGAGCTGGCCGAGCTCGGCGTGCCTGGGCTCATGCTCTTCGGCGTGCCGGCCGGCGAGACGAAGGACGCAAGCGGGAGTGGGGCGTGGGCCGAGGACGGCATCGTGCAGGTGGCGCTGAGCGACCTGCGCTCCGAGGTGGGCGACGCCGTCGTGCTCATGGCCGACCTCTGCCTCGACCCCTACACCGACCATGGCCACTGCGGCGTCCTCGACGACCGGGGCCAACCCGACAACGACGCCACCCTCGAGTTGTACGGCCGGGTGGCTGTCGCCCAGGCCGAGGCCGGCGCCGACGTGGTGGCCCCGAGCGGGATGATGGACGGCCAGGTGGCCGCCATCCGGGCCGCTCTCGACACTGCCGGTCACCCCGGCACCGCCATCCTCGTCTATTCCGCCAAGTACGCCTCTGCGCTCTACGGCCCCTTCCGAGAAGCGGTCGACACCACCATCGCCGGCGGCGGCGACCGGCGGGGGTACCAGCAGGACTTCCGGAACGCCCGGGAGGCGCTGGCCGAGGTGGCCGAGGACGTGGCCGAGGGCGCCGACATGGTGATGGTGAAGCCCGCCCTGGCCTACCTCGACGTGATCGCCGCCGTGCGCGCCGGCGTCGACGTGCCCGTGGCCGCCTATCACGTGAGCGGCGAGTACGCCATGGTCAAGGCGGCTGCTGAACGCGGGTGGGTGGACGGCGCCGCCGTGGCGCTCGAGTACGTCGGCGCCATCAAGCGGGCCGGCGCCGATCTCGTCGTCACCTACCTGGCTCGCGAACTGGCCGAGTCGCTGTAGCCCCGGCAACGACCGAGCACACCTCGACGGCGCAAACCGTCGGATATCGACGGTTGCTGCGGTCGAACACGGCCTTGCCCCGGCCGTCCCGGGACCCGGTACCCGACGCCAGGCGTCCCTCCGCCGGAAGTGGGCCAACAGTTACGATCGGCGACCCTCCATGAACACGGACCTCTGGAAACGGGCCTGCGACGTGATCCCCGGCGGGGTCAACTCGCCGGTGCGGGCATTCGGGTCCGTGGGGGGGGCGCCGTATTTCGTGGCCCGGGCGGAGGGTGCCTACGTATGGGACGTCGAGGGCCGGCGCTACCTCGACTACGTCCAGTCCTACGGCGCGTCCATCCTCGGCCACGCCCATCCTCAGGTCGTCGAGGCGGTGCGGCGGGCGGCGGCGGACGGCATGACGTACGGCGCTCCTACTGAGCGGGAAGTGCTCCTGGCCGAGACCATCCGGGACCGGGTCGAAGGCTGCGACATGGTACGGGTGGTGTCCACCGGCACGGAGGCGACCATGACCGCGGTGCGGGTGGCGCGCGGGTTCACCGGGCGCTCCCGGATCGTCAAGTTCGCCGGCTGCTACCACGGGCACAGCGACGCCCTGCTGGCCGCGGCCGGCAGCGGCGTGGCCACGCTCGGCTTGCCGGGCTCGGCCGGTGTTCCCGCCGAGGCCGTAGCTCAGACCCTGGTCGTCCCCTACAACCAGGTCCCGGTGCTCGGGGCCGACGTCGCCGGCGTGATCGTGGAGCCGGTGGCCGCAAACATGGGGCTGGTCCCGCCCCAGCCCGGGTTCCTCGAAGGGCTCCGGGCCGCCTGCGATGCCGTGGGCGCGTTGCTCGTCTTCGACGAGGTCATCACAGGCTTCCGGGTCGGCCCCGGCGGGGCCTCGACCATGCTCGGCGTGCGCCCGGACCTGTGGTGCTTCGGCAAGATCATCGGCGGAGGCCTTCCCCTCGCCGCCCTGGCCGGGCGCCGGGACGTCATGGAGGTCCTTGCGCCGCTCGGCCCCGTGTACCAGGCGGGCACGCTTTCGGGGAACCCCCTCGCCACCGCCGCCGGGCTGGCGGTGCTCCGGCTGCTCGATGATGCGACGTACACGATGCTGGCCGGGCGGGCCGCCGAGCTCGCTCGGCTCCTGGCCGAGGTGTTCGCCGAAGCCGGTGTGGCCGCCCGGATCCCGGTGTTCGGCACGCTGCTCGGGCTCTTCTTCGCCGACAGCCCGGTAGCGGACTACGAGGGAGCCAGGGCTGCGTGCGGCAACGGTGCCTACGCCCGGTTCTTCAGGGCCATGCTCGAACGGGGCGTGGCCCTCGCCCCCGGCCCCTACGAGGTGCTGTTCCCCAGCCTGGCCCACACCCGTGACGACATCGAGCGCACCGCCGACCTCGCTCGCGCCGCCCTGGCCTGACATCGAGTTCAGAAGACCGAGGCATATGCGGTCTTCTGCACTCGAACCCGCCCGCGTCAGCGGGCGGGGGCCAGGCGGGCGATGGCGGCCACCGCCTTGTAGGCCGCTTCGGCCGGGCCCAGCTCGTCAGGTCGGAGCAGGTTGGCCATGATGCGCAGGATCCACTCCATGAGGGTGCGCGACCGCATGCCCGTGCTGACCAAGGCCCGCATCAGCTGGGGGTGGCCGATGATCTTCACGAAAGCCCGGGCCACCTTGAAGTACAGCTCGTACTCCGCCGCGACCTGCCGGGGGTAGGCCTCGAGGGCGGATGCCTCGCCGCTCTCCAGGGCCGATCCGACCGCGCCGGCGGCCATGCGGCCCGTCTCGTAGGCGTAGCAGATGCCCTCACCGTTGAAGGGATTGATGGCCCCGCTGGCGTCGCCGATGACCAGGTGGGTGGGGCCGGTGCTCGGGCTCACGGAGAAGGCCATGGGCAGCTTCCCGCCGGTGGGGGCGCCGCAGGAGGTCTGCGGGCCGATGCCCCAGGAGGCCGGCGCCGTCTCGGCGAAGGAGGCCATGAGGTGGCTGGTGTTGACCTCCTTCCACTTCTTGAAGGTGGACAGCAGGCCGATGCCGACGTTGATGCGCCCGTCGCCGACCGGGAAGATCCAGCCGTAGCCGGGGAGGTTGTGGCCCGAGCGGTCGCGGAGGTCGAGGTGGCTCTCGATCCAGGGCTCGTCGTGCCGAGGCGAGGTGTAGTAACCGCGGATGGCCATGCCGAGCGGGTAGGCCCGGTCGCGGCTGGTGCCCAGGGCCCGCCCGAAGCGGGAGTTGGCCCCGTCGGCCACCACCACGTACCTGGCCCTCGCCTCCTCGGTGGTGCCGGTGTCCTTGCGCTTGACGACAGCGCCGGTGACGCGGTCGCCCTCGGTGAGCGGGGCCACCGCCTCGGCCTCCTGCCACACCGTGGCCCCCGCCTTCTGGGCCCGCTCCGCCACCAGGGCGTCGAGGTCCTTGCGGGTGACGACGTAGCCGTAGCTGGGGAAGCCCGGATGATCGGGCCAGGCCAGCTCGAGGGTGCGACCGAAGGCGAGGGAGCGCAGGCCGTCGAAGCGGTGATGGCCGGCCAGCTCCTCGGCCAGGCCCATCTCGTGCAGCTGCTTGACCGAGCGGGGGGTGAGGCCGTCCCCGCACGTCTTCTCGCGCGGGTAGCGCTTCTTCTCCACCACCAGCACGTCGTGGCCGGCCCGGGCCAGCCAGTACGCGCACGATGCCCCCGCCGGCCCGCCCCCGACGACCACGACGTCGTGGGCCGGCGCGCTCAAAGTTGCTCGCGCTCGTAGGCCACCACGGCCTGCACCTCTTCATCCGAGAGGTTGGGGTAGCCGGGCATGATGCCCTGGGCCGGCCCTCGCTGGCCTCCGGGGCGGTTGGGGTCGCCGTATGGCTGGCCCTTGAACGGGCCGGAGCCGGACCTGATCCACGCCACTTGGTCCGCCTCCTCGGGGAAGGTGAGGACGGAGTCCCCGTTGGCCAGGGGCGGGCCGACGCCGCCCTCCCCGGCCGCGCCGTGACAGGAGGAGCAGCCCTGGGCCCGGTACACCTGCTCGCCGAGGACCAGAGGGTCCAGCACCTCCTCCGTGTGCCGGTCGCCGAAGGCTCCGAGGTAGAGGAAGCCCCAGAAGGGCAGCAGCACGAGCACGGGCATGACCCACATCGGTACGCGAGTCCGGGCGATCCCCTCGGCGGCGATGTAGGAGGGATGGACCGGTTCCTCGACAGGAGCGGGCGGGGCCGCGGCGGCCGCCGGCGCCGGCGCCGAAGCGGGCCCGCTGGCCGCTGCCGGGGACGACGCCGCCGACGACACCGCAGGCACTCCTCCCTCGGCGGGAGCGGGGGCGTCACCGCCACCGTCGGAACCACCACCCAGGCCGAGAGCGGCACGGCGCTCCCGTGACCGGCGCAGGAGGTGTTCGGGTACTTCTGCCACCGCCGGGACTGTAGTGGCGCCTGCCCCGCGCTCACCAGGCACGGCGGGCAACGGAACGGCATGGCCCCGCGATGTGGAGCGGGGAAACGGCTCGTGGTAGAACCGAACCGTGGTTCCCGCGGTGGGGCCGACGCGCCTTCTCCGCTAGAATGTGAGCAGATTCACGAGTCGTGGAAGAGAGTCGATGGTCGCCTTTCTGGTATCACTGATCATCACCCTGGTGATGTGCGGCATCATCCTGGTCGTCGGTCGGCGCCGACCTCCGGGTACGCCTCTGACCTGGGGGGAAGCCTTCGTCGCCGGTACGTTCATGTTCACCCTCATGCTCCTGATGTACGGCGTGGTCCCCAACCAGTGGCTGGCCTGGTCCGACAACGAGCTCGGCTGGCGCAGCGACTCGCTGGGCATCCCCACCCCCTTCGGCCGGCTCCTCGAGGACGGGCTCAGCTTCGGGGGCCGGGGCCGGGTGATCATCACCGCTCAGGTCGTGCGGGACATCATCGCCACCGTCATCTACGTCGTGTTCTTCGCCGGCCAGATCGTGGGCTGGCTGTGGTGGCAGAAGAAGCGGGGCCGGCGGCCGGCCGGCGCGCCCGCCGAGATCAAGACGTCGGCCTTCGGGCGACCGCTCGCCAGGAAGGCCTGAGAGGAGCAGCCATGGCAAAGACCGACGCAAATCCGCCGATGCCCTCGTTCCCGGGGGAGTACGTGCTCACCGAGATCGAGCCGTCCGCGCTCTCGATGTCGGTGAAGCCCAAGCAGTTCCTCCACATCGACCAGTCCGAGTGCATCATG
>PJQG01000013.1 GCA_002861595.1 Actinomycetota bacterium
CCGGAGTCGGCGTCGCCCGGCCCCGACGGTGCGGCCTGGTTCGGCCGTTCGCCCGTGGGCGCCGGCTGCGCACCGGTGCCGGGGCCCGGCGCGCCCTCAGGGCCAGGCTCCGGTGCCGGCCTGGACGGGGGCTCGGTCGTGGTCGTGGTCGATTCGCTCGGGCGAAGCGGGATGGTCGTCGTGGTGGTGGCGGGCGGCGGTGTCGTCGTGGACGTGGTCGTGGTGGTGGGCGTGGGGAACGGGATCTGCGCGCTGGCCGCCAGCGCGCCGCCCACGAGGGCAGCGACGGCAGCCGTGACGGCGGTCAGGGAGACGGTACGAGCGCGGGGCATGACAGGAAGGCGACAGGAGCCGCCACCATGGTGACCGACGAAGCGGTCGGGCGCCAGCCCCCACCGGCCCGAGAGGGGAGAGGGCGGCGTTCAGGACGCTACGAGCGCCACTCCCCCGCCCTCAGGCGGCCAACGCGCTCCTCCATCGGCGGGTGCGTGGTGAACAGCTTTGCGAACTGCACCCTGCGACCGGTGAGCGGGTTGACGATGTAGGCCTGGGCCTGAGCCGGGTTGACGTCCATCGGGATCCGGTGTGCGGCCATGTCCAACTTCTCCAGGGCTCGCGCCAGCGGCTCGCCGTCGCCGATGAGGCGGGCGCCGGAGCGGTCGGCTTCGAACTCGCGGCTGCGGCTGAGGGCCATCTGGAGCAGGCCGGCGGCCATCGGGGCGAGGATGGCGGTGAGCAGCAGCACGGCCGGGTTGGCGTCGTCGTCGTCACCACGGCCGCCGAACATGGCGCCCCACATGGCCATGTTGGCGATGAAGCTGATGCCGGTGGCCACGGCGGCGGCGATGGACCCGATGAGGATGTCGCGGTTGCCCACGTGGCTGATCTCATGGGCGAGCACGCCCCGCAGCTCGTCCCAGTCGAGGATCTGGAGGATGCCCTGGGTGACGGCGACCGCCGCGTGCTCGGGGTTGCGCCCGGTGGCGAAGGCGTTGGGCTGCATGTCGGGCGTGACGTACAGCCTGGGCATCGGCATGCCCGCCTGCCGGGTCAGCTCTCTCATGATGCGGAAGTACTCGGGCATCTGCGCCTCGTCGGCCGGCACGGCCCGGGCGGCGCGGATGGCCAGCTTGTCGGAGTTCCAGTAGGAGAACCCGACGATCCCGACGCCGAGCATGAGGCCGATGACGGCGCCCCCGGTGCCACCGAGAACCCGTCCGACCCCGACCAGGAGGCCGCCGATGGCGGCCAGGAGGATGAACGTCTTGAAGGTGTTCTTGTTCATGGTGATCCAATCAACATCGGCGGGATACCGTTCGTTCCCGTCAGTCGTAGTACCCAGAGTGGATGTACACGCAGGGCACGCCTTCGGCGCGGAACATCTCCAGGTTACGGCGGTCGTCCTCGAAAGCAAGGCGCAAGTCGAACCCGGATGCCCGCAGGGAGTGCACCGTGAGGCGCTTGAACTCGCGTGCCGCCCGGTAGTCGCCGAAGTCCCGCATGATCAGCAGGTCCCAGCGCAGGTCGTAGCGCTCCAGCCAGGCCAGGGTCTGGGGCTGCACGCGCACCGGTCGACCGGTGAGCAGGATGATCCGAAGGCCGGCGTCGAGCAGGGAGAGCAGGCAGGCGACCTCTTCGATGAGCGGGTCCTCGCCGCAGGCGTCGAAGAAACCGCGCCAGTCGCGCCGGCCCGACTCGAGGAAGTGCTGGCGGCTCACGGCATCGGACAGCACCCCGTCGAGGTCGAAGACGACCCCGGCACCTGGCTCGACCGGCCCGGTCCGCCACCGCCAGTTGTCGGGCGCCTGGGGGGCCAGGTCAGTCCTCCTCGGGCGCCGCTGCGGCCCGTTTCTTGATCTCCTCGATGACCGACGCGTCAGCCAGGGTGGTGACGTCGCCCAGAGCCCGCCCCTCGGCCACGTCGCGCAACAACCGCCGCATGATCTTGCCGCTGCGGGTCTTGGGGAGGTCGTCGGTGAACACGATGGTTCGAGGCCGGGCGATGGCGCCGATGCGCGTGGCCACGTGCTGGCGCAGGACCTGACCGTGGTCGGGCGTCCCCTCCTGGCCTCCCTTGAGGGTGACGAAGGCGATGATGGCCTGGCCGGTGATCTCGTCGCTCGCCCCGACGGTAGCGGCCTCGGCCACCGACGGGTGGTCCACCAGGGCGGACTCGACCTCCGTGGTGGAGACCCGGTGCCCGGAGACGTTCATCACGTCGTCCACCCGGCCCATGAACCAGAAGTAGCCCTCGTCGTCGACGCGGGCGCCGTCCCCCGCGAAGTACCGCCCGGGGAAGCGGCTCCAGTAGGTCTGGTGGTAGCGCTCGGGATCGCCGTAGATGCCCCGCAGCATCGACGGCCACGGCTGGGTGAGCGTGAGGTAGCCACCGCCGGCCTGCACCGGCTGGCCGGAGTCGTCGACCACCTCGGCGGCGATACCGGGGAGAGGGAAGGTGGCCGAACCGGGCTTGAGGGTTGTGGCACCGGGCAGGGGGGCGATGAGGATGGCGCCGGTCTCGGTCTGCCACCACGTGTCCACCACCGGGCAGCGGTCGCCGCCGACGTGGCGCCGGTACCACATCCACGCCTCGGGGTTGATGGGCTCGCCCACGCTGCCGAGGAGTCGCAGGGAGGAGAGGTCGTGCTTCTCGGGCTCGGCCGTCCCCCACTTCATGAAGGTACGGATGGCTGTCGGCGCGGTGTAGAGGATGGTGACGCCGTAGCGCTCGATGATGGACCACCACCGGTCGCGCTCGGGGAAGTCGGGCGTGCCCTCGAACAGCACCCCCGTGGCCCCGTTGGCGAGAGGGCCGTACACGATGTAGCTGTGGCCGGTGACCCAGCCGATGTCGGCTGCGCACCAGTACACGTCGGTGTCCGGGCGGAGATCGAACACGTAGCGATGGGTGAAGGCCACCTGCGTGAGGTAGCCCCCGGTCGTGTGCATGATGCCTTTCGGCTTGGCCGTGGTGCCCGAGGTGTAGAGGAGGTACAGCAGGTCCTCGGACCCCATGCGCTCCGGCTCGCACTCCGTCGCGGCGCTCGCCATGACGTCGTGCCACCAGTGGTCCCGGCCGTCCTGCATGGGGAGCTCCTGGCCCGTCCGGCGGACCACGACGACGGCCTCGATGGAGGGCGCGGCGTGGAGCGAGGCGTCGGCATTGGCCTTGAGGGGCACGATGGCGCCTCGCCGCCACCCCCCGTCGGCGGTGACGAGGACCTTGGCCTCGGCGTCGACGATGCGGTCCCGGAGCGCGTCGGAGGAGAAGCCGCCGAACACCACCGAGTGGGCGGCGCCGATCCGGGTGCAGGCCAGCATGGCCACGGGCAGCTCGGGGATCATGGGCATGTAGATGGCGACGCGGTCTCCACGGCGGACGCCGAGGTCCCTGAGGACGTTGGCGAAGCGCTGCACGTCGGCCAACAGGTCGGCATAGGTGATGGTGCGGGTGTCGCCGGGCTCGCCCTCCCAGTGGTAGGCGACCCGGTCGCCGTTCCCGGCGGCTACATGACGATCGACGCAGTTGTACGAGGCGTTCAGCGTGCCCCCGTCGAACCAGCGGGCGAACGGCAGCCGCCAATCGCAGATGGTGTCCCACTCGTCGTACCAGTCGAGGGCCAGCGCCTGCCTGGCCCAGAACCCCTTCCAGTCCCGGTCGGCCTCCTCGTGGAGGGACAGGTCGGTGACGAGGGCGCGGTCCTTGAACGGCTCGGGGGGCGGGAAGCTCCGCTCCTCCGAGGAGAACGATTCGATCCCCGTCATCGCCGCCGAGCCTAACGAGCCCCCGCCGTCCGGAGTACATGGCGTACCGATCCGGTAGGCCATGTACTCCCAGACTGCCGTGGCTCAGTGCACGGCCCACTCGAGGACGCGGAAGGCGCCGAGGCCGGCGGGGTCGGTGAGGGCGGCGGCTTCTCCGACTCGGCTGCGGGCCTCGAGCGCCTCCAGGTCGCCCAGGTGGGCCCGCTCGTGCCACCGGGCACGGGCGGCGGCGGTGAGCTCCTCGATGCCGTGGGCTTGGAGGAACTCGGCCTGAGCGCGGTCGACGGCCGGTGGACGTACCCGGGCCAGCTGGTCCACGGCCACCTCGCAGGTGATGTCCTGGGCGCCAGGATGCTCCAGGGGATGGCCGCCGCGGCCGTGGGCGCGGTACGTCCGCAGCCACTCGGCGGCGGGCCGGGCGGCCAGCGACGCCGTCGTGTCGGCGTAATCGATCACCACCACCCGGCCCCGCTCCACCAGCGAGAGCGCCTGTTGCAACCACGACCGCGCCGCCACCTGGAGCGGGACGCGGGCGCCGGCCGAGGCGTCTGGGGCGAGCAACTCGGCGTCGGCGACGAGCGCCGGCGGGGCCGGCACGAGGACCTCCACCAGCTGGCCATGGAGCTCGCCCACGCGCACCTCGTCCCACCCACCTCGCCGCTCGAGGAGGTGGACGGGAAGGTTGTCGAGCAGCTCGTTGGCGACCACGATGCCGGCGAAGGGCTGGCCGGGCAGCTCGGCCAGAGACGTGAAGATGGGCCGGGCGTCGTGGGGTGGATCCGACGGTCGCGCGAGCGGAACGACGGCGGCCTGGCGGCCGCGCAGCGGCTCGGAACGCTCCACCATGACGTAGTGCAGGGCCGGCGCACACGCAGGAAGGGCGGCCCGCACGCCGGCCGCGAGGGTGCCGGTGCCGGCGCCCGCCTCCACCACCACGTAGGGCTCCGGCCGGCCCAGCTCCGCCCACCACCTGTCGAGAGCACGGGCGAGGATCGCTCCGAACAGTGGCCCGACCTCCGGGCTGGTGAGGAAGTGACCTCTCCGTCCCGCCGCTCCCCCGGTGGCGAAGAACCCGCCTTGCTGGTCGTACAGCGCCGTCTCCATGAAGTCGGCGAAGGACATCGGCCCCCCGCCCTGGATCGCCTGCAGGAGGTGAGGGAGCGCGGGCGCCGGCGTGGTCTACCGCAGCGTGAGCTGGGCCAGGTCGCCGAGACGGGCGAAGGCCTGCGGGTACACACCGACGGCCACGACCACGATGGCGGTGAAGGCCAGAGCCGCGGCCAGCGCCGGCGGCACCGGGATGGGGGTGGTGTCACCGTCGGGGACGGGCCTCATCCACATCTCCTTGGCCACCGCCGAGTAGTAGAAGAGGGCGATCACGGCGTTCAGGCCGGCCACCACGGCCAGGGTCACCGCCGCTGCCGTACCGGCATCGAGGGCCGACTCGAAGATGTAGAGCTTGGCGAACCAGCCGGCCAGCGGCGGGATGCCGGCCAGGGAGAACAGGAAGACGCTCATGAGCAGCGTCAGCCCCGGGGCGTAGGTGAAGAGCCCTCCGTAGGAGGAGATCTCCGCCGATCGGGTCTTGCGGGCCACCGCCATGACGATGGCAAAGGCGCCGAGGTTCATGGCTGCGTAGATGAGCAGGTACACCAGCGCCGCCGTCTGGGCCGTCGCGTTGGCGGCCGGGTTCGACCCCGCCACTGCGAAGGGCACCAGGATGTAGCCGGCCTGGGCCACCGAGGAGTAGGCCAGCATGCGCACGACGTTGGTCTGGCGCAGCGCCACCAGGTTGCCGACGGTCATGGTAAGG
Organism: Actinomycetota bacterium; assembly: GCA_002861595.1. Lineage (GTDB taxonomy): Bacteria > Actinomycetota > Acidimicrobiia > Acidimicrobiales. Next base: position 5,579 of record PJQG01000013.1, read on the forward strand.
GCGGCCAGCACCCAGAACAGCGGGCCCCACACCTCCTCCCGCCCGAAGAAGCCGATGTAGACGAGCTGGAGGAGGGCCACGAAGCCGGCGGCCTTGGACGCCACCGACAGGAAGGCGGTGACCGGCGTGGGCGCGCCCTCGTAGGTGTCGGGCGCCCAGAAGTGGAAGGGAACGGCGGAGACCTTGAAGGCGAAGCCGACGACGATGAAGAAGATGCCGAGGGTGACGATCGGCTCCTCGCCCACCGAGCCGCCGACCTCGCGGCCGATGGTGCGCAGCACCGTCGAGCCGGTGGCGCCGAAGATGAGCGACATGCCGTAGAGCATCACCGCGGAGGCCAGCACCCCGAGCAGGTAGTACTTGAGGCAGGCCTCGTTGCTCCGCAGGTCACGCTTGCGCCACCCGGCCAGCAGGTAGGCGGGGATGGAGAGCAGCTCCAGGGCCACGAAGATGGTGATGAGGTCACGGGAAGAGCCCATCACCATCATCCCCAGCAACGAGGAGAGCAGCAGGAAGGAGTACTCACCTTCGTAGTAGTCGCCCTCCCCGATGTAGTCGGACGACATGAGCAGGACCACGTAGCCGGTGGCGAGGAACAGCGCCTTGACCAGCAGGGCGAAGTTGTCGACGACGTAAGCGCCGCCCAGCATCGAGCGGTCGGCGCCGTTGGCAGCGAGGGCGACGACGGGCACGAGGCTCACCAGCAGGCCGAGGCCCGCCACCTGAGTGACGAGGTACTTGCGGGTCTCGTCCACGAAGACGTCGAGAAGGAGGATCCCCACGAGCACGGCGGTGAGGACGATCTCGGGGGCCAGCGCGAAGTAGTCGAGGTCCGGTGCCTTCAGGGTCTGGGCTGCGGCCAGGACGGCGTGCATCTAGCCGCCCACGGCCCTGAACGCGCTGGAGACGGTCTGCACGGCTTCGTCGGTGATGCCGAAGATGAGCCGGGGGTAGACGCCGAGCACGAAGATGAGCGCCAGCATGGGCGCCCACGCCACCCACTCCAGCGGGTGCACGTCGTGCACGTGGGCCTTGGAGAACTCGTCCTTGGGGGTGCCGAAGGCGGTGCGCTGGAACATCCACAACAGGTAGCCGGCGGCCAGGACGGTGCCGACGGCGGCAACCACCATGTAGGTCCGGAACACGGCCTCCGACAGGCCCGTCGCCGGCTGGTAGGCCGACAGGATGGCGGGGAACTCCCCCCAGAACCCGGCCAGGCCCGGCAGCCCGAGCGAGGCCATGGCACAGAACCCGAGGATCCAGCCCAGCCGCGGCGCCTGCACGAGCAGGCCGCCGAGCCGGGCCAGCTCGCGCGTGTGGTAGCGCTCCTGGATCGAGCCGGCCACGAAGAACAGCATCCCGGTGATGAGCCCGTGGGCCACCATCCCGAAGATGGCGGCGTTGATGCCGAAGTCGGTGAGGGTGGCGATGCCGAGCATCACGAAGCCCATGTGGGCCACCGACGAGAAGGCGATGAGGCGCTTCATGTCCTTCTGGGCCAGGCACCCGAGCGCGCCGTAGATGATGCCCACCACGGCGAGGCCGCCGATCCACGGCGCCCACGACATGGCCGCGTCGGGAAGGATGGGCAGGGCGATGCGGATGAACCCGTAGGTGCCGAGCTTGAGCAGGACGGCGGCCAGGATGACGGAGCCCACGGTGGGCGCCTCGGTGTGGGCGTCGGGAAGCCAGGTGTGGAAGGGGAACATGGGCACCTTGATGGCGAAGCCCATGAACAGCCCGCCGAAGATCC
>PJQG01000028.1 GCA_002861595.1 Actinomycetota bacterium
AGGCACTTCGTGAACTTGTGAAGCGCGCAAACGTTGCCTGACGCGGCACTAGCGCGCGTCCCGCCGTCGGTGCCGGCAGCGCACCGACAAACGCGCCAGTGCCGGCAGCAGCCAGGGCTGGAGGCGCCAGAGAAGGCCGCGCCAGAGTGCCCGGTCCGCGCCGATCGCGGTGCTCCGCAGGGACCACAGATCGCCGTCACGACCCTCTTCGCAGACAAGGCCGCCGATAGGTCCGCTCCCCGAGTCTAGGAGCTTGCCTTCCACCAAATGAAGAACACAACTACCGTCTGTGTCGCTGCAAGCAATGGAACGAACTTCAGTGACGATCGCCGCCCCCGCCACGCGGGGAACCGAGACGACGTCAGAAGCATCACCACCAGACCGATGGTCGCCGAGACAACAACCTTCTCAGTACGAGATCCATCGCTTGCTAGCGAAACGAGGAGAGCTGCACTGAGGCCCAAAGTCCGGCCGAAAGCGGCCTGGGATCGATCCTCGTCACGTTCGAAGCGAAGTCAGGAACGCGCTCGTCATGGCGCGGGGCAACGCAGTTGACTGCGCGGGCTCGCACCGGCTAGTGGACGGGACCCCACGCGCCCAGAGTGCCCGCACGGGCGCTCTGCAGTCGCCGGCGCATCGCTACAGATCAACGCTCCGCGACCGCTGTCAGGTCCGGAGTGCAACCGCACCGGCTGAGCTGCGTAACGCGAGCCTATCTAGGAGCGGAAGAAGATTTCGGACTCCAGCTACCACCACGGGAGCTGGTGCTTGCGAAGAAGGGAGCGGACGTTGAGACGTCGGCGGACTTCGGAGGGTATGTCTTCTACAACTAAGGCGGCTCCGACCCATCGGGCTTCCGCGGCTTCAACGAGATCGCGGGCTGCAGTCGCTTGAGCCCCGGTGGCCATCCACTCGTCAACAAGGACAACCCGGTCGCGCGGACCGAGCAGGCCGCGATTGAGGAGCAGAACGAGGTCTCGCTGGTTGTAGTCGGGTGGAGTTGTCGAACGGATCACGGCCTCCCCTGGGTCCAGAGCTCGTCGGCTGTCCTTACGGATCTCCACGAAACCCAACCCAAGGCGGACAGCTACAGCCGCACCGAGGATGAACCCCCGGGACTCCACGCCCGCAATGACTGTAGGAGTGGCGTCCCCGTGGAGAGCTGCTAGAGCATCGGCGGTGTCGCGCAAAAGATCCGGATCCCGCCACCACCCCGTCGGATCGGCATACGACGAGTCTTTGCCATCCCGCCATGCGAAGGCACCGCAGAGACGGTCCTCGAGGCTGTCGGGCATCGGCCCAGTACACCACCCCGGCACGTAGGAGCTGCTCAGTCCGAAGCGATGCCTGCCTTGGGGACCGGGTCGATGGTCTGCATGACGGCTTCAATGAGCACGTCCGACGGGCCGAAGCGGGTGGCGGGGACCTCTGTCAACACCAAGGTTGCCTCGAAGCCCTTGTTGGCGACACTGCCTGTGTGCGGCGGTGGGACCGCCGAAATGCCCACGTAGTGGCGAGTGATCTGTGTGCGGGGTGCCACCACCGTTCCAGCCAGTGGAGAGCCGGGGTCGAGGAGCCACCCGTAGCGCTCGAACCTGTCGTCGTAGTCGCTAACTGCGGTGTGGAGGGAGTTCCCTTCCCGGCGCAACTTGGCCTCGAACCGCACTCGGCCCTCGGCGGTTATGACGATCCGAGGGCGCACAAGGCGCTTGGGAAAGCCCGGGAACTCGACGAGGTCGCCACCGAGCCTGTTGATGTCACCGCACACCTTGCTGAAAGGCCCGGGTCGGGAACACTCAGGTGCCTGGACAACCGGGCGTTCGATCTCGGGCATCGTCGGCAGCGAAGGTTCGAGTTCGCCGCCGCTACCTGCGGCGCCCCCTTGGAAGCGGCTGATGACCACCGCAGCCACCAGCAGCGCGCCGACAACACCGAACCTCCGAGCCCGAGCAAGCCGGCGGCCCGGACCCGGGAGCGGATCTCGGCTCGGGCGGTGCAGGGGGCCGGTGCCCGGCTGATCGTCCATCACCCGCCGAACACGTGCAGCGGGTCGGGACGGTACTCATGGAGCAGCGATGCGAAGAACCAGTCGCTCTGGACAAATCTGACGTCGTTGGCCGCGCACCCGTTTGCCGTCGACTCCTCGGTGAGGAGCCTGTCGAACAGGTTGGAGCGCACGGCTGCGCGACTCCCTCCCAGATCGCACGACCGAACCCGACTCCACGGCGCCGAGCACCGAGCGACCCGAGCACCCAGGATCATCGACGCGCCGCTGACGAAGAGCACCGCTGCCGCGATCCCGACGGCCGGCGGCACGTGGAGCACCGAAGCGAGACCAAAGATCCCACCCCCGATGATTGTGAACCAGAAGGCCGACGAGAGCGCAGGGAAGCATTGCGCACAGTTTGCCCGCGCTGTGCGCCCCGGCGCGGTCTGCACGGGGCGCCAGAACGCGCGCCCCTGACACGGCTGAATTGATCGGGTCGCGCAGACGTTGGCATCCTCCTCGACCTCGAGCAAGTGCTGGCAGACGGTCGCCGACGGCCCGACGCCGAGGTGGCAGCAATCCTCGCGCCTTTTCGGCTGCTCGGATGCCAGGCACTGAGCTCTGTTACATGTAACATGGAGGCCATGGTCGCCCCTCACGAGGAATCAAGCAGTAGGCGACGGGTGCGTGAGCACCGTCGTCGGCTTCGCGCGCAGGGGCTGCGTCCTGTCCAGATCTGGGTCCCTGACGTGCGTTCGCCCGAGTTCACACGCGAAGCACACCGCCAGGCTGCCGCAGTCGCAGCAAGTCGTCATGCCAACGACGACCAAGCGTTCATCGACGCGATCAGCCTTGACGACTTTTGAGGCGCGGCGAGATCTGGACCGCCGCCGCCGGCAGCGGGTACGTCGGCAAGCCACGGCCGGTCGTGATCGTCCAGGACGACCGATTCGGCGCTACGGATTCGGTCACCGTGTGCGCCTTCACCACCGACCCGACGGAGGCGCCTCTGTTCCGGCTTCGCATCGAGCCCGACGAGGTCAACGGGCTCCGCGAGCCCTGCAGTCTGATGGTGGACAAGATCACGACCGTTCAGCGCTCCAAGCTTGGCAACCGCATCGGCCGCCTGAGCGATGAGCAGGTCGTCGCCCTCGGCCGAGCCATCCTCGTCTTCTTCGGCCTCGCCGGCTGAGACCGAAGTGACGTTCGCAGGAGCCACCGCGCGCTCGTCAGCTTCGCTTCGTCCGGTATGTTCATCGGTAGTGGCCTACAACAACCGCGATGACAACCGCGCTACTGGGTGCGATTCAGTGTACCAGGAGGTACCGAGTAGACCAAAGCGAAGACAAAACAGCACGTCAAAGACCGAAACGAAGACGGTGGACCGGCGGAGACAAACTCTTAATCCGCAGGTTCTGGGTTCGAATCCCAGGGGGCGCACTGGCTGCTTGGGTTTCCCGCACCTTTGGGCGAGCGCCCCGAGGCCGGTGGTGCTTGCCCTCCTGCGCTTCACGGCAGGAGAATCGAGCGTGCTTCGTAGGCGCGCCCCTGACCGGAGATGGGCGGCGATCTTCGCCGACGACCTCCTCCGCGGTTGTTCGGAGCTGTTCGCGGTCTTCGGGGGGGATGTGCTGACCCTGTCCATCTCCATCCCGATCGACGAGCAGGGCGTCGTCCTCCTCCAGCCCCAAGGGCCGCTCGACGCCCCCCGGGTGCCGGCCTCCATGACGGTCAGCCGACCCACCGCCGGCGCTTACGACATCCGGATCCAGCGCGCCGACGACGGGCCGATGGTCATCCCCGGTCTGGGCGACGTCCCTCTCGCCACCCTCGCGTTCCTCGTCACGCGCCAGGGGCTGGACATCGGCCCCGGCCCACTCCCGGTCGACGAGACCACCGCCCGCGCCCTCGCCACCGCCCTGCTCATCACCATCGGGATGAAGCTCACGAAGGCGCAGCACGGCGGGCGGCCGCCGGGCCCGCGCGAGGATCAGGCCTCCAAGCTGCCTCCCACCCGCCAGTAGAACCTTCGCTCCCATGGAGGAATCCCCTTCGACGACGTATCCGGGACCGGCCGACACTGACATTCCGGGCCGAGCAGTAGCTCGGGCGTCATACCGGAGACGAACTCTGGGTAGAAGCGGAGGCATGCCGATGCGAACAAGAGCATGAAGAGCTTCGACTCGGTCCCGCGGGAAGAGCTCGAGGGCTACGCCCGGGACTTCGGGATCAGAGATGCCGACTCGATGTCGGACACCGAGCTACGCAAGCGCCTGCGGGACGTGCAAGCGACGACGGGGGTGGCCCCTGAGTCGGACCTTCCGGTGGTCCCAAAGGGCGATCCCGGCCGAGGGCCGAAGGCCTGAAATGACCGGCATCGCCATCACCGAGATGGAGCCCGGGAATTTCGGCATCCAGGTGGAGGAGGGCGACCTCACCACCAGCCATCGCGTCAGCATCTCCTCGGGGTTCGTGGACGATCTGCAGCTCGCCGAGGTCGATCCGGTCCGGATCGTGCGCGAGTCGGTGGGCTTCCTCCTCGAGCGGGTGCCGGCTACAAGCTTGCCGCCGGCGATGTCCCTCGATGACATCGGCCGCGACTACCCGGAGTACTACGACGAGTTGCGCGCCCGCCTGGTCGCGTCCTGACATCTGCTCCGGCCGCGGGTCATCACGCCGCGTCAGCCGCCGCGTGCGGCCCGTCGCTCAGCACATCGAGGACCGCCGCCTCGACCGCGCTCTGGGTGGAGGCCACGCCGGAGAGCACGTTCTGGTCGTCGAGGACGATGAGCGCCTCGTGGATGGTGGTGTCGGCTCGGTAGCGGTCGATGATCCGGGGGTCGATGTAGGAGTTGCGGCACACCGCCGGCGTGTTGCCGAGGTAGTGGGCAACCTCCTTGACGGCCCGGACGATGGCCCGCTTGCGGGCGCTCTCGCTGACGGCCGCGGTTGACACGGCAAGGGCCACGGCGCACAGCACGGTGGCGTTCCAGGTGCGGAAGTCCTTGGCCGTGATGTCCTCGCCAGTGTGCTGTTTGAGGTACGCGTTGATGTCGGCCGACTTCACGTCCACCCACCGGTGCCCGTCCCAATGGGCGAGCAGCTCGTAGCCGCCGCCCTTGCGCTCCTTCAGCTCGCGTACCACCTCGGCCACGTCCGGGTCGACGACTGACTGGACCCGGTGCTTCCCGCTCTTGGCGCTGTAGTCGAACGTGACGACTTGGCCGTCGACGCAGACGTGCTTCTTTCGCATGGTGGCCAGCCCGAAGGTGTTGTTCTCCTCGGCGTAGCCCTCGGTTCCGATGCGGAAGAAGCCGAGGTCCAAGAGGCGGGCCGCGCTCGCCAGCACACGGTTGCGGGTCAGGCCGTCCTCGGCGAGGTGGCCGCTGACGACCTCCCTGAGGCGGGGGAGGGCCTGCGCGAAGACGAGCATGTGGTCGAACTTCTCGGCGTCGCGCCGGGCCCGCCAGGCCTCGTGGTAGCGGTACTGGCGCCGGCCCTTGGCGTCGGTGCCCATGGCCTGGATGTGACCGTTGGGCCACGGACAGATCCAGACGTCGGTCCAGGCGGGGGGGATGGCGAGGCTGCGGATGCGGGCCAGGACCTCGGCGTCGGTGACGCGGTCCCCGTTCGGCCCCGTGTACACGAAGCCTCGCCCCGCCTTGCGCCGCGCAATTCCCGGGGCCCTGGGATCAGAGCGACGCAGGCGGGGCATGTGGGCGAAGGCCTACCCGCCACCCCGCTCTTTCGAACGCCTCCCCGTGACGTGGCCGAGCAGAAGCTCCAAGAAGCACCGAAGACCGGCCATGCGACGTCCTCGTCGGCCGTCTCCGGAACAGGACCGCACCTGCCAATCCCACCTGGCCTGGACCGGACGTGCAGTGGCCGACGAAGGAATAGGCACCTCCCACCTCGGGTAGGGCGGGTTGATGTCCGCGGAGCGCCAGGAGCTGGAGGGGCTCGTGCGCGAGGTGGCCGAGGCGGCGTTCGGCTTCGACGACCTCCGCCCGGGCCAGGAGGACGCCACGGCCGCCGTGCTCGCCGGCCGCGACGTGCTGGCCGTGATGCCCACAGGGTCGGGCAAGTCCGCCATCTACCAGCTGGCCGGCGCTTTGATCGAAGGGACGACCGTCGTCGTGTCCCCGTTGATCGCCCTCCAGCGGGACCAGGTGGAGGCCATCGGCGGGCGTCTCGGCGGAGCAGTGCAGATGAACTCGACGATGACCGGCAAGCAGCGGTCGGAGGTGTTCGGAGACGTTCAGGCCGGCCGAGTGGAGTTTCTGTTCCTGGCGCCCGAGCAGCTTGCCAACGAGGAGACATTCGAGGCGGTCCGTGCCGCCAACCCGACGCTGTTCGTCGTCGACGAGGCCCACTGCATCAGCGCCTGGGGGCACGACTTCCGCCCGGACTACCTCCGGTTGGGCTCGATGATCGACGCGCTCGGGCACCCCCAGGTCGTGGCGCTCACGGCAACGGCGGCGCCCCCCGTGAGGCGGGAGATCGTGGAGCAACTGGGGATGCGGGACCCGACGATGGTTGTCTCTCGGTTCGACAGGCCCAACATCTGGCTCGAGGTGGAGGCGGCCCGAGACGCCGAGGGGGCGCGGGTTGAGCTCGTGGAGCGGGTGAAGGGGCTGGGGGGCACCGGCATCGTGTACGTCGCCACCCGCCGGCAGGCCGAAGAGCTTGCGGAGGAGCTCGCGTCGGCCGAGCGAGACGCCCGCCCCTACCACGCCGGGATGGCGACGAAGGACCGCCACGCGGTCCACGAGCGGTTCCTCGAGGCCGACCCGTTCCTGGTCGTGGCCACGATCGCGTTCGGGATGGGCATCGACGCCCCGCACGTCCGCTTCGTCGTGCACGCCGAGCCCCCCGAGTCGATGGACGCCTACTACCAGGAGTTCGGCCGGGCCGGCCGGGACGGGGAGCCGGCCTGCGCCATCCTGTTCCGCCCGCTCGAGGGCGCGAGCGGGCGCCGGTTCTTCGCCGGCGCCACCGAGATCCCAGCTTCCGTCGTCCATCAGGCGGCGGAGACCGTGGCCGCCGCCGGAGAGCTCGCCGTCGACGCCTTGGCGGCGTCGCTCGGAGCCCCCGAGACGCAGCTGCGGCACACGCTCGACCTGCTGGCGGGGGCGCGGGCGCTGCGGGTCGACGCCGAGGGCGGCGTCCGGTGGCTGGGCGACGTCGCGCCCGAGGAGGCGGCCCGCGAGGCACTCCGCGCTCACGAGGCCTACCGGGCGGTCGAGCGCACGCGCGGCGAGATGATGCGCCACTACCTCGAGACCACGGCGTGCCGGTGGCGCACCGTCCTGGCCTACTTCGGGCAGGCCCGCGACGAGAGCTGCGGCCACTGCGACAACTGCGCGGCGGGGCTTTGCCAGCAACGGGAAAGCCAGGACCGCCCGTTCCCGCTCGAGGGCCGGGTGGCCCACGAGACCTGGGGCGACGGTCAGGTGGTCGCCTACGAAGACGACACCATGACGGTGCTTTTCGACGAGGGGGGGTACCGCACGCTCTCGGTCCCTCTCGTCACCGAGAAGGCTCTCCTTCGCCCCGTCACCGACCTCGACTGACCCTCCTGCGCCCTCGACCACGTCGCCCAGGGAGGGTCGGCGGCCCACCGTGGCCGAGAATGCGCGGGCGTCCTGCGGACACCAACCGAAGGTGTTGCCGAGGACCGTCGCGGCTTCCGCGCCGTGGCTCGGGATGAAGGTCGCGCTTCGGCGCGCCACCATCGTGGGTAAGGATGCAACGACATGACGACCGGACAGATCGGGCGTTTCCTGGTGGTCGCCGCAGCGGTGCTCGGCGTGGTCGGCCTGATGCTGCTGGGCGCGTCGGCGCTCGGGATCGGGCGCCTCCCCGGCGACCTGCGGTTCGGCTCCCGCAACACGAGGGTCTACGTCCCGCTCGCCACCAGCGTCCTCATCTCGATCGTCGCCACGGTGGTGCTCAACTTGATCTCGCGGAGATGACCGGCCTCGGCGATCGCTTCGCCGAGCTGGTGGCCAAGCCGGAGCCGGCCATCCCTCTGGACGAGGCGGCCCTGGTGATCGCTGCCCACGCCTACCCGGGACTCGACATCGCCGCCCAGCTGGCCCGCCTCGACCAGCTGGCCGACGGGTGCCCGGAGCCGACACTCGACGGCCTCCGGCGTCATCTGTTCGACGAGCTCGGTTTCACCGGCAACGGCGTGCGGTACGCGGACGCCCGCAACTCGTTCCTGAACTGTGTGCTCGACCGAAAGGTCGGGATCCCGATCTCGCTGGCCCTCGTCATGATGGAGGTTGGCCGGCGGATCGGCGTGGTGCTGGAGGGGGTGGGGATGCCGGGCCATTTCCTGGTGCGTCACCTCCGGGAACCTCCAGTGCTCGTCGACGCGTTCAGTGGAGGGCGCACCCTCGACGCGGAGGGCGCCGAGGCTCTGTTCCGTCGGCTCCATGGCGACGGCGCCCCGTTCAGTCCGGACCTGCTGGCGCCGGCACGCCCGCGCGCCATCCTGACCCGGATGCTGGCCAACCTGCGCCATCTCTACGCATACGCCGGCGACGCGACGTCGACGGGGTGGGTGTTGCGGCTCCGGGCTGCCATCCCCGCCGAAGACATCCACGAGCTCGCCGACCTGGCCGGTGTTCAGGCGTCGCTCGGACGGTTCAACGAGGCGGCGGCGACGCTCGACGCCATCGCCGATCAGCTACCCGACAGTCGAGCCGACCGCGCCCGCGCCCAAGCCAAGCTGCTCCGCTCCCGGCTCAACTGAAGCGAGCGAGACCGTCCAGGGCGACGAGGCCTGGCCTCTTCGGGTTAGGGTGGCTGGGGAGATGAACCAGCTGCAGAGGCGAGCCGCACTCATCTTGGTGGCCGACGAGCTCCCCCCTTTCCGCAGCATCTCCTCCGAGACCCATCGTGGTGCCGGCGGCAGCGAGCTGGCGCTCTGAAAGTGCCGCCGTCCGGCGCAATCAGCAACGAGGGTGTTCCGCCAATCCCGTTCATCGGCTCGTTCGAGTCGACCTTCCAGCCGGCCCACGACATCGACGTGGCGGAGACCACGGGCCACATCGACCGCTTCGAGCAAGACCTGGACCTCTTGCAGTCCTGCGGCATCAGTCGCCTTCGCTACCCCGTGCGTTGGCACCGGATCGAGGCTTCGCCCGATGAATTCGACTGGCGCGCGACGGATCGGTCTCTGGGCCGCCTTCGGGAGCGGGGCCTGCGTCCCATCGTCGACCTGGTCCACCACACCAGCTACCCGAGATGGCTCACCGGCGGGTTCGGCGACCAGCGCTTCGCAGGCGCCTACCTGCGCTACGCCGAGGCCGTGGCCCGCCGCTATGACTGGATCGAGGAGTACACGCTTTTCAACGAGCCGTTCTCGACCCTGATGCTGTGCGGCCACGAGGCGATCTGGCCTCCCTATCGGCGGGGCGTCGAGAACTTCCTGGCACTCGTGCAAAACGTCCTTCCCGCTGTCGCCGCGGCCAGTCGCCTGTATGTGGAACTGCTCCCGGAGGCCAAGCACGTCTACGTGGACAGCTGCGAGCGCCACACTTCGGCCGGGCCCGCAGGCGAGGAGATCACCGAGTTGGCCAACGACCGTCGGTTCTTCGTGGCCGACCTCTTCCTGGGGGCGCACCTCGATCGCCGTCGTCCTTTCGTGCGCAAGGTCCTCGAAGCCGGCTTCGAGGACCTGCTCTCGATGCCCCCGGGGTGCATCGACGTGCTCGGCCTCGACTACTACGCCCACTGCCAGTGGGAGTTCAGCGCGCCGGACACAGGGATCGTGCCATCTCCCAACCCCCCGAGCCTGCGGGAGTTGATCGTCGAGTACTGGGACCGTTACCGCCTTCCCTGCATCCTCGGCGAGACCAACATCCGCGGCTTCGGTCCCGACCGGGCCACCTGGCTGAAGTACACGTTGGAGCAGTGCGAGCAAGCTCGCGACGCTGGTGTCCCGCTCGTCGGCTACTGCTGGTTCCCGTTCATCGACTCTGCCGACTGGGATTCCCTGCTCTACCGCTGCGACGGGAACATCGATCCGGTCGGCGTGTACTCGCTGGACTGCAACCTCGACCGCCAGCCCACCTCGATGTCCGAGTCGTTCCGGCTGGCGGCCTCTGGGGCGCCGGCCGCCGCTCTACCCGCGTTCGAGCTGCAGGAACCGGTCGCCTCCTGGCTCGAGGGCTTCGGCCGGGAGATGTCGCACTGGCGATGGCAGCCACCACCCCGCCACGAGGTCGTTCCTCCTGACGGGCCCACCGATGCACGGATCGAGCTCAAGATCGTCGAGCCCCGGAGCTCGACCGGCGAATGTCGCGTCTTGTGACCTCGGCCACCGCAGGTTCGCGCCGCGTACCGACTCGGAAGATCGGCGGCACCGCGGTGAGCGCAGTCGGGCTCGGCGCCATGCTGCTGTCGCTCTCGGGCCGACCTGACGAGCGACAGGCGGTTCGCACGATCCACGCCGCCCTCGATGCCGGGGTCACACTCATCGACACCGCCGACGCCTACTGCATCGACGGGCCCGAGATGGGCCACAACGAGCGGCTCGTCGCCCAGGCGGTTCGGTCATGGAGAGGTGACCCTGACGCCGTCGTCATCGCCACCAAAGGAGGCCACTACCGTTCTCGTGACGGCGCATGGCTCGTCAACGGACGCCCCGAGTACCTGCGTAGGGCGTGCGAGGCCAGCCTCGCAGCTCTCGGGTTCGACACCATCACGCTCTACCAGCACCACCGCCCGGACCCGGCCGTCGCCTACGAGGATTCGATCGGGGCGCTCAAGGGCTTGCAGGAGGAGGGCAAGGTGCGTTTCATCGGTATCGGCAACGCCAGCGTGGCCCAGATCCGCCAGGCGATGAGCATCGTGGAGCTGGCCAGCGTCCAGAACGAGTTCTCGCCCGCCTTCCGCACCTCGGCGCCGGAGATCGAGCTCTGCGCACAAAAGGGCATCGCGTTCCTGGCCTGGGGCCCGCTCGGCGGGATGAGTGCGGCGGGGACGCTCGGCGAGCGCCATCCGGCCTTCGAGCAGGTCGCGCGGTCCCACGGCGTCTCGCCCCAGCAGGTGTGCCTGGCCTGGGAGCTGGCGCGTGCACCTGTGGTCATCCCCATCCCGGGGTCACGCAAGCCCGAGACGATCCTCGACAGCTTGGGCGCCGTCGAGCTCCACCTCGACGAGGACGAGCTGGCGCTGCTCGACGGCCGTTAGCCTTCTACCAGCAAGAAGTCCAGGGCATAGTCCTGCACGATCGGATGCAACTCGTCGGACAGCGTGCAGCGAGCAAGATGAGCCTTCACTTCGTCCGGAAGGCTTTCGTAGTAGTCGGGCGTCATCGTCAGCTCGTGGTCGGCGAACGTCTCGTACTCGGCGCCCATGACACCCATGATCATCATCGGCCTTGGATGGGGAGAACTGTTCTCCGTGCCGCGATGGACCGTCAGCCCGGTGCGGATCGAGACGTCTCCCCGCTTCGGCATCCGGCGCTCGAGTCGGTCGGCGTACCGGCCCTGGAGCGCTGAGGGAACGCACATGCCTTCCTCGAGGTCTGCGCTGTCGTCGAAGTGGGTGCCTGGTGCGATCTCCAGCGGGCCCATCTCAGGCGTCACGTCGACACAGGTGGCGTTGATGGCAAGCGAGCTCAACCGGCCGGTGATCTTGGTCTCCTCGGGCGTCGGAAAGTCTCGGTGCAACGGCTGCCTGACCGCCCCCGGCAGTGCCACGTCGAAGCCGACCTCGACGTACTGGTAGTCCTCGCCCAGTACGCCCCGGCACACGGCATCGACAACAGGATGCGTCACCAGGTCCCGAAAACCGCGCAGGCGCTGCGGATGAACAGCCAGGTAGTAGCGCCTTGCGTCCTTCCCCGGACCTCGGGGAACGCGACCTCGTCCCTGCCCATCACCGGCGGCGAGGTCCAGGGTCTCGGCTTCGGCATAGAGAGCTTCGAAATCGGCGAGCATCTCGTCGGCCCACCGGGCAGGCAACGCACCCTTGAGGGCCACGATGCCGTCGCGGTAGATGCCCTCGATCGACGCAAGCGCGGTCGCCGCCGACGTGAGACCCGGATCTGTCATCTGACCCTCCCTCTTCGGCTTCCACTGTACGCCCTGCAAAAAGCCGATCCTGTGCACTCGAAGCCAGTGCGTGGTGCATCAGTGGATAGCGTCGAAAGGTGCCCATCCCCGAGGACGTGGCGGTGGCGATGGCCAAGGTGACCTCCGCCCTGCCCGCCGGCGAGGACCGCCCGGGGCAGGTGGAGATGGCCCGGGCCGTGGCTGCGACGCTGGAGGACGATGGCCACCTCGTCGTGCAGGCGGGCACGGGGACGGGGAAGAGCCTGGCCTACCTGGTGCCGGCCATCCTGTCGGGCAGGAAGGTGGTCGTGGCCACCGCGACCAGGGCGCTCCAGGACCAGCTCGCCACCAAGGACCTTCCCTTCCTGGCCCGCCACCTCGGCGAGCCGTTCGAGTTCGCCGTGCTCAAGGGGCGGTCGAACTACCTGTGCTGGCAGCGGGCCAAGGAGGTGGCGGGAGGCGACGACGAGCAGCTCTCGTTCGAGTCCGCCGACCTGGGCGTGGGCGAGCTGGGGCGGGAGGTCGAGGCCGTCCTGAAATGGGCCGGGACCTCCGCCACCGGCGACCGGGCCGAGCTGCCCTTCGAGCCCCGGGCCAAGGTGTGGGCTGCCCTGTCGGTCAGCGCCCGGGAGTGCCCTGGGGTGAACGAGTGTCCGAGCGGCCGGATGTGCTTCGCCGATGCGGCCCGCCAGCGGTCGGCGCAGGCCGACGTGGTGGTGGTGAACACCCACCTGTACTGCACGCACCTGGCCAGCGACGGCTACGTGCTGCCCGAGCACGACGTCGTGGTCTTCGACGAGGCCCACGAGCTGGAGGACGTGGCCGCCACCAGCCTCGGCCTCGAGCTGGGCGCCGGCCGGCTCAAGGCGCTGGCCCGGACCGCCCGTCCCCTCGTGGCCGGCGACGAGTCCGGTGTCATCGAGGATCTCGACAGCGCCGCCGCCCGACTCGAGGAGGCGCTGGTGCCCTGGCGGGGGCGGCGGCTGCCCGGCGACCTGGGTGAGGACGTGGCCGGGGCCGTGGCCCTGGCCGGCGAGCGGACGCGGCGGGCCGTGGCCGCCGTGCGCAAGGGCGAGGGTGACGCCGCCCGCAAGGCCCGCGCCGTGCAGTCCGGCGGCCACCTGGCGGGCGACCTGGCTCTGGCCGCGGCCATGCCCGAGGGTCACGTCGCCTGGGTGGAGGGACCGGCCCATGCACCCGTGCTCAAGGTGGCAGCGGTCGACGTGGCCGCCGTCCTGGCCGAACGGCTCTGGCGCCACCTGCCCGCGGTGCTGACCAGCGCCACCGTCCCGGCCAACCTGGTCGAGCGCCTGGGCATCGACACCGACACATCGGAGCAGCTCGACGTCGGGAGCCCCTTTCCCTACGCCGACAACGCGCTGCTCTACTGCGCCGCCTCCCTCCCCGACCCCCGCCGACCGGAGTACGAGGCGGCCATGCACGACGAGCTGGAGGCGCTCATCCGCGCCGCCGGCGGCCGCACCCTCGCCCTGTTCACCAGCTGGCGGGCCATGGAGGCAGCGGCGGCGGCTCTGGCCGACCGGCTCCCGGCGGCGCTGCCCATCCTCACCCAGTCGGACCTCCCCAAGTCGGCGCTGGTCGAGGCCTTCTCCGCCCACCAGCCCACCTCGCTCTTCGCCACCATGGGCTTCTGGCAGGGCATCGACGTGCCGGGGCCGTCGCTGTCGATGGTCACCCTCGACCGCATCCCCTTCCCCCGCCCCGACGAGCCCCTCACCCAGGCCCGCAGGGACAAGGCCGGCGCCGGCGCCTTCCGCCTCGTGGACCTCCCCCGGGCCGCCACCCTGCTGGCCCAGGGCGCCGGCCGGCTCATCCGCTCGGCCACCGACCGCGGCGTGGTCGCCGTTCTCGACCCCCGCTTGGCCACCGCCACCTACCGCTGGGACCTGGTGCGGGCCCTCCCCCCCATGCGCCGCACCAAGCACCGCGTCGAGGTCGAGTCCTTCCTCGCCGCCGGTCTCGTCGAAGCCGGCACGGTCGCCACAGGGCCGGTTTGACGGCAAGAACCGTCGCTATTCGACGGTTTCTGCCGTCAAACCCGGCGCACCGGTGCCGGCGGCCGGACAGCGGGCACGGCCGCGGGCGGGAATGGCCCCCCCTCGGGCGGGACGGCGCGGACGGCCGGGCGTGGGGCAGGGGCCCCCACGCTTCGGAGGAGGCCGGGGTTGGGACCCCGGCCGGGTTGATCAGTATCCCAGCCGCTGCAAAGCGGCTGGGTTGCGCTGCCAGTCCTTGTCGACCTTGACGAACAGCTCCACGAAGGCGCCCGGCGCCAGCTGAGCCCGCACGCGGGTGCCGACCTCCTTGAGCACGCTCCCACCCCGCCCGATGACGATGCCCTTCTGCGATTCCCGCTCCACCAGGATCTCGCAGCGGATGCGGGGCCACTCCCACTCCGTGACTCGGCAGGCCACCGAGTAGGGCACCTCGTCGCGGGTGACGGCCAGCAGCTGCTCTCGCACGAGCTCGGCCACCCAGAAGGCCTCGGGCACGTCGGTGACCATGTCATCGGGGTACAGCGCCGGCCCCTCGGGCAGGCGGGCCACGATGGCCTCCACCAGCTCCGCCACCCCCTCGCCCGTGGCCGCCGACACCGGGTAGCACTCCCCCCGCTCCAGCTCCGCCGCCCGCACCAGCTGGGCCAGCACCTGGCGGCGCGAGGCGGCGTCGACCTTGTTGACGACCACAAGGGCGTCGGCCGGCACCCGCTCGGCCACGAAGCGGTCGCCGGCGCCCACCGGGGCGGTGGCGTCGAGCACCAGCACCACCACGTCGACGTCGCCCACGCTGCCCACCGCCACCTGGTTGAGGCGCTCGCCCAGCAAGGTCGCCGGCTTGTGGATGCCCGGCGTGTCCACGAACACCAACTGAGCGTGGGGGCGGTTGAGCACGCCCCGCACCGGCGAGCGCGTGGTCTGGGGCTTGTCCGACACGATCGACACCTTGGTGCCGAGCAGGGTGTTCACCAGCGTGGACTTGCCCACGTTGGGCCGCCCCACGATGGTGGCAAAGCCCGAGCGCACGGCGACGTGCGGCCCGCTACTCAGGTGCCGGCGCCGGCGCCGCAGGGGCCAGCTTGGCGATCCGCACCCGCCCGATGCGCCGGCCCTGGACCTTCTCGGCGACCAGACGGTGGCCGTCGGCGTCCACCGTCTCGCCCTCGGTGGGCACGTGGCCGAGCAGGTTGAAGATGAGCCCACCGACGGTGTCCCAGTCACCGCTGGGCAGCTCGGCGTGCAGCAGCTCGTTGACCTCGTCGATGGGCATCCGGGCGTTGACCCGGAAGTCGCCGTTGGCGAGGGGCTCGATGAGCGGCTCCTCCACGTCGAACTCGTCGACGATCTCGCCCACCAGCTCCTCGATGAGGTCCTCCAGGGTGACCAGGCCGGAGGTGCCGCCGTACTCGTCGACCACGATGGCCATGTGGAACTTGTGCTGCTGCATCTCCCGCAGCAGCTCGCTGACCCGCTTGGTCTCGGGGACGAAGTGCGCCTCACGGACCAGGTTGCGGACCTCCTCGTCGGTCTTGCCTTCCCGATCGGCCCGCATGAGGTCCTTGGCGAACACCACCCCGGCGATGTCGTCGATGCCCTGGTCGTAGACGGGCATGCGCGAGTAACCGGCAGCCATGGCCACCTCGATCACGTCCTGCACGCGGTCGCCGCCGCCCACGCTCACCATGTCGGGGCGGGGCACCATGACCTCGCGCACGACGGTGTCGCCGAACTCGATGATGGAGTGGATGAGGACGCGTTCCTCGTGCTCGATGACCTCGCCCTCGGTGGCCACGTCGACGGTGGCCAGCAGCTCCTCCTCCGACACGAAGGGCCCCTGCTTCAGGCCCTTGCCGGGCAGCAACATGTTCGACAGCCCGATCAGGCCCCGGGCCAGGAGGCGCACGGGCGGGAAGTTGGCGATGGCCGACACGATGGGCGCGGCCAGCAGCGCGGCCCGCTCGGTGTGCTGCACAGCCCAGGTCTTGGGCGCGGCCTCGGCCAGCACGAAGATGACCGACACCTCCACGAAGGTGGCGATGATGACGCCGACGGCGCCGTAGCGCTCGAAGAGCATTCCGACCAGGATCGACGCCACCACGTGGCACGACAGCACCAGCAGCAGCACCGGGTTCAAGAAGCGCTCGGGGTGCTCGACCAGGCGGGCCAGCTTGGCCGCCCCCCGCTCGCCCTGCTCCTCCATGGTGATGGCCTTGACCCGGCTGATGCGGGTGAGGCCGGTCTCGGCCAGGGCGAAGAACCCGGCCAGCAGGATGAGCCCGACGATGGCGGCGAGGATGCCGGCGTCGGCGCTGGTCATGCAGAGGTCCCGTCCGAGGCGGGCCCGACCGGCTGTTTTCGGTGGAGCTCGCCCAGCAGCTCCTGCTCACGGCGTTCCATGGCCTCGGCCTCGGCGGCGACGACGTGGTCGCGCCCCATCAGGTGGAGGATCCCGTGGACGACGAGCAGCGCCAACTCGTCCTCGTAGGTGCCGGCGTGGTCGGGGGCGTTGCGGGCAGCGACGGCCGGACAGATGTAGACGTCGCCGAGGAGCACGGGCGGCTCGGTGGCATCCGGCGTCCAGTTGGGGCCGTTGCCCCGATGGTCGGGGTGGCGCCCGCTCGGCGCCGGCTCGTCGTGGAAGGTGAAGGACAGCACGTCGGTGGGGCCGTCCTTGCCGGCGAAACGGCGGTTGAGATCGGTGATGGCGGCCTCGTCCACGAAGACCAGGGAGAGCTCGGCGTCGCCCTTGACGCCCTCGGCCTCGAGCACGGCGCGGGCCAGCCGCAGCCAGCGCATCGTGTCGACGGGCTGCTCCGACTGCTCGTCGGCGGTGAAGACCTCGACACCCACCGGCGCTAGCCCCGGTCCCTCTCGCCGTCGGGCACGGCCCGCTCGTAGGCGGAGACGATGTCCTGGACGATGCGGTGGCGGACCACGTCGCGAGGGCCGAGGTGGACGAAGGACAGGCCGTCGATGCCGGCGAGGATCTTCTCCAGGCCGAGCAACCCCGAGCGGCCGCCGGCCACGTCCACCTGGGTGACGTCGCCGGTGACGACGGCCTTGGAGCCGAAGCCGATGCGGGTGAGGAACATCTTCATCTGCTCGGGGCTGGTGTTCTGGGCCTCGTCGAGGATGATGAAGCTGCGGTTGAGGGTGCGCCCCCGCATGAAGGCCAGCGGCGCCACCTCGATGGCGGCGCGGTCCATGAGGCGGGGCACGGCGTCGGTGCCGAGCATGTCGTAGAGGGCGTCGTACAGCGGGCGCAGGTAGGGGTCGACCTTGGCCATGAGGTCGCCGGGGAGGAAGCCCAGGCGCTCGCCGGCCTCCACGGCCGGGCGGGTGAGGATGATGCGCTCGACCGTCTTCTCCTGCAGGGCCTGCACGGCGAGAGCCACGGCGAGGTACGACTTGCCGGTGCCGGCGGGGCCGATGCCGAAGGTGATGACGTTGGCGGAGATGGCGTCGCAGTAGCGCTTCTGGCCCGCCGTCTTCGGCCGCACGGTGCGGCCGCGGCCCGAGCGCAGCACCTCGGCGGTGAGCACCTCCGAGGGGCGCTCGTCGGCCTTCATCATGTCGATGGTGCGGCCCAGGTTGCCGGTGTCGAGCAGCTGGCCGTGCTCGAGCAACAGCACGAGCTCCTCGAACAGCTTGCCCACCCGCTCGGCGTCGTCGCCCTCGATGCTGATCTCGTTGCCCCGGGCCAGGATGCTGGTGCCCGGGAAGGAGCGCTCGATCACGCGCAACAACTCGTCGCGCTCCCCGAGGAGCCCGACCATGAGCAGGTTCCCGGGGACGAGGATCTTGACTTGGGTAGAGGACAAAGCAGTTCGAGTCCAGCGTACGCCAGCCGGTGGCCTCAGCCGTTCATCCGGGGGGCCACTCGAGGCGGCGGCCGCCCAGCACGTGCAGGTGGAGGTGGCCGACGCTGTTCTGAGCGTCGTCGCCCACGTTGAAGACCAGTCGGTAGCCGCTGGCGCCGATGCCCTCGGTGACGGCGACGTGGCGCGCCGTGGTGAACAGCTCGGCCACCACGCCGGCGTGCTCGGGCTCGATGGCGGCGGCGTCGGCGATGTGAGCGCGGGGGACGACCAGGACATGGACAGGGGCGGCCGGGTTGATGTCACGGAAGGCGTAGGTGGCCTCGGTGGTGGCCACCCGCTGGGATGGGACCTCCCCCAGCACGATGCGGCAGAACAGGCAGTTCGCCTCGGTTCCAGCGGAAGCCACCGCCGAAACGCTACAGGCACTACGGTCCGGCCGCGTGGGGACGCCAGAGTCGGGGGGCGCCGGGGGCATCGACGCCTTCCTGGCCGACCTGGCCCGGTGGACGGCCGACACCCGCGCCGAGGAGGCCGCAGGCTCCCGGGTGCGCGAGCGGTGGCTGCGCCAGCAGGCGGCGGAGGACGCCCGCTTCGCCGGCGTGCTGGTGGACCTGGCCGAGCAGGGCGCCGGTGTTGCCGTGCGCACCACCGCCGGGCGCACGGTGCACGGCCGTCTCGCCGCAGTGGCCCGCGACTTCTGCGTGCTCCGCCATGACGCCGGGATGGCGACCTTCCTCACCTTCTCGGCCATGGCGGCGGTGCGGCCCGAGCCCGGCCACCGCTCCGGCGACGCCGACTCGGCCCGGCTCTCCGCCTCCGCGCTCGGGTTGGCCGACGTGCTGGCCCGCCTGGCCCCTGAGCGCCACCGGGTCCGAGTGGTGGTGGACGGGGGCGGCGAGGCGCTGGCCGGCGAGCTGCGCAGCGTGGGGGCCGACGTGGCCACCGTGCGCCTCGACGGCGACCCGCCGGCGACCGTGTACCTGCAGCTCGGCGCCGTGCGCGAGGTCGCGCTCATCGGGTGAGCCGGCCCAGGGTAGCCGTGGCTTTCCCGGGCGGGGCGCCATCCCCGCCCGGCGCCGTGCTCTTCACCCGGGCGGGGCCCCATCCCCGCCCTCCTCGCCGAGGCGGGGGCCCCATCCCCGCCCGGCGCCGTGCTCTTCACCCGGGCGGGGCCCCATCTCCGCCCGGCGCCGCCGCCTCAGCGAGCGGCTTCCTTCTTGGGCTCGGGGTACAGGTGCTCGAGGGCGCCGGGCTCGATGCGGGCGCCGTCGATGAACTCCTCCACGTCCGCTTCCTTGAGCCTGATGACCCGACCGAACTTGTAGGCCGGCAACTGCCCTTCGTCGATGAACCGGTAGAGCGTCCGTAGGGTGATGCCCAGCCGCTCCGACGTCTCCCGGGTGCTCATCCAGCGAATGTCGTCAGTCATGGTCGTAGCGTAATCCCTTTTCGTCTCTGGCGACATCTCACGCGTTCTCGTGTGGGGCGACCGACAGCCGGTCGCAGCCTTCGCCATCGGCGGCCACCGTCGCCACTCCGCCACGACGGTGGCGCCCCGCCCTGTGGGCCTGCACAGGGCTGCCGGGTTTGGCCCAGGAGCGGAACACGAAGGCCTCTCCCGTGGACGGCCGGTACAGCGCCGGCGTCGGGGCGCCGTCGCAGTCCCAGTCGCCCAGGAGGGCGACGTCGCCGGGGCGGCCCATGGCATAGCGGCGGCCAGCGTGTTCGACGACGGGCTGTGATGGTGCCGGCTTGGGACGGCCCGGGGGTATGGCGGGGGCGGCGATGGTCGGCGTGGACGGGCGCCCGAGGCCGGCGGCGGCGACGGCGACGGCGGCGAGCACCGCGGCGACCACCACGGCGGCCGGCACCAGCGCCCTTCG
>PJQG01000018.1:0-19145 GCA_002861595.1 Actinomycetota bacterium
GACCTCGGCCACTACGAGCGGTTCATCGACGAGAACCTGCACCGCGACTCCAACGCCACCACGGGGTCGATCTACCAGGCGGTGATCGCCAAGGAGCGCCGGGGCAACTTCCTCGGCAGGACGGTGCAGGTGATCCCGCATGTGACCGACGAGATCAAGGAGCGCATCAGGCGCCTGGCCACGGACGAGGTCGACGTCGTGATCACCGAGGTGGGCGGCACGGTGGGCGACATCGAGATCCTCCCGTTCCTGGAGGCGCTCCGCCAGTTCCGCAAGGACGTGGGCCGAGACAACGTCTGCTACATCCACCTGACCCTGGTGCCCTACATCGGCCCGAGCGGGGAGCAGAAGACCAAGCCCACGCAGCACTCGGTGACCGAGCTGCGCAGCCGGGGCATCCAGCCCGACGTCATCGTCTGCCGCTCGGACCAGCCGATCTCCGAAGACCTCAAGCACAAGATCTCGCTGCTGTGCGACGTGCCCACCAACGCCGTGGTCAGCGCCGTGGACGCGCGCAACCTCTACGAGATCCCCCTCGTCCTCCACCAGGAGGGCCTCGACGACGTGGTCTGTGAGATCCTCCACCTCCCCGGCGAGCCCGACCTGCGGGCATGGGAACAGGTCGTGGCGCGGGTCGAGGCTGCCACCCGGGCCGTTCGCATCGGCCTGATCGGCAAGTACGTCAACCTTCCCGACGCCTACCTGTCGGTGGTGGAGTCCCTGCGTCACGCCGGGTTCCACCACGGGGCGCGGGTGGAGGTCGACTGGGTCCAGGCCGAGGAGGTCACCGGGCTGCTGGCCGACAGCCGGCTCCGCGAGCTCGACGGCGTGGTCATCCCCGGCGGATTCGGGGAGCGGGGGATCGAGGGCAAGATCGCCGCCGCCGGCTACGCACGCGAGCACGACATCCCCTGTCTCGGCCTGTGCTTGGGTCTCCAGGTCATGGTCATCGAGTTCGCCCGCAACGTGGCCGGCCTCGCCGCCGCCAACTCCCGCGAGTTCGATCCGGCGTCGCCGTACCTGGTCATCGACCTGATGGACGAACAGCGCGAGGTCGTCGACCTGGGCGGCACCATGCGCCTCGGCTCCTACGTGGCCCGCCTGCTCCCGGGGTCGGTCGTCGAGAAGGCCTACGGCGAGCCCGTCGTCTACGAGCGGCACCGCCACCGCTACGAGGTCAACCCCCGCTACCGCCACCGCCTGGAAGCGGCCGGGCTGCTGTGCTCAGGCACCTCGCCCGACGACCGCCTGGTCGAGTTCATCGAGCTCCCGGGCCATCCGTGCTGGATCGGCACCCAGGCGCATCCCGAGTTCAAGAGCCGCCCCGACCGGCCCCACCCGCTGTTCTTCGAGCTGGTGGGCGCGGCCGTCGAACGCGCCGTTGGGCGCAACCCGACGCTGCTCGACCTGTGACCAAACCCGCCGGCTTCCGCCAACTGGGCGAGGAGACGCGGTGGCGGGGCCGTGTGGTGAGCGCCGCCGTCGGCCGCTTCGCGGCCCCGGACGGCAGCCAATTCGAACGCGAGGTGGTGCGCCATCCGGGAGCAGTGTCGGCCGTCCCTCTCCTCGATGACGGCACCGTGATCCTGGTGCGCCAGTACCGAGCCGCCGTTGACCGTCAGCTCTTGGAGATCCCCGCCGGCAAGTGCGACGTCGCCGGCGAGGACCGCGCCGTGACTGCCCGTCGAGAGTTGGAGGAGGAGATCGGCATGCGCCCCGGACGCCTCGACCGCCTCTGCGACTTCCTCAACTCGCCGGGGTTCTGCGACGAGGCCTCGACGGTGTTCCTGGCCCGGGACCTCGAGCCCTGCGACCCCTCAGCCCAGGGCGTGGAGGAGTCGCACATGACGATCGAGCGCGTGGCTCTTGGCGAGGTGCCCGAGCTCGTGGCCTCCGGGGAGATCCTCGACGCCAAGACCATCATCGGCCTGTGCCTCACCCGCGAGATGCTGGGGAGCGAGGCCCTCCCGAGTCGGGGGCAGCCGTGATCATCGGCGTGCCGGCGGAGACCAAGACCGGTGAGAACCGGGTGGCGCTCACGCCCGACGGCGTGCGCGAGCTGACCGCGCACGGCCACCAGGTGCTGGTGCAGGAGGGGGCAGGGGAGGGCTCCTCGATCTCCGACCGCGAGTTCGCGGTCGCCGGCGCCACCTCGGGCTCGGTCGACGACGCCTGGGGTGCGGAGCTGGTGGTGAAGGTCAAGGAGCCCATCGGCGAGGAGCTCCGCCGCCTGCGCGCCGATCAGGTGCTGTTCACCTACCTCCACCTGGCGGCGGCGCCCGTCGTGGCCAAGGCCCTGCTGGCCGCCGGCACCACTGCCCTGGCCTACGAGACCGTGCAGTTGGCCGGCGGCGCCCTGCCGCTGCTGGCGCCCATGAGCGAGGTGGCGGGCCGGATGGCCCCCCAGATCGGCGCCCACTACCTCGAACGGGAGAACGGCGGGCGGGGCGTGCTGCTCGGCGGCGCTCCCGGCGTGCGCCCTGCCCGCGTGGTGGTGATCGGCGCCGGGAACGTGGGCTGGAACGCGGCCTGGATCGCCCAGGGGATGGAGGCCGAGGTCTGGCTGCTCGACCGGGACCTCGACCGCCTCCGCTTCGTCGACCAGATCCACAAGGGCCGCATCCTCACGCTGGCATCCAACCGGGGGGCGGTGGAGCGGGCGGTGGCCGAGGCGGACCTGGTCATCGGCGCCGTCCTGGTGGCCGGTGGCCGGGCGCCCACCGTCGTCACCGAGGAGATGGTGCAGGGGATGCGCAGAGGGGCGGTGATCGTCGACATGGCCGTCGACCAGGGGGGTTGCATCGAGACCACCGAGGCGACCACTCACGACGCCCCCGTGTACGAGCGCCATGGGGTGATCCACTACGCGGTGGCCAACGTGCCCGGTGCCGTGCCTCAGACCTCCACCTACGCCCTCACCAACGCCACCCTTCCCTACGTGCTGGCCCTGGCCGAGCGCGGCGTGCGGGGGGCCGTGGAGCACGACCCGGCCCTGCATCCGGGGGTGGTGACGGTGGGGGGACGGGTGACCAACGCGGCGGTCGCCGAGGCGCTGGGCGAGCAGGCCGCCGATCCTCTGGAACACCTCCCCCCGAGCGGACAAACCGCCCACGCCGCCTGCGCCAACTAACCTCTCCTCGTCATGGCCAGCGACGAAGCATCGGTGGACCCTCGCGCCCTGCTCGAGCAGGAACGCAAGGAACTGCAGGACCAGCTCACCGAGATCGGGTTCGGCGGTGAGGGCGAGGGCCTCACCTACGACGCGAACTTCGCCGATTCCAGCCAGGTGACGGCGGAGAGGGGTGAAGCCTCAGCTCTGGCCGCCAACCTCCAGGAGAGCCTGGAGGAGGTCGAAGCCGCTCTGGCGAAGCTGGACGAGGGCAACTACGGCATCTGCGAGGAGTGTGGCCAGCCCATCGCCGACGCCCGCCTGGAGGCCATGCCCGCGGCACGGTTCTGCATCAACTGCGCCTCCAAGCGCTGACGGCCGACGGCTACGCTCGGGGAAGCAGGCCGACGGCCTCCCGGGCGCGGGTGACGGTGGGCGCGGCCACGGACGCGGCTTTGGCCGCGCCCTGGGCCAGGATGGCAGCGGCGTCCTTCTCCACCTCGAGCTCGCGGTAGCGGGCCCGGACGGGCGCCAGCAGCTCCACCACCGCCTCGGCGGTGTCGGCCTTCAGCGGGCCGTACTGGGTGTAGCCGGCGGCGGCGTCCTCGACGCTGCGGCCGGTGGCGGCGGCGAGGATGGTGAGCAGGTTGGAGACACCGGGCTTGTCCTTCGGGTCATAGCGCACCTCGGCCTCGGTGTCGGTGACCGCTCTTTTGATCTTGCGGGTCACGACCTCGGGATCGTCCAGGATCGAGATGGTCCCCTGCGGCGATTCGCTCGACTTCGACATCTTCATGGTGGGCACCTGAAGGTCCATGATGCGGGCGCCCACGGCGGGCACGGTGGCCTCGGGCACGGTGAAAACCTCGCCGTAGCGGTGGTTGAAGCGCTCGGCCAGGTCGCGGCACAGCTCCAGGTGCTGGCGCTGCTCGTCGCCCACGGGGACGTGGTCGGCCTGGTAGAGCAGGATGTCGGCGGCCTGGAGCACCGGATAGGTGAACAGGCCGACCCGCGCCGCCTCCTCGCCCTCCCGGGCCGCCTTGTCCTTGAACTGCGTCATCCGGCGCAGCTCGCCGATGGAGGCCACGCACTGCAGCACCCACGCCAGCTCGGCGTGCTCGTGCCGGTGGCTCTGCACGAACAGCGTGCACACCGACGGGTCCAGCCCGGCGGCCAGCAGCAGCTGGGCCGTCTCCAGGGTCCTGGCCCGCAGGTGAGCTGGGTCGCGGGGGACGGTGAGGGCGTGCAGGTCCACGACGCAGAAGTAGGCGTCGTGGTGGTGCTGGTGCTCGACCCACTGCCGGATGGCCCCCAGGTAGTTGCCCAAGTGCACGTCACCCGTGGGCTGGATGCCGGACAGGACGCGGGGCATCGGCCATGGTATGCCCGGTCCCGGGCGGGGCCGCCGGTATCCTCGCCCGGTGCCATACGACGTGAGCACGCCGGTGTTCGAGGGGCCCTTCGACCTCCTGCTCCACCTCGTCACCAAGGAGCAGGTGGACCTCTACGAGGTCTCGCTCGGCGCCATCATCGCCGGCTACATCGAGCACCTGGAGCACTTGGAGCACCTCGATCTGGAGGTGGCCACGGAGTTCGTGCTCATCGCCGCCACCCTCATCGAGCTCAAGACCCGTCGGCTGCTGCCGGGCCGCGACGACGACGTCGAGCTCGACGAGGAGCTCGGGCTCTGGGAGGAGCGGGACCTGCTCATCGCCCGGCTCATCGAGTGCAAGACGTTCAAGGACGCCGGCCTGGCCCTGGAGCGGATGGCCGCTCGGGCCGACCGGTCGCGGCCGCGTACCTGCGGGATGGAGGAGCGCTTCCTGGCCCTGGTCCCAGATGTCCTGGCCGGCGTCACCGCGGCCCGTCTGCACGATGCGTGCGTTCGCGCCTTGACGCCCCGGCCCCTCCCCCGGGTGGACCTCGACCACGTGGCGCCCATCCGCCTCAGCGTGGGCGACGCCGTCGACGCCCTGGTGGACGAGCTCGCCCAGGCCGGCACAGGCATCTTTGGCGAGCTGACGGCGCACCTCGCGCAACCGCTCGAGGTCATCGTCTGGTTCCTGGCCGTGCTCGAGTTGTACAAGGACGGGCGGGTGGAGCTCGACCAGCTGGAGCGCTTCGGTGAGCTGCGGATCACCTGGCTGGGCCAAGAGCACGACGGCGACGACGGCACCGAGGAGCACGCCGGTGAGTACGTCGGCGCGCCGAGGTCCCGCCGACATCCTGCACCTCAGCCACTGCCTTGAGCGAGGACGCCCGGGCTGTCGAGGCCGTGCTCATGGTGGCGGAGGAGCCCGTTCCCCCCGGGCTGCTGGCCGAGCTCCTGGAGGTGCCGGTGGCGCGGGTGGAGCAGCTCTGCGGTGAGCTGGCCGCGGAGTACGAGTCGGCCGGGCGGGGCTTCGTGCTCGTCCGGGTGGCCGGCGGCTACCGCTACCAGAGCGCTCCCGACCTGGCTTCCTACATCGAGCGCTTCGTCCTGGAGGGCCAGAGTGCCCGGCTGTCGGCCGCCGCCCTCGAGACCCTGGCCATCGTCGCCTACAAGCAACCGGTGTCCCGAGCCCAGGTCTCGGCCATCCGCGGCGTCAACGTGGACGGGGTGGTTCGCACCCTGTGCCAGCGCGGCTACATCGAGGAGGTCGCTCGCGACCCGGGGCCGGGCCAGGCCGTCCTCTACGGCACCACCAACCTGTTCCTCGAGAAGCTCGGTCTCGACACTCTCGAAGATCTCCCCCCGTTGACCGAGTTCATGCCGGACGCAGCCGCCGTGGACGCGCTGGAGCAGGGCCTGCGCCCGGCGGGGTGACCCCCGCAGCCGGCGCCGGAGAGGGCGACCGCCTCCAGAAGGTGCTGGCCCGGCGGGGCTTCGGCAGCCGCCGGGCGTGCGAGGAGCTGATCGCCGCGGGGCGGGTGCGGGTGAACGGCGAGAGGGCCGTGCTGGGTCGACGGGTCGACGTGGACCACGACACCGTCGAGGTGGACGGCGTGCGGGTCGGGGTGCGGGCCGGGCTGGTGTACTACCTGCTCAACAAGCCGCCCGGCGTGGTCACCACGGCCAGCGACCCCCAGGGTCGGCCCACCGTCGTGGAGCTGGTACCCCTGGAGCCGCGGGTGTTCCCGGTGGGGCGCCTCGATGCCGACACCGAGGGCCTGCTCCTGCTCACCAACGACGGCGAGCTGGCCCACCGCCTGACCCACCCGTCCTTCGGCGTGGAGAAGGAGTACCTGGCCGAGGTCGAGCGTCGGCCCACGCTCGTCGCCCTGCAGCGCCTGCGCAAGGGCGTGGTCCTGGACGACGGGCGCACCGAGCCCGCCCGGGTGGTGCTCGTGCCGCCCAATGCCCTGCGCATCACCATCCACGAGGGTCGAAACCGCCAGGTTCGGAGGATGTGCGCGGCCGTCGGGCATCCCGTCACCCGCCTCGTGCGCACCCGCATCGGGCCCCTGGCCGAGCGCGGTCTCCGCCCGGGGAAGTGGCGTCCGCTCACGTTGGCCGAGCGGCGGGCGCTGGAGGAGGCGACGGGTTCGGGGGCCGGCGCAGGAGGCGATCGCTCGTAGGTCATCGTGCCGGCCCCCGAGCCTGGATGCAGGCGGTGCCTTACGCCTATGTTGACTTTCGCTTGACGCCGTGGCAGAGTCAGTTGGGCCGAACGATCAGCCAACGGCGGTGGGCGATTCCCAAGGTCCAGTGGATTGCAGACGGCGCTTCTCCGCGACGCTGCTTCCGCACCGGCGAGGAACACGACCACGCGAGGGGAGTCATCATCAGCATGTTCCGTCACGCGAGAGGCGCGACCGATCCGGCAATTCATCGAAGCGGGTACACGCAACGTAGATGGATCACCTCTCTTGCTGTTCCGGCTCTCGTAGGGGGAACGATGAGCATGGCGCTCACGTCATTGGCGCCGGCGAGTTCCGTTGGCTCCGCCCAGGAGCGAGGCGCCTCCATCTTCGACTCGCCCGGAACACAAGTCAGCTGCCGGGAAGACGAGCTGGTGGCGGTCCGGAAGAGGGACGTTCTTGATGCGCCTGGGGGCGCAAAGTCCAGTGAGGAGGCGCTGGAAGCCTTTCTCTCCGGCAGCGTTCCCGGTCTGGCCTCTGCGCCACACGAGAGGGAGGACCCCCGAGCGGGCCGAGCGTTGTTCTCATTCCCCGGCGAGGCAGGCCATCGTGCTCGCGTTCAGGTCGGGGTCGTGGGGGACAGTTGGCACGTGGAGGGCTTTGTCCTGTGCAGCAGCGTCTTGGACGGTGGTCTCTAGATGGCCTGGAAGGTCGACGTCCCGCAAATGTCGATATTCCGGACCACTCGGAGGTCTGCGATCGCAAATGCGGTTTGGTCGGTCGTGTTTGCGGCGATGCTGACCGCGCCCGCTGTCGCAAATGCACATTCCACCGCAGCGTATTTTCCACATCGGTGGAAACCGAAGCCCGCGCGAGTGACGTACAGAGCCTCGACATCGCTGTCGGGCAGGACCATTGTGCACCAGGGAGCGCTCCCTTGGAACGATCTTGCCCAGCCGATGAAGTTCGCGAAGCTCAGCGACAGCAACATCGGGTACTTCGACGGGTGCGGCAACTACATGGACAACTACATATTCCAGCGGAAGATCGACGGCGTGGGCAACGCCCTGGCCGAGGCGAGCTGGTGCTTGTACAGCGGGACGAACCGTATGTACTCGTTTCACATCACCTTCGATGGCGGCGAAGACTGGTACTACGGGTCCGGTGACGCTCCTCCCGGTCGTCCCGACTTCATCAGCGTCGCTGCTCACGAGTTCGGCCATGTGACCGGATTCGCAAGACACCTCGATGATTCCGGCGACCCGTTGCGGATCTGTCTCGACAAAGGTGCTCAAGAGACGATGTGCAAGGTCCACTATTTCGGGAGTGAACGCCAGAGAACTTTGGGCGAACATGACGCTCACACCTTCCGAGAGGCCTACTAGCGAGCGGACCCATCCTGCTTTGCGAGGTCGTCCCCGATCTCGTGCAGTTCCAGGCTCTTGCCCCGTCATAGAGTCACCCGTCGTGTCCCCGGCCGTCCGAGCGCTGCGCGGCGCGACCAGGGTCGACGCCGATACCCGAGAGCAGGTGACCCAACGCGTCCAGGCTCTGGTCACGACCATGCTCGACCGCAACAGCGTGGTGAAGGACGACCTCATCAGCATCGTGATCACCGCCACCGACGACATCCACTCGATGTTCCCCGCCGAGGCCGCCCGTGGGTGCGGGCTGGGCGACGTCCCCCTCCTGTGCGCCCAGGAGCTCGACATCGACGGCATGCCGCCGCTGTGCATCAGGGTGCTCATGCACCTGGCCACCGACAAGCCCCGCGCCGAGCTCCACCATGTGTACCTGGAGGGAACGGGGGTGTTGCGCGATGACCTCCCCGAGTAACCCGAGCAAGGCGGTGGTGGTGGGCACGGGACTCATCGGTGCCTCGATCGGGATGGCGCTACGGGCTCGGGGCTGGCACGTGACCGGGTGCGATGCCGATCCCGCCCGCGCCGCGCGGGCGGTGGAGCTGGGCGCCCTCGACGCGGTCGACGAGATCGGCGAGGGATGCGGGGCGGAGATCACCTTCGTGGCCACGCCCGTGTCGTCGGTGCCCGCGGCGGCAAGGGCGGCGCTGGCCTCGGGGGGCCTGGTCACCGACGTGGGCAGCGTCAAGGGCCCCGTCGTCGCCGCTGTCGCCTCCCCCCGCTTCGTGGGCGGCCACCCCATGGCCGGCTCCGAGCAGGAAGGGGTGGAGGGCGCCGACGCCGAGCTCTTCGAGGGAGCCACGTGGGTGCTCACGCCCACGAGCCAGACCGATCCCGAGGCCTTTGCCCGGGTTCGGGCGGTGGTCTCCTCCCTCGGTGCCGACGTCGTCGCCCTCCCACCCGAGCGCCACGACGACCTCGTGGCCGTGGTCTCCCACGTGCCCCACCTGGCCGCGGCCACGCTCATGGGCGTCGCCGCCAAGGGCGCCACCGAACACGCGGCCATGTTGCGCCTGGCCGCCGGCGGGTTCCGGGACATGACCCGCATCGCCGCCGGCCACCCCGGCATCTGGCCCGACATCTGCGCCGAGAACCGCGCCGCCATCGTCGCCGCCCTCGACCGCTTCGTCGGTGCTCTGGGCGAGGTGCGCGACGCGGTGCAGGCGGGGGACCGGGCCCAGCTGCTGGAGGTCCTCGAGGGAGCCCGAGGCGCCCGCACGAACCTGCCCGCCCGCGCCCCTCGTCCGGAGGACCTGGCCGAGGTCCGGGTCCCCGTTCCCGACCGTCCCGGGGCCGCCGCCGAGGTGCTCACCCTGGCCGCCGAGCTGGACATCAACGTGGTCGACATGGAGACGGCCCACTCGGTGGAGGGCAACAGGGGCGTGCTCGTGCTCGTCGTGGACGCGCGCTCGGCCGACCACCTCCGCCACACCCTGGTGGAGCGGGGGTTCCGGCCGTCGGTGCAGCCGCTCGGGTGACGGCGTTCGAAGTCACCGGGGGCCGTCCCCTGCGCGGGAGCGTGCAGGTGCCGGGTGACAAGTCGATCTCGCACCGAGCCGTGCTCCTCGCCGCGCTGGCTGAAGGCACCTCGACGGTGACCGGGCTGTCCACGGGCCACGACGTGGTGCGAACGGCCACGGCCGTGCAGGCCTTCGGCGCCAGCATCGACGGCGAGCGCATCACCGGCGGGCGCCGGCGCCTGCACGCCGCCCACAGCCCCGTCGACGTCGGCAACTCGGGCACCACGATCCGGCTGCTGAGTGGTTTCTGCGCGGCCTTCCCGTGGCGGACCGTGCTGTCCGGGGACGACTCCGTCGCCCGCCGCCCCATGGACCGCATCGCCATCCCGCTTCGCCGGATGGGAGCGGGCGTCGAGGGGACAGAGCGCGAGCAGGGCGTCCTCTTCCCGCCGCTGACCGTCACCGGGGGTGGGCTGCACGGCATCGACTACCGCCTCCCCGTGGCCAGCGCCCAGGTGAAGGGCGCCGTCCTCTTGGCCGGCCTGGGCGCGGAGGGCGAGACGGTGGTGCGGGAGTCGGTGGGCACGCGGCGTCACACCGAGGAGATGCTGGCGGCCTGCGGCGCCGACGTGGAGGTGAGCGCGGACGGCCTGACCACCACCGTGCGCGCCTCGGAGGTCCACCCCTTCGAGCTCGTGGTGCCCGGCGATCCCTCTCAGGCTGCGTTCTGGGTGGTGGCCGCCTGCGTGGCGCCGGGGAGCGAGGTGACGATCGAGCCCGTGTACCTCGGGCCGGCCCGCGCCGGCTTCCTCGATGTCCTCCGGCGCATGGGGGCCGACATCGAGGTGGAGCCCGTCGGGTCGAGCGATGCCCGGCTCCACGTGCGTTCCGCACCATTGCATGCCACCGACGTCGGCGGCTCCGAGGTTCCCGGGCTGGTAGACGAGATCCCCGTCCTGGCCGTCGCCGCCGCCGTTGCCGAGGGCGTGAGCACCTTCAGCGACGCGGGCGAGCTGCGGGTCAAGGAGAGCGACCGCCTCACCACCGTCGCCGGCGAGCTCACCGCCCTGGGGGCCGAGGTGGAGGCCCGAGGGGACGGCATGGTCGTGACCGGCGGCGCCCCGCTGCAGGGCGGCCTGGTGCGCGCGCACGGCGACCACCGTGTGGCCATGGCCCTGGCCGTGGCCGCGCTGGTGGCCGACGGCACGACCCGCATAGAAGGATGGGAGGCGGTGGCCACCAGCTACCCCGGTTTCGAGGAGGACCTGCACCGGCTGTGGGAGTAGTCATCGCCATCGACGGCCCGGCCGGGTCGGGCAAGTCGACCATCGCCAGGGCCGTGGCCACGCGGCTTCGCTACGACTACCTCGACACCGGAGCGATGTACCGGGCCGTGGCCTTCGCCGTCCTCGCCCGCGGCATCGATCCTTTCGACAGGGAGGCCGTCGCCGCCGTGGCGCGCGACGTCCGCATCGAGCTCGGCCCGCCGGTGGTGGTGGACGACATGGACGCCACCGAGGCCATCCGGGGCCGGGAGGTCACGGGCGTGGTGAGCGTCGTCGCCGCCCAACCTGATGTGCGCACCGAGATGGTGCGCCGCCAGCGTGAGCTGGTTACCCCCATGGCCGGCGTGGTGGTGGAGGGCAGGGACATCACCACGGTGGTGTTCCCCGACGCCGAGGTGAAGGTCTTCCTGACCGCCAGCGAGGAGGAGCGAGCCGGGCGCCGGGCTCTCCAGAACGCCGAGAGCGACACCGTGGGCGTCGCCCTGGACCTGGCCCGCCGCGACCGCTTCGACTCCACCAGGACGGCCTCGCCCCTGCGGGTGGCCGACGCGGCGGTGGTGATCGACACCACCGGGGTCACCATCGACGAGGTCGTCGAGCAGGTGCTGGCCCTCCTGTGACCACCCGCGACATCGTCTTCTACCGCATCTGTCGCGACGCGCTGGCCGGCTTCTGCCGGGTCGTGTGGCGGCTGAGGGTGGAGGGCCGCGAGCACCTTCCGCAGGGACCGTTCATCCTCGCCCCGGTGCACCGCTCGAACATCGACACGCCCCTCGCCGGCGCCATCACGACGCGGCGAATGTGCTTCCTGGGCAAGGACTCGATGTGGAAGTACCGAGCGTCGGCGTGGCTGTTCGACAACCTCGGCGGTGTGCCCGTGCGGCGGGGGACCTCCGACCGGGAGGCGCTGCGCAAGTGCATGGAGGTGCTGGAGCGGGGTGAGCCGCTGGTGGTCTTCCCCGAGGGCGGCCGCCGGTCGGGGCCCATCGTCCAGCCGTTGCAGGAGGGAGCGGCCTACCTGGCCCTGCGGGCGGAGGTGCCCATCGTCCCCGTCGGGATCGGTGGCTCCGAGCGGGCCATGCCGAAGGGGGCCAGGCTGATGCGCCCGACACGGGTGCACATCGTGGTGGGGGAGCCCATCGTCCCCCCGGCGCCGGTGGACGGTTCTCGGGCGCCCCGTCGCGCCGTGCGGGAGTTGACGGCGCGCCTCCACGGTGAGATCCAGCGCCTCTTCGACGAGGCCCAGGTCAAGGCCGGCGCCTGACCCGGCCGGCCGGCCCCTCCAGCTCGACGGCTGCGTGGATCAGCGAGAGAGGTCGTCGAGCACGTCGCTGGCGGCCAGGGCCCGGTCGTCGGTCAGAACGCCGGCCGATGCCGGCGGGGCGAGGAGCGAGCCGCTGGCGGCGACCACGGCGGCACGGAGCAGGTCGCGCAGCTCTCGTGGTGGAGGGAAGTACTCCTCCTCGGTGGTGATGGTGACCACCTCCACGCCACCGCTCGGCGCCAACCGGTCGACCACCGCGCGCACCAGTTCCTCGGGAGCGGACGCCCCGGCGGTGACCCCGACGGTGCCGGAGAGGCTGTCGGGCACCTCGTCGGGCCCGTTGACCCGGTGCACCGGCCCCCGGCACTCCGCCCGCGCCACCTTCTCGAGAGCGACGGTGTTGGAGGAGTTGGCCGACCCGATGACGATGAGGGCGTCGGCCCGCTCGGCGATCACCTTGAGGGCCGACTGGCGGTTGGTGGTGGCAAAGCAGAGGTCGCTGCGACCGGGCATCCACATGTCCGGAAACCTCTGGTGGGTGGCGTCGCGGACGCCTTCCCACTCGTCCACGCTGAGGGTGGTCTGGGCCAGGAAGGCCACGGGCTCGTCGTCGCCCAGGTCGAGAGCGGCCACATCCTCGGTGGTCTCGACCAGACGCACGGCGTCGGGAGCCACCGCCATGGTGCCCACCGCCTCGTCGTGGCCGGCGTGGCCGACGTACACCACGGTGTAGCCCTTCCCCGCCCGCACCTTCACCTCGTGGTGCACCTTGGTGACCAACGGGCAGACGGCATCGACGACGACGCCACCGTTTGCTCGGGCCGCAGCCACCACCTCGGGGGCCGAACCGTGGGCGCTCAGCATGAGCGGGGCGCCGGACGGAACCTCGTCGATGTCGTCGACGAACACCACCCCGAGGCGGCGGAAGCGGTCGACGACGATCTGGTTGTGGACGATCTCGTGGTAGCAGTACACCGGCGGCTCGAAGACCCGCACCATCCACGCCAGCGCTTTGATCGCCATCTCCACGCCGGCGCAGAAGCCCCTCGGCGCTGCCAGCAGAACCCGCTCGACGGCCATCCAGAAGGAGGCTACAGGTCGCTCAACGTATCCTGTCACCATGTCGCTGCCCTGCGTGGTGGCCGTGGCCGACCGCTCACCCGCCGCCCGGGCCGGGCTGCGACCCGGTGACAGGATCGTCGCCATGAGCGGGCAGGTCCCCCGGGACGTGATCCAGTACCGCCTCCTGGCCGACGAGGCGGAGGTGGAGCTCGACGTGGATCGCGGCGGCCTGCAGCTGAGCATCGTGGTGAGCAAGGAGCCGGGAGAGCCCCTCGGTGCCGAGGTCTCCTCGGCGCTGTTCGACCAGGTCCGCACCTGCGACAACCACTGTGAGTTCTGCTTCATCTTCCAGCTGCCGCCTGGGCTGCGCAAGAGCCTCTACCTGAAGGACGACGACTACCGGCTGTCGTTCCTCTACGGGAACTTCACCACCCTCACCCGCTTCACCGAGCTGGACCTGGAGCGGGTGGTGACAGAGCGCCTCAGCCCGCTGTACGTCAGCATCCACGCCACCGACCCCGAGGTGCGCAGCCGGATGCTGCGCAACCGGCGGGGCGCCACCAGCCTGCGTTGGCTGCGGGCCCTGCTGGGCCACGGCATCGAGGTCCACGGGCAGGTGGTGGTGTGCCCCGGCGTCAACGACGGCGAGGTCCTCAACGACACCCTGACCGGCGTCCTGGACTGCTACCCGGAGCTGGCCAGCGTGGCCGTCGTCCCTCTCGGGGTCAGCCGCTGGTCGAACGAGGCGGCCATGAGGCCCCACACCCCGGGGGAGGCAGCGGCGGTCGTGGACACCGTGGAGGAGTGGCAAGCCGTCTTTCACACCACGCTCGGGCGCCGGCTCGTCTTCGCCGCCGACGAGTACTACCTGCTGGCCGGGCGCCCCTTCCCACCGGCTGAGGCCTACGAGGGCTTTGCCATGCACGAGGACGGGATCGGCATGGCCCGGCTGCTGGCGGAAACGCTCAGCGGTCGGCGCGACGACGCCATGGGGGTCAAAGCCGGGTTCTTCGCCTGGGTGGACGGGGCGCCGGCGGAGGGCTATCGCGCCCCTCGGGTGGCGTGGAGCGGACGCGTCGCGCCCCGCACCGCCACGCCAGCCGCCCATTGCGGAGCGGGCACGGAGATCGGGATCATCACCGGCGAGTACGGCGCCGCCGTGCTCGGCCCCCTGCTCCACCACGTGAACAGGCGCGACGTGCGCCTCGTGCCCGTTCAGAACCGCTTCTTCGGGGGCAACATCGGCGTCACCGGGCTCATGGTGGGGGAGGACGTCGCCGCCGCGCTGGCTCAGGAGCCGGAGGGCCACCGCTACCTGCTGCCCGACGTGTGTCTCTCGAACGGCGTGTTCCTCGACGGGACGGCGCCCTCCGCACTGCCCCGCCCCGTCGAGATCGTGCCCACCGACGGGGCCTCGCTGCGTGCGGCGCTGCTCGGCGGCGCTCCGGCCGAGCGCAAGGCGCCGGCGCCGGCATGAAGCCGGTGGTGGCCGTGGTGGGACGCCCCAATGTGGGCAAGTCCACCTTGGTCAACCGCATCGTGGGCCGGCGCGACGCCATCGTGGAGGAGCGCCCGGGCGTCACCCGTGACCGCAAGGAGCTGTCGGCAGAGTGGGTGGGCCGGGACTTCACCGTCGTCGACACCGGCGGCTGGCTGGCCACCGACGATGCCCTCGACCGCCAGGTCAGCGCCCAGGCCGAGCGGGCCATGGCCGCCGCCGACCTCCTGCTGCTGGTCGTCGACGCCTCGGTGGGCGCCACCGACGAGGACGACCGAGTGGCCCGCCTCCTGCGGCGCTCGGACAAGCCCGTGCTCCTCGTGGCCAACAAGGTGGACTCCGAGGGGCGGGAGGCCGACGCCTGGGCCCTCGGCCGCCTGGGCCTGGGCGACCCCTGGGCCGTGTCGGCCCTGCACGGTCGGGGCACCGGCGACCTGCTCGACGAGGTCGTCCGCCTGCTTCCCGACGAGCAGCCCGACGACCCGGGCTCGCAGGTCTTGGAGGAGGCGACGTCTGACCACGACCGAGCCAAGGGCGCGCCGGCCGTGGCCATCGTCGGCCGGCCCAATGTGGGCAAGTCGACCCTGTTCAACCGGCTCGTCGGCGACGAGCGGTCGGTCGTGCACGACATGCCTGGCACCACCCGTGACGCCATCGACACCCTCATCGAGACCGACGAAGGTCCTCTGCTCCTGGTGGATACGGCCGGGATGCGCCGCAAGTCGCGGGTCGGCGAGGGGCCGGAGTACTACTCGTTGGTCCGGGCCCTGCAGGCCATCGACGAGGCCGACGCCGCCGTGCTGATGATCGACGCCATCGAAGGCGTGACCCACCAGGACCAGCGCCTGGCCGAACGCATCGACGCCGCGGGCAGCCCCATCGTCGTGGTGCTCAACAAGTGGGAGACCCTCGACGCCGAAGCCCGGGCCGCGGTGCGCGAGGGCGTCGCCGACCGGCTCGCCTTCCTCGGCTATGCCCCCGTGCTCAAGATCAGTGCCCGCACCGGGCTCGGCGTCAACAAGCTGCTGCCCGCCCTCGGTACCGCCATCGAGGCCTATCACCGACGGGTGCCGACCGCCGAGCTCAACAAGCTCGTGCAGCAGGCCCAGGCCGCCCATCCTCCTCCGAACTGCCGCATCCTCTATGCCACCCAGGGAGCGGTCGATCCGCCCACCTTCACCATCTTCGCCAGCCGCAACCTGCCCGCGCCCTACCTTCGCTACCTCGAGGGCCGCATCCGGGAGCACTTCGGTTTCGGCCCGACGCCGTTGAAGCTGCGGGTCCGGCGGCGGGGCGCTTGAGGCCGAGGTAGCTTTCCGCGAGATGGTGAACAGGCCCGTCCTGCTGATCGTGGCCTTCGCCTGCCTCGCAGCGGGAGTGGTGTGGGCCCGCTCCGCATTCCGGCTCCAGCGCACGTGGCGGCGCATAAGCCAGAGCGAGGGCAGCTCCGGGCCCGGAGCACAAGGGGCACACCTCGCATTCCGCAAGGAGATCCACAACGTGGTGCTCTACGCCCTGCTGGCCACCGTCAGCGCCGTGAGCTCGCTCACCAAGGGCTCGGCCGTTCACCTCGTGTTCCTCGTCCTGCTCCTGCCCGTGGGCGTGTCGATCCGCTACGGGCGCCGCATCCTGAGCGAGGCCCGCCTGGCCGAGCAGCGCTGGCTGCTCGAACGCCGGGCCCAGGAGGTGCTGAACCAGAACGCCCAGTTCACGCCCATGCGCTGGGCCGCCCGCCTCGCTCCCGACGAGCTGCCCGCCATCCAGGGCTTCGAGATCGCCCACGTCTACGAGCCGGGAACGGGCGCCCTCGCCGGCGACTTCTACGACCTGTACCCCACGGGGACGAGCCGTCTGGCCGCGGTGATCGGCGACGTGGCCGGGCACGGGATCGAGCCGTCGATCACCGCCTTCCAGGTCAAGTACCTGCTGCGGGTCTTCCTGCGACAGTACCGCGATCCGGCCCAGGCCATCGAGGAGCTGAACCTCGTGCTGTCGGCCCAGGGCCGGCCGGAGGACTTCGTGTCGCTCTGCGCCGTGGTGTTCGACCAGACGGCCGGCACCCTGCGCTTCGCATCCGCCGGCCACCCGCCGGCCTGGGTCTGGCACGACCACGAGGTTCGCCCGCTGCGGGCCACCGGTCCGCTGCTCACCCTCGACCCCAAGGGCTCCTACTTCAGCCGGGAGCTACCCCTCGACCCTGGGGACGTGCTGATGATGTACACCGACGGGCTCACCGAGGCTCGGGCCGGCGGCCAGCTGTTCGGCGAGGAGCGCGTCGCCCAGTTCCTCCGCCGCGATCCCGGCGACGATCTCATGGTGCTGTGCAAGGGACTTCTGGAGGCGGCCCGGGACTTCGCCTCCGCCCCCCTGGCCGACGACGTGGCCATCCTCGCCGTCCGGCGCATCTGAGCGGAGGGGCGCATGCCGTGGTGCGAGGCGTGCAGCCGCTTCGTCGAGGGTTCGGATACGGGCTCGCCGGAGCGCTGCCCAGGGTGCGGCCGCACCGTCGCGTCCCATGCCGCTGAGCCGAGCGCGCCATGGCACTTCAAGCTCCTCGTGGCCGCGGTCGTGGCCTATCTCGGCTTTCGCGCCTATCAGGGCGCAGTGTGGCTGCTCGGCCACCTGTGAGCAGCGGGGAAACGGCTAGCCTGGACAGGCCACGGGCTGTGGCGCAGCTTGGTTAGCGCGCTTGACTGGGGGTCAAGAGGTCGGGAGTTCAAATCTCCCCAGCCCGACGAGAAAAGAGCAGGTCAGAGCCTTGTAGGCCGACGGTTCTCAGGGCCGAGCGCCTGCACCACATCTGCACCACATGACGAGCGCAGTTCAGTCGCTCGGGCGGCGTCGAGCACCGCAGCTGCGCCTCGGAGATCGTCCGGGTAGAGGTGGCTGTAGACCCGCAGGAACATTGAGGGGTCATGCCCGAGCATGGCCGCCGCAGTTGTCACGGGCACGCCTTGCTGAGCCAGCAGAGACGCGCAGGTGTGCCGGAGCGTATACGGCGTGACCCACTCCGGGAGGCCGGCGGCCGCTGCCGCGGCGTCGACTCGCCGGCGAAAGTTCCGGAGCCCGATGGGCCCTCCGGTCGAGTTGACGAACACTAGGGTCTCCGGCCCACCAGGCCGGGTCGCGAGCAACCCGTCGAACTCCTCAGCCACGAAGCGGGGGAGCGGGACGACCCGCCGCCGATGGGTCTTGCCGTCAGTAGCGGTGAGCCGTCCGCGAACCTCGACGAGGCCGGCTTCGACGACCAGCTGACCGAAGTCGTCGCGATGCCGACGGCGGAGGGCGAACGCCTCGTTCGGCCGCAGCCCGCAGTACGCCAGGACGAGGATGAGAACGCGGTAGGGCCCGGCGGCGTCGGCGAGCGCTTCCACCTGCGCGACGGTCAGCACCTGTCTCGCCCGGCTCGCGCCGCCCCGAGTCATCTTGATCCCGGCGAGCGGGTTGCTTCTGACCACCCTCGACTCCACGGCGCTCGACAGCATCATCCCGAGCAGAGTCCGGGCCGTTCGAGTGGCCGACTGGCCGAGGCCACGCTCGCGAAGTATGGCCAGCCACTCCTCGACATCGATCCGCCGCAGCGTTGCCAGCCGGCGATCGCCGAGGTGCGGAAGCACGTGCACGCGCAGGATGCTCTCGTACTGCACCAATGTGTTGGCCGCTCGGTCGCTCTTCTCCACTGTGGGCCACCATCGGGCGTGCCATTGGCGGAGGGTGATCTGGCTGGCCTCGGGCTCGAGCCATTCCCCACGCCGCTTGTCCGTCTCCGTCGCCGCGAGGAAGGCCACGGCATCGGCCCGGCGATCGAAGGTGGCGGTCCGCTGTTGTCCCGTTGGGTCGCGGTAGCGGGCCTCCCAGCGGTTGGTGCGGGGTGCCCGTCGGATCGAGCCCATCAGCTCTTCCTCCTGGTCGACTTCTTGGTGGCGGAGGGCGGCCGGCGCCGACGGGCGCTCGGTGGCGCCGGCTGGTCGCCCTCGACCTCAGCCGGCGTCTCGTCGTTGGAGTCTGGTTCAGTCCCGGCGAGGTGATCGAGGTCGCGTGCGAGGGTGAGCCCCT
Organism: Actinomycetota bacterium; assembly: GCA_002861595.1. Classification (GTDB taxonomy): domain Bacteria; phylum Actinomycetota; class Acidimicrobiia; order Acidimicrobiales. The sequence goes on from PJQG01000018.1 coordinate 18,718, forward strand.
CCGCTGTCGACGTGACCCGGAGGTCCTCGCTCTCGAGCCCGACCTCGGAGGCCACCAGGTGCTTGGCCCGGACCTCGAGGTCCTCCAGCTGGTTGGCCAGCGAGCGCAGCGAGGTCTGCCAGCGGCCCAGGTCGGCGAAGGACTGGCGCACCAGGGCGGCCGTGCGCTGGCCGGCCAGCGAGGCAACCCGTGACTGCGCATCGGTGAGCCCGCCGGGGCCGACCTCGTCCAGGAAGGCGTCGAGGCGCAGCACCAGCTGGGCCTGTTGCACGTCGTCGCCGAAGACAAGGTCGACGAGCAGGGCCAGCGCCTCACCGAACGCCGGGGCGTCGGGCACGGCCAGCTTGGCCGGCATCCCGGGGCCGGCCCACGGCGGGGGAGGCATGAAGAACCAGGTGACGGGCTGGTCGAACGCCCGGGCGAAGGCC
>PJQG01000018.1:19167-19741 GCA_002861595.1 Actinomycetota bacterium
TGCGCACGAAGCCGCCGGCCACCGACCGCTCGGCCTGCGACACGCTGGCTTTCGACCAGCGCACCCCGAGGTAGGGCTCGAGGGCCTCGGCCGCCTGGTCCTGGGTCCAGCCCTTGAGCTCCCGGGCCCGGGCCAGGTTGTAGGCCACGACCTGGTTGGGGGTCAGGCCCAAGAAGAGGGCCCGCCCGGGGGGCGCCGCCTTGGGCTTTTTCCGCACCATGTTCGTTGTCGCTCCTGTCCGCTGGAGTCCGCTGGAGACCGCTGGAGTCCACGAAATCACACACTGAGAATCTACCAGTTGACGACGGAACCACACGGGCGTAACTTCGCCGGGTGGCCTCCCGGCCCGAGCCTCGCAGCAGTGGAGCGTCGTCGTCGTCGCCCGCCGCAGCGTCGGGGCGACGGGGGCGGTACTTCACCATCCCCCAGGCAGTGGAGGCCTACCCCGGCGTGTTGACCGAGCGTCTCATCCGCCGCCTGGTGGCCCAGCGTCGCATCGCCTACTCCTACGCCGGGCGGCGCGTCGTGCTGGCCGAGGCCGACATCGAGGCCTACCTCGACGCCAACCGCCACG